>NZ_DATJMN010000297.1:0-23495 GCF_035508675.1 Dyella sp.
CAAATGTGGTTTACCGCGATCGTCGGCCTGACCAACGTGCTGGCCACCTTCATCGCCATCGCCCTGATCGACCGCTGGGGTCGCAAGCCGATCCTGTACACCGGTTTCGCCGTGATGGCCGTGGGCCTCGGTGTGGTCGGCAGCCTGATGGGCACCGGTTCGCATGGCATGCAGATGTTCGCCGTCGTCATGCTGCTGGTGTTCATCGTCGGCTTCGCCATGTCGGCCGGTCCGCTGATCTGGACGCTGTGTTCGGAAGTGCAGCCATTGAAGGGCCGCGACTTCGGCATCGGCTGCTCCACCATGACCAACTGGATTGCCAACATGGTGGTTGGCTTCACCTTCCTCTCCCTGCTCAACAGCTTCGGCCACACCAACACGTTCTGGCTGTATGCGGGCCTCAACGCCGTGTTCATCGTGCTCACCTTCTGGCTGGTGCCGGAAACCAAGGGCGTGACGCTGGAGCAGATCGAACGCAACCTGATGAGCGGCAAGCGGCTGCGCGATATCGGCAGCTGATCGCACCGCAAAAGCAGGCGCTCTACAACGTCTTCCGGCCGGCGCAATGCCGGCCGGTTACAACACAGCAAGGCAGATCGAGACCAACAACGGACTGCCGCCGCAGCAGTGGCTGCTTGATTGAGCGCGTCGCCGCTCCTGTGGTGATGGCGCCAGCCATGGCCAATATCTATTCATCGGGCCGCCATACGCATACATAAATTATTGTATTTCAAGGTATTTGATTTGAAATATCTATTCATGCATCTATTCACGCACTGCGCGGCACACTGCCTCAGTGGCAGGCCGCCGCAGCGTGGGCGACGACGTTCTGGGAACGCGTTGTCGATCATCCAGAGATCAATGTCAACTTTCGAGCGATCGTCGGCGACAACTGCATAAAGCTTGTTCGCTTGCGCGAACGGTTCGGATGATTCGCACATAACCGACATCAGGCGGAGAAAACGCCCTATACATTTTGTTGTAACTCCGTCTGGACACCACACCGCCAGCGTTGGAAAACTATGCCCGTATCGGGTATAGTTTTTGGAAGCCAAGATGGCGCGCATTCTCAAGCGAAAGGACTTTGCACGATGGCTGTCGGACGAGAAACTCCCCGACGCAATCTTATGCAAGGCAGTCAAGGAGATGGAGAGCGGTTTGATCGACGCGGACTTGGGAGGCCTCCTTTACAAGAAGCGGATTGCCCGTCCCGGGGGCGGCAAACGCGGTGGCTACCGCACGCTGCTGTCGGCCAGGATCGGTAGCCGCTACGTGTTCCTGCATGGTTTCCCCAAGAACGACAGGGCAAACATCACGCACGACGAAAAAAAGGCATTGCAGTTCGCCGGCAAGGTGTTTCTGGCGCTGTCCGCCGAGGCTTTGTCGAAGGCGTTGCAGTCGGGCGTGTTATTCGAGGTGCATTGTGAGCAAGATCATTGAAAGCCTGCGAGATGACCTGACCGCGCTCCACCAAGCGGGCGCGATCAGCAAGGTGACGATGCGCCAGTTCGACGCGATCTGCCCATCGCCGGTGCGGGAGTTCAGTGCTGCCGACATCAAGCGTCTGCGCGAAACCTTAAAGTTCAGCCAGCCTGTGTTCGCCCTTCATTTGCACACATCTGCCTCGACCGTACGCAAGTGGGAGCAAGGCGAAACCCATCCCACTGGGCCTGCCCTCAAACTGCTCAATGTCATCGCTGATAAGGGCTTGCAGGCAATTCTCTGACGCCTGATCACGAAACCCTCGCCGCTACGCCCCATAGAAAAAGGCCGGCGAAATGCCGGCCTTTTTTGTTCCCGCTTATTTCGCCGGCGCTTGTTTCAAGCCACGATGGATCAGCATCGGCTCGATGCTCGGGTCCTGGCCGCGCCAATCCTTGTACAGCTTGGCGAGTTCTTCGGTGTTGCCGCGCGAGAGGATCATGGCGCGGAAGCGATCGCCGTTTTCGCGCGTCAGGCCGCCGTGCTGCTGGAAATCTTCGAAGGCATCGTCGGCGAGCATCTGCGTCCACAGGTAGGCGTAGTAGCCGGCCGCATAGCCGTTGCTCCAGATGTGCAAGAAGTAGCTGGAGCGGTAGCGCGGCGGCACGTAGGAAAGGTCCACGCCGTCTTTCTTGAGCGCGGCCGCTTCGAATGCATCGGCGTCCTGCTTCGGCTGGTCGGCGGTGAGCATATGCCAGTTCATATCGAGCATGGCTGCCGCCACCAGCTCGGTCATGTCGTAGCCCTTGTTGAAGAAGCGCGCCTTTTTGATCTTGTCGACCAGTGCCTGCGGCATGGGTTCGCCGGTCTTGTAGTGCTTGGCGTAATTGGCGAACACCTTCGGATCGAACGCCCAGTGTTCGTTGAACTGCGAGGGAAATTCCACGAAGTCGCGCGCCGTCTGCGTGCCGGACAGCGTCGGGTATTCTTCATCGGCGAAGATGCCGTGCAAGCCGTGGCCGAACTCGTGGAACATGGTGATCACGTCGTCAGTCGACAGCAGCGCCGGCTGGCCCGGTGCGGGCTTGGTGAAGTTGGCGACGTTGTAGATCACCGGCTTGGTGCCGAGCAGCTTGGACTGCTGCACGAAGTTGTCCATCCACGCGCCGCCGTTCTTGTTGTCGCGTTTGAAGTAGTCACAGTAGAACAGCGCCAGCGACTTGCCGTCCTTGTCGAATATTTCGAACACGCGCACGTCCGGGTTGTAGACGGGAATGTCCTTGCGCTCCTTGAAGGTGAGGCCGTAGAGCTGGTTGGCGGCGTAGAACAGGCCGTTCTGCAGCACGTTGTCGAGCTCGAAGTACGGCTTGATCTGCGACTCGTCGAGGTCGTACTTGGCTTTGCGCACCTCCTCGGCGTAATGCTCCCAATCCCACGGTTCAAGCTTGAAGCTGGGCTGCTTGAGCGCGGCCTGGTCCTTGTCGATCTGCTTCTGGATGTCGGCGGCTTCCGCCTTGGCGCGTGCGACGGCTGCCGGTGCGAGCTTCTCCATGAAGCTCATCACCGTTTCCGGCGTCTTGGCCATCTGATCCTGCAATGACCACGCGGCGTAGTCGGGGAAACCGAGCAACTTGGCTTCCTGTGCGCGCAACTGCGCGATACGCTCGATGACGTCGCGGGTGTCATTGGCATCGCCCTTTTCGGCGCGCGTCCACGAGGCTTCGAACAGCGCCTTGCGGGTATCGCGATCGGTCAGGTCCTGCAGCAGCGGTTGCTGGGTGGTGTTCTGCAGAGTGAGTACCCACTTGCCATCGAGGTGACGATCCTTCGCCGCTTGCGCCGCAGCGGCGATGTCCTCGTCGGAAAGGCCGGCGAGCTTGCTCTTGTCGTCGACGACCAGCGCACCGTCTTTCCCGGCGGCCAGCAACTTGTTGTTGAACTGCGCTTCCAGTGCGGCTTCTTCCTTGTTGTAATCCTTGAGCTTGGCCTTGTCGGCGTCGGACAGCTTGGCGCCGGCCATCACGAACTGGCGGTAGACCACGTCGATCAGACGCTGCGATTCCGGATCAAGCTTGAGTGAATCGCGCTGGTCGTAGACCGCCTGGATGCGTTGGAACAGCTTGTCGTTGAGATGGATCGCATCTTCATGCGCAGCCAGCTTGGGGGCTTCGTCTTCCTGCACCTTCTGCAGGGCGTCGTCGGTGTTGGCGGCCGTGATGGCATTGAACACCGCCATTACGCGATGCAGCAGCACACCGGTTTTTTCCAGCGCCACATAGGTGTTTTCGAACGTGGGCGGCTCGGGGTTGTTGGCGATCTTCTCGACTTCTTCCAATTGCTGCTTCATGCCCTCTTCGATCGCAGGCTGGTAGTCGCTGTCCTTGATCTTGTCGAACGGCGGCGCCTGGTAGGGCAGCGTGCTGACGGTGAAGAACGGATTGCTGGCCGGCGCTTCCGCGACTGCGGCCGTGGACGGCTTGGCGGGCGCGCTGCCGGCCGCGGCTGGCGCTTGGCCAGCTTCGTTGTGGGATTGCGAACAGGCGGCGAGTGCGACAGACATGGCGATCGCAAGTAGACGGAAACGAGGCATGAATGCTCCCCAAGCGTGGGCCGCCCTAAGGCAGGCGAGTGAAAGTCCAGCACCCGACTTTAGCCACAGCGCTCCCATCTTCCAAGCCTGCCGGACGGCATAGAGGCTGCGCGGAGCGCGTCAAGTGCTATAGGTACGGTCCTTCCAGCGCGAACGCACGCCGCGCCAATAGCGAACGGCCGAGCTCCAGGTCATGCCTAGATAAAGTACGGCGGCCAGCGGCAGCAGGAGCGCCCAGATCAGGCGCATGTGGTAATAGCGCAGCATGGGCAGGTAGCTGAGCATCATGGCCCCCAGGGCGATGACCCCCAGGCGCCAGGTTGACGTGGACACCAGCAGCACAAATGGCAGGCCGTAGGCGACGACAAAGAGTACCGTCACGACCAGCAGCAGCAGGGTGGAGTAACCAAGCTGGGTGAAGGCGGAGCGGGCCACCATGTCGTGGATGGAACCCAGGCTACCGTACGGGCGCAGGCTGACCACGTCGCGGCTGAGGCCCAGCCAGGTGCGGTAGCCAGCGTTCTTGACCTGGCGCGCGAGCGTGCAGTCGTCGATCAGGGCGTTGCGCAGGCTGGCAAATGCGCCAGCGCGCTGCAGCGCTTCGCTGTCGACCAGGATACAGCCGCCCGCAGCAGCCGCCACCAGGCGTGAGTCCGAATTGGAAATGGCGAAGGGGTAGATCAGCTTGAAGTAGTAAACAAAGGGCGGCAGCAGCAGGCGATCCCAGAAGCTGGTACGGCGCAGGTCAGCCATCAGCGAGACGAACTGGCGGTTATCGCGCTGCTTGTGTGCCAACAAGGCTGGCAAGATGCCAGCCTGCAGCTGGATATCGGCATCCAGCAGCAGCGTCATCGGCGTATGCACGTGCGCCTTGCCCTGTTCCAGCGCCCACAACTTGCCCGCCCAACCCTGCGGCAGCGGCTGTCCGCTGATCAGGCGGACGTTCGGGAAGGAAGCGGCGATCTTCGCTGTGTCGTCGGTGGATTGATCGTCGACGACGATGACCTGCAGGCCGGTGCCTTGCGCCTGCAGGCCGGACAAGGTGAGGCCGATGACATCGGCCTCGTTGCGTGCAGGAATCAGTACCGTGATCTGGCTGAGATCGACCGATCCGGCATGCGGATCGGCCTCGATGCGTTCACGCGTACTCCAGGGCCGCCACGGCACAAGCAGCAAGCCCAGCCACATCAGCGCCGGCAGCGACGCGGCAACCCATCCCACTATGCCCATCGTTGTCGACGCTTTGAGTGTTTAATGATTCGCTTCGGTACTCGTTTCAGCGCTGCGGCGCTGGATCGAGCTGATCGGAATGTGGATCGCGGTAGCGTCGGCGCGATTGCCGTATTTCACCGGCAGATCCGGCGCCATCGGGCCATCGGTGCGCGGACCGAACATCGACACCTTCAGCGCCTTCAGCGGGTGCGCGAACATGTCGTCCACCGCCGTGCCTTCGAAGCCGCAATGCGCCATGCAGTTGTCGCACTTGGGATTGATGCCGACGCCGTACTTCTCCCACTCGGTGTCTTCCATCAATTCCTTGTAGGACTTGGCGTAGCCTTCATCCACCAGCAGATAGCAGGGCTTCTGCCAGCCGAAGATGTTGTACGTCGGGTTGGACCACGGCGTGCACTGGTACGCCTGGTTGCCCGCGATGAAGTCCATGAACATCGCCGACTGGTTGAACGCCCACTTGCGCTTGCGTTCCTTGCCGATCTTGAAGATGTCGCGGAACAACTGCTTGCTCTCGGAACGACCCAGGAACACGTCCTGGCTCGGCGCGTGCTGGTAGCTGTAGCCCGGCGACACGGTGATGCCTTCCACGCCCAGCTCCATCGCGTAGTCGAAGAAGTCGGCGACTTCTTCCGGCGCCTCGTTATTGAACAGCGTGCAGTTCACGGTGACGCGGAAGCCCTTCGACAGCGCGAGCTTGATGGCCGTCACGGCCTTCTCGAACACGCCATCCATGCACACGGATTTGTCGTGCTGCTTCTCCAGGCCGTCGAGGTGCACGGACCAGGTGAAGTACGGCGACGGCTTGTATTCGTCGATATGCTTGGGCAACAGGATCGCGTTGGTGCACAGGTAGATGAACTTCTTGCGCGCGATGATGCCTTCGACGATCTTCGGCAGATCCTTGTGGATCAGCGGCTCACCACCGGGAATGGACACCACCGGTGCGTCGCACTCGTCGACCGCGGCCAGTGCCTGTTCCACGCTCATGCGCTTCTGCAGGATTTCCTTGGGCTGATCGATCTTGCCGCAGCCGGCACAAGCCAGATTGCATTGGAACAACGGCTCCAACATCATCGCCAGCGGGTAGCGCTTCTGACCGCTCAGCTTCTTCTTGATGATGTATTGAGCGATCGTGGTTTGCTGAATAAGAGGGATACCCAAGGGATTTCTCCGGAATGTCAGGACGCCTGCACTGCTATGGCGTTTAAAAAGCTTAACTGTTCGGTACAGTATACGTCACCTGGGCGGGCACTACGGTCTCCAGTCCCGCCCGGCCGTTAACCTTTTAGTGGCGAAAACACGTCCGGGTGTTCGCGGCGAATCCGTTCCCACTCGATCTTGAACCAGGGCGTGAACGCCTCCGGCGTGGCCGCCATCTCAGCGTCAAGCGCGTCGGGGGCGATGTAGCGCAAGCCGGAAATCTCGTTGACGTTCACCGTCGGCGCATCGTCGCTGCGGCCGGCGTACACCCAGCACAGCTCGTGCTCAGCGCCGTCCGCATCGAACTGCGCCTGATACTCGAACTTGAACAGGTAGGTCAGTTCACACGCCAGGCCAAGCTCTTCCTTCAGGCGCCGGTGAATGGCGGTGCCCACCGTCTCGCCACGGCGCGGATGGCTGCAGCAGGTGTTCGACCAGAAACCCGGCCACAGACGCTTGCCCGGCGCGCGCTGCTGCAACAGCAGCTCGCCCTTGGCGTTGAAGACGAACAGCGAAAACGCGCGATGCAGCGTGCCGTTGCCAACGTGCGCAGCAGCCTTGTCGAGGAAGCCGACATCGCGGTCGTCGTGATCGACCAGGATCAGCGGCTCATCGTCGAACGACACCACTTCGTTCGAATCGCGCCACTCCTGGCGCTCCAGTTCTGTGTTATCCAATGTCGACCTCCATCGCCTGGTAACCGGCGTCGCGAATCGCGGCGGCTACCTTTTCGCGGTTTTGCGGGCACAGCGCCACGATCGAACCGCCGCCACCGCCACCCGTGAGCTTGGCGCCCATCGCGCCATGTTCGCGTGCGATCTGCACCAGTTCTTCCACCTCCCAGCTCGATACGCGCAAAGCGTTGAGCAGGCCGTGGCAGATGTTCATCAGATCGCCGAGACGTTCCAGATCGTATTGCTGCATGGCTTCCACGCCCTGCAGCGTGAGCGAGTCGATCTGCTGAAAGATGCCGTCGTACAGCACCGGATTGCGCTGCCATGCCGTGCGTACCTTACCGACCGTCACCGCGGTAAGGCTTTCCTTGCCGCTGATACCGATCACCAGCGGAATGCGCTTGGGCAGATGCAGTTCGCGCACCATCGGCGGCTCGCCCTTCTTGCTGGCGCGTTTGTACAGCAGCGGCTTGCCGTAGGTGGCGACGGTATTGTCGATGCCGGAGGCGGAGCCATGCGCCACTTCTTCGCAACGGAACGCGAGCGCGTTGATCTCCTCATCGGAGAGGCCAAGCTTGTAGTGCTGTTCGAGCGCGCGAATCACTGCCACGGCCATCGCCGCCGAACCGCCCAGGCCCATCGCACGCGGCACGTTCGGGAACACTTCGATGCGCATCGAGCGATCTGTCAGCTGCAACTCGTCAAAGATGATGCCGAGCGAGCGCTGGAACGAATCGCGATGCGCCGGATCACGGTGCAGGCGGTATTCCACGCCCCAGCGCGGAATGAACATGTCGACGCCGCCGGACTTGGTGTCCTGCGCTACCGCGCGTACGGCCAGCGGCACGGGGGCGGCGACGGCATGGCTGCCATACACCACCGCGTGTTCGCCGAGCAGAATGATCTTGCCATGGCCGCAAGCGCGATGATCCACCGCCGGTTGCTCACTGGTGGTTACCGGCACGCCACGCGATTCCTTGCGCACTTGATCGACGATCTCCTGCGCCTTCCAGATCTTGATCTCGCCCGTTTCCACCAAGCGCTCCACGACCGTATCGAAAATTTCCGGCGTGGCGCCTGCCGCCACGGCAACGCTGCGTGCATGCAGGGTCATGTGGCCTTGCTGGATACCCTCGGTGACGAGTGCGCGCAAAGCGGAGAAGTTCTGTGCGAGACCGACCGCGCCCATGATCTCGGCGAGCTCGCGCGCGGTCTTGACGCCGAGCAGGCGCAGATTCAAGGCAACCGTAGCGTTCGATTGCAGCGGACCACCGACGGTACCGACCTTCATCGGGATGTCCAGCTCGCCAATCAGTTCGCCCTTTTCGCCCTTGTACCAGCGCGTGAGCGAGGTGTAACGACCGCCGCGCGCAGCATACGCATGGGCAGCCGCTTCGATGGCGCGCCAGTCGTTGCCGGTGGCCAGCGCCACGGCATCGACGCCATTCATGATGCCCTTGTTGTGCGTGGCTGCACGGTACGGGTCGATGCTGGCGAATTCATTCGCGAGCATGATGCCATCACGCACTTCCTCGCCCTCGAAGCCCTTGCCGGTGAGCTGGTCGGCCGGAATCACGCAGCGTGCGCGGATCATGGACCGATCGGTGAGGTTGGAAAGAATGCGCAGGAACACCCGTCCGCCGGTCATCGTTTCCACCAGCGAGGCAATGCCTTCGCACATGGTGTTGACGAGGTTGGCGCCCATCGCGTCGCGCGTATCGACCAACAGATGCACCACCAGCATGTCGCCGCCTTCAGGGCGCGGATGCACGTGCACTTCCAGATCCTGCGCACCGCCGCCACGCGCCACCATCTGCGGATGCAGGCTGTTGGCGAGGTTGAGCAGTTCGTCCTTGCGCTGAAGCAGCGTGGCCTTAGCGTGCGCCAGATGCGGCACGTCCACCACCTGCACCTGGCCGATCAGCACTGGCTCGGTGCTTTCGACGGTGAAGCCGCCCGTGCCTCGCACCAGCTTGGCCGCCGACGACAGGGCCGCCACGATCGAAGGCTCCTCCACCACCAGCGGAACGATGTAGTCGCGGCCATTGACCAGGAAGTTGAGACCGAGGCCCACCGGCAATCCCATCACGCCGACGACGTTCTCGATCATCTTGTCGGCTTTGTGGATCTTCAGCGTGTGCTCGCCGGAGACGAGCGCTTGATAATCCTCGGCAGACAACCAGCCACGCTCATGGATGATGCGTACACGGTCGGATACCGAGAGTTTGTAGAAGGCGGGAAATCGGGACCGCTCAGCACTCGAAGATTCGGCGCTCATAGCCTTAAGCACTCCGTGGTAGGTCGAAAGTCACATGCGCTTTGGTCACGGGGTTGCGTACTGCGTGTAAGCCAAGAGCAGTGATCACGTCAAAATCCTTGCTGCGGGAGAGGGCGCATCTAGCTGCATATGGCAACTCACTCCATGGGAATCAAGTCCCAAGGGGACGACGTGCATACCTCGTGACACAATGGCGCGTTCAAATGTCGCCAACCTTTCCGGGTCTTCGGCAAACACGACACCGAAGTCGCCGCCCGCGCCGCAAGGCTTATAACTGACCTCCGTACCGGAGGCCATATCGGCCAGCTGTTTTTGTGCAGGCGAATAGATTTCCAGCCCGCACGCGGCGGCGAAATGCTGCAAACCCAAGGCATAATCCCGCGTAAGGCCGATGAAAGATTGCAGCCGTCGCTGTTTCCATGCATCGATCGCCGCAGCGGAAACGGCCCCTAGTTCATTCATGTGCGCGGCATAGTCGCTTGCATGGGCCTGGCGCCATTGCGCCAAACGGTGCAATGAATCGCTGGTCGACACTGACAGCCCTGACCATACGAACAGGCAATGCAAGCCATCCGCGGACATGGTTTCATACGTGGGCTCGCGCGCAGCGCCTGCCAACTGGTAACTGATCAGGCCACCCGCCACGCTGGCGGCCACATCCACGCCGCTGCCACGGCCGCCTTGCCAACCACCATGCATATGCAGCAGACGGCGCATCCATTGCGGGCGATCGGTCATGGCATCGCCATGACCTGCATAGGTCGCTATGGCCGAAGCAAGCGCCACTGTCAGCGCCGCACTGGAACCGAGTCCCAGCTTGGAGCGCACGCCGCCATCGGCATGGAAAAAACCGGACGTATCCAGTTGCAGATCGAAACCCGTACCGGCAGCAGGAGCAAGCCCCTCGCGCAGCATGCCCCGCCACACGTGATCGACCAGGGTGAGCTTTGCCTGGGTCGCTTCATCGAGCTGCCATTGCAACGCGCCGTCGTCACCTATGCATGCCTGCGCCTCGCTGATGCCGAGGTCCGGTGCACTGACGTTGCATAAACGATCGGCACGTGCGGACATGCGTACCTTGGCGCGGCGATCAACCGCAAGCACCATGGCGCGCGCGCCCTCCAATACGGCGTAATCGCCCAGCAGCACCAGCTTGGCGGGCGCCTCGGCAATGACGTCCATCATGCCTCCACGCGATCCATGGCGATCGTGCGCACCCCTTCGCCGAGGCCGGTATCGAGCACTTCGAGCACGCCCGGCACATCGCGCAAGACCGCTTTTACCTGCTCGATGGCGGATGGCGCACACACTGCCTTGAGCTGCGGACCGGCATCGACGGTAAAGAACACCGGCACGCCTTGTTGACGCAAGGCACGCACGCGATGCATGCATTCCACCGTGGCGCCGTTCCAGTACAGCAAGCCTGGCTGCGCGGCCAACGCCAGCGCATGCATCTTCAGGCAGCTGTATTCGGAGATGCTGGCGAGCGCATCGAAATCGCGCGCACGAATCGCATCACGCGCCACGCTCAGGTCGGCTTCCTGCGTATCGATCCATGCGGACTGATAGGGCGAGGTTTCCGCCGTGCGGCGCATGCCCTCGGTGGAGCCCACCTGCTTGGCCGCGGTCGAGGTAATCGCCACCGCCACACGCAAGGGCCATGCACTGGCATCCAGCAACGGACGCGCGACCGAATCGGTGCCATCGGCCAATTGGCCGTGCGCCCATTCCACATAGCCGCCGAAGATCGAGCGCGCCGCCGAACCCGAGCAGCGGCGCGCCAGTACCGATTGTTCTTCCGGGCTCAGCGCCAGATTCAAGGCACGCGCACCGGCATGCACCAAGGCTGCAAAACCGGAAGCGGAAGAAGCCAGTCCGGCTGCGGTAGGGAAGTTGTTGCGGCTTGCGACCTCGGCACCATGATCGACACCGGCACGCGCACGCAGCAGGTCGAGGCACTTGGTGATGCGCCTGGCTTCGGCTTCATCACTGCGGCCATTGAGGCTGACGCGATCGCCCTTTTGGCCCGGCACGAAACGGACGTCCGTGCGCGTCCACAAGCTTTCCAGGGTGATGGAGATGGAACCGACGACAGGCAGGTTCAGCGCAACATCGCGCTTGCCCCAATACTTGATCAGGGCGATGTTGGGTTGTGCCTGGGATGCAGCACGCAATTCACCGGATGCATCGGTGCGTGATTCGCGGTTCATGACGTCTCTTTGGGGAAAGGGAGCTCGGGTAATGCTTGGGCACCGGGACTTTAAATATCCGGTGTATCCAACACGAAAGGCCGTTCACCTGGAGCGGGCTTTCTCATGGTGACCCGGCTCCATACGGTACTGCCGCCGAACAGGCTGATGCCGATGTAGCCGTGCAATTGCAGCCGGTTCAGGCTGCGCAGCCGAACCCAGCAATTATAAGTGCGGCCATCGTCCGAGTTATAGACATGGCCGTGTTCCCACCTTTCATCCTCAGGGTTGAACTTCAGGCCAGTGAGCAACCGCAGCCCGGTCAGCGGCCGCGAACGCAGGGCCGGATTGGGGTTGTGGATATCGGTCACGATCTTGCCGTTGAGCGCCGGGCCATCTTCGGGGCCGTAGGTGTCGTGCAACTGCCACAGGATATAGCCCTGGTATTGGTCGCCCACCTGCTCGATGTGGATGACCGCATCACGGCTTTTCACCAGCCAGTCGCCGACGATGTCGGAAGGGGCCGGCGCATAGACGACCGTGCCATCCGCCATCGCCTGGCCAGCCAGCCCCCATAGCAGCAGGCAGGCCAGCACGCCCAGCCATGTACAGCGAGCCAGCCTCACCGCACGGCCTCTTGCACAGCGGAGGCATAGCCCCCATTTGTGCGCGCTTCATGTCGACGGATTGCCGGTAGCATTGACATTTATGTCCTCGAACGGATGGGTCGACACCTTGCTCCATGCACTAGGCATCGCGCTCGCATTGGCCGCGGCAGGCTATGCCTGCATCGCGCTATGGGCCGTGATGAAAGGATTGCGAAAGACGCGCCGAGTTCCGCTGCCTGCCGGCTCGCCGCAGCCGGTGAGTGTACTGAAGCCGCTGCATGGTGCCGAGCCCAGGCTGTACGAGAACCTGCGCAGCTTCTGCCTGCAGACGCATCCGGACTATCAACTGGTGTTCGGCGTACGCGACCCGGATGACCCCGCCATTGCCGTGGTCGAGCGCCTGCGCCGGCAATTCCCGCAACGTTCCATCGCGCTGGCCATCGACCCGCGCCTGCATGGCGCGAATTTCAAGGTCAGCAACCTGCTGAACATGCTGCCGCATGCGCAGCACGATCTGCTGGTGCTGGCCGATGCCGACATTTACGTGGAGCCCGATTATCTGGCGCGCGTCACCGCGCCGCTGGCGGATCCTGGTGTGGGCATCGTCACCTGCCTGTACTACGGCATCCCGGGGCCTTCGCTCTGGTCGCGGCTGGGCCGTCTATTCATCGACGACTGGTTCGCACCTTCCGTGAGGCTTTCCAACACGTTCGGCTCCACGCGCTTTGCGTTTGGCTCCACCATCGCCCTGCGTCGCGATGCGCTGGAAACCATCGGTGGCTTCGAGGCTTTGCGTGACATGCTGGCGGACGACTTCTGGCTGGGCGAGCTGACCCGCCGCGCCGGATTGCGCACCGTGCTGTCGGAAGTGGTGGTCGGCACGGATGTCAGCGAAAGCAACCTGAAAGATTTGTACTCGCATGAACTGCGCTGGCTGCGCACCATACGCTCGATCGCGCCGGCCGGTTTTGCCATGACTTTCGTGTGCTTCACGTCGCCCTTGCTGTTGCTTGGACTGCTGCTGGCGCCCGGACCGATCAGCGCCGCCTTGGCCCTGCTCGGTGGCGCCGCGCGGGTTTTGCTACACTTTTTACAGCGGCGCATCAGCCATCAAGCCTTCGCCTGGCATGAGGTCCTGTTGATTCCCCTCCGCGACGCCTTATTACTGATGGAATGGGCAACTGCCCTGGCCGGTTGGCAAGTAAGATGGCGCGGGCAGGTACTGCACGCACGAGGCGACGGTTCAGCGCCGTAGACCAAAAATATCTGAACTATCTGCTGTCCACGGGCACCATGACCGCCCCGCAGGAGTCATTCGTAATGAAAACGCTTTTTCTGCAAGCTCCTTCCTTCGATGGCTTTGATGGCGGCGCGGGTTCGCGCTACCAGGCCAAACGCGAGATCAAGAGCTTCTGGTACCCCACCTGGCTGGCCCAGCCGGCGGCGATGGTGCCCGACTCGCGCGTGCTCGATGCGCCGGCCGACGAGATCTCGGTGGAAGACAGCCTGAAGATCGCCGAGGGCTACGACCTGGTGATCATCCACACCAGCACGCCATCGTTCCCCACCGACGCCAAGTTCGCCGAGCTGCTCAAAGAGCGCAAGCCGAACGTGCTGATCGGCCTGGTCGGCGCCAAGGTCGCGGTGGACCCTTCCGCTTCGCTCACGGCTTCCCCCGCGATCGATTTCGTGGCGCGCGAAGAGTTCGACTACACCTGCAAGGAAGTGGCCGAGGGCCGTCCGTTCGAAAGCATCACCGGCATCAGCTACAAGCTGGCCGACGGCACCGTGCAGCACAACCCGCCGCGCGCGATGATCGAGAACATGGACGACCTGCCGTTCGTGGCGCCGATCTACAAGCGCGACCTCACCATCAACAACTATTTCATCGGCTACCTCAAGCATCCGTACGTGTCCATCTACACGGGCCGCGGCTGCCGCTCCAAGTGCACGTTCTGCCTGTGGCCGCAGACCGTCGGCGGCCATCGCTATCGCACCCGCTCGGCCGCCAACGTGCTGGCCGAGGCGAAGTGGATCAAGGAGAACATGCCCGAAGTGAAGGAGCTGATGTTCGACGACGACACCTTCACCGACAGCTCCAACATGGAGCGCGTGCACGACATCGCGCGCGGCCTGGGTGCGATGGGCTGGACCTGGTCCTGCAACGCGAAGGCGAACGTGCCGTACGAGTCGCTGAAGATCATGAAGGAAAACGGCCTGCGCCTGCTGCTGGTCGGCTATGAATCGGGCGACGATCAGATCCTGCACAACATCAAGAAGGGCCTGCGCACCGACATCGCGCGCCGCTTCACCCAGGATTGCCGCAAGCTGGGCATCACCATCCACGGCACCTTCATCCTCGGCCTGCCGGGCGAGACGAAGGAAACCATCGACAAGACGATCCAGTACGCCAAGGAAATCAATCCGCACACCGTGCAGGTGTCGCTGGCCGCGCCGTATCCGGGCACCACGCTGTACAACCAGGCGGTTGAAAACGGCTGGCTGAAGGAGAACGAAGCCGTCAACCTGGTCAACGACAAGGGCGTGCAGCTCGCGCTGATCGAGTACCCGCATCTGTCGAAGCAGGAAATCTTCCACGGCGTGGAGAAGTTCTACCGGGCCTTCTATTTCCGCCCGTCGAAGATCTGGGAAATCGTCAAGGAAATGCTGTCGAGCTGGGAAATGATGAAGCGCCGTCTGCGCGAAGGCGTGGAGTTCTTCCGCTTCCTGCGTGCGCACGAGGCGTAATCCTCGCTCTATTGCGGGCATGGCCATCCACTCGACACACAGCGCCATGCCGCATGCTTCCTTGCCGCCATTCCCGCGAAAGCGGGAATCCATTTCGGGTGTTCGCCCAAGATGGACTCTCGCTTTTGCGGAAATGACGGCGAGTTTTCCGAACCAAGCCGCGGCGTTCGAGCCCTTCCATGACATCACGCTCCGAACCAGTTGAACGCCCGCGCCTGATCGTCACCGCCGACGATTTCGGCCTGCATGAAGCCGTCAACGAAGCCGTCGAACGCGGTTACCGTGACGGTGTGCTGCGTGCCGCCAGCCTGATGGTGGCCGCGCCGGCGGTCGCCGATGCCGTCGCGCGCGCCAAACAGAGCCCCGGCCTTGCCGTGGGTCTGCATCTGGTGCTTGCCGATGGACGCGCGATGCTGCCGCCCACGCGCATTCCCGACCTGGTCGATGCAAAAGGCATGTTCAATTCGAACATGGTCGGCAACGGCTTTCGTTTCTTCTTTCTGCCACACGTGCGCCGCCAGCTGGCCGACGAAATCCGTGCGCAGTTCGAGGCCTTTGCGGCCACCGGACTCAAGCTGGATCATGTCAACGCGCACAAGCATTTCCATCTGCATCCCACCATCCTGAGCATGATGCTGGCCATCGGCCGCGAGTACGGGCTGCGCGCCATCCGCCTGCCGGCGGAGCCGGGCATGGGTCCGTGGCTGCGCCCCTGGCTGGCACTGATGCGCTGGCGTCTCGCGCGTGCCGGCGTTGCCTACAACGACCACGTGTTCGGCCTGCGCCACAGCGGCGGCATGGATGAGGCGGTGATGCTGGCGATTCTCGAACAATTGCCCGATGGCCTGTCGGAGGTTTACCTGCACCCTGCCTCACACGGCCATATCACCGAAAGCATGGCCGATTACCGCCACGCCGACGAACTCGCTGCGCTGCTGTCGCCACGCGTGCGTCAGGCCATCGCCGAGCGTTATCACTTGTGCGACGGCTTTTCTGACCCGGCGGCCATCGCAGCATGAGCATGAAGCTCCTCAGTTATATCGCCGGCCTGCTCGGCCTGGCTGTCGCCATCGCCCTGGTGGCTCACCAGGGCTGGGGAGAAATTGCCACAGCGATCGACCGGGCCGGCTGGCCGCTGCTATGGTTGTTGCCGTTCCACGTGCTGCCGTTGCTGTTCGATGTGCTCGGTTGGCGCGCGCTGCTCGCACCGCGCGATCCGCATCGGCAGGCGACGCTACCGTTCCTGTTCTGGGTGGCCGCGGTTCGCGAAGCCAGCAACCGTCTGCTGCCGGTGGCGAACATCGGCGGCGAGATCATCGGCATCCGCCTGGTGAAATGGCGTGGCATTGGCGGTGCCGCCATCGCGGCCAGCGTGATCATGGAAGTGCTGCTCACCCTGGTGAACCAGTATCTGTTCACCGCACTCGGCATCATTTTACTGATCGAACTGACCAGCAATATCAGCGCCTTCAGCACGGTGCTCTCCGCCCTGGCGGCCAGCGTACCGCTGCCGATCTTCCTGATCGTTTTGCTGCGCCATGGCAAGGTTTTCTCGCGCCTGGAAGGCTTCGCCGAGAAGATGCTGGGCGGCCGCTCAAAACTGACCGAGCTGATCGATGGCGCCAATCTGGACCAGGAGATTCGCGAACAGTATTCGCGCCCGTTGCGCCTGATAGCCGCCACCGGCTGGCAGTTCGTGGGCTATGTAGTGGGCAGCTTTGAAACTTGGCTGGCGCTGCATTTGCTCGGCTATCCGATCAGTGCGTGGGACGCGATTGCCATGGAAGCCGTGACGCAAGCATTGCGCCATATCATCTTTGTCGTGCCGGCCGGCCTTGGCGTACAGGAAGGCGGCCTGGTGCTGTTCGGCAACATCATCGGCCTGCCGCCGGAAGCCAGCGTGGCGCTGTCGCTGGTCAAGCGCATGCGCGAAGTGGGATTCGGCCTGCCGGCACTGATTTCCTGGCAATGGGCCGAAGCGCGGAGGCTATATACGGATTCCTCTGCACGCGCCGGCTCCGGT
This sequence comes from Dyella sp., assembly GCF_035508675.1. GTDB lineage: Bacteria > Pseudomonadota > Gammaproteobacteria > Xanthomonadales > Rhodanobacteraceae > Dyella_B. The sequence continues at coordinate 16,966 of NZ_DATJMN010000297.1, forward strand.
CAACCGCCCATTTGAAGAGAAACTTTCATGACGTTCGAACGCGAGGCCTTTGACCCGGAAGCCCTGGTGCCCGGCTATCACGAACCGGTACTGCCCACGGGCGAGCCGGATGCCGCCACGATTGCCGCCTCCGAGGCACGCACCCGGCACTGGTCGAGCAGCCGGCAAGGCAAGCGCCTCAAGTACGGCACGGACGAGCACAAGCAGATGATGTGCCGGATGTTCGTGGAGACCTTCAACCCCTATCGCCCGTCCGTGCTGAAGTGGCCGACCCTGGACGATGCCGCCCTGCATCGCATCACCTCGTTGCCGATCTGGGACATCGCCGTGCAGACCGAAGGCAAGGCGCGATTGCGCATGGCCGCCTACGCGCGCACCGTCACCGATCCACAGATGCGCAATGCGCTCGCGCAGAATGCATGGGAAGAGAACCGGCACAAGGAAGTGCTCTCCAAAATGGTGCAGCACTACGGCATTCCCCTCGTGCCGGAACCGCCGTATGAATATCCGAAGGACCCGGAGTGGGCCTACCTGGTCACCGGCTACAGCGAATGCATCGACAGCTTCTTCGCCTTCGGCCTGTTCAAGGTGGCGCACGACTCGGGCCTGTTCCCGCCCGAGCTGATCGACACCTTCGAGCCGGTGATGCAGGAGGAATGCCGGCACATCCTGCTGTTCGCCAACTGGGTGGCCTGGCATCGCCGCAACCTCAATCTGTTCCAGCGCATCGCGTTCGAATGGAAAGTGTTTCGCGTGTGGTGCTTCCTCGGCATGGAACGCATGGACCTGGCCAAGAGCCTGGACGCCGAGGGCAACGAACACGCGCAGGACAACAACTTCACCGTGACCGGCGCGCAGTCGGTCACGGAACAGGATCTCAGCGTGGCGAAACTGATGGCGACCTGCCTCAGTGAAAACGATCGGCGTTTCGCCGGCTATGATCCACGCCTGCTACGGCCGACGACGATGCCGTTCCTGGTGAAGTGTGCGTTGCCGGTGTTGAAGTTTTTCGACCGGCGCAAGCGTAAATAGAACCTGCCATCTTGCACGGCCGTCATTTCCGCTTTCGCGCAATGACGGCCGTGCAGGTTGTTGAGACGTGGACAGCTTCAGCGCGACTGCTGTTGAAACCACCGCACCGCATCCTCCAACGCCAAACGCGCCGGACGCGCCGTGTAACCCAGCTCACGCTGCGCCTTCGCGCTGCTGAAGAACATGCGCTTCTTCGACATGCGCACCTCTTCCACCGTGGCGATGGGCGGCATGCCGGTGAGGCGCGCCCAGGCTTCGGCAACGTAGGCCACCGGCATTACCGCAGCGTGCGGCAAACGCACTTTCGGCGGCGAGCGTCCGGCGATGTCGGCAATCTCGGTAAGCACCTCGCGCAGGCTCATGTTGAAGCCGCCGAGGATGTAGCGCTCGCCGACCACGCCGCGCTCGTACGCCAGCCAGTGGCCCTCGGCCACGTCTTCCACGTGCACGATGTTGAGGCCGGTATCGACGTAGGCCGGCAAGCGTCCGGCCATTGCATCGCGCACGATGCGGCCGGTGGGCGTGGGCTTGATGTCGTAGGGGCCGATCGGGGTGGACGGATTGACGATCACCACTGGCGCGCCTTCCTGCGCAAACTGCCTGGCCACTTCCTCAGCCAGGAACTTGGAGCGCTTGTAGTGGCCGATCATGTCGTCCACCCTGACCGGCGTGGTTTCGCTGCCGGGCGTGCCGTCCTTGGGAATGCCCAGCGTCGCCACGCTGCTGGTGTAGACGATGCGCTTTACCCCGACGCGCGTGGCCGCTTCCAGCATGGCGCGCGTGCCATCCACGTTGGCGCGGTACAGCTCCGCCGGATCGGGCGCCCACAGGCGGTAATCGGCTGCCACATGGAACAGCGCATCACACTCTTCGCAGGCGGGCAGCAGGCTGGCCGGCTTGGTGAGATCGCCCTCCGCCACTTCCACATCCAGGCCCTGCAGGTTGCGCCGATCCGAGCCTGCGCGCGCCAGCACGCGTACACGATGGCCATCGCGTAACAGTCGTCGCGCCACGGCCGAGCCAACAAAACCGGTGGCGCCGGTAACCAGCGCCCTCACGATGGCCTCAGCTGGCTGGCGCTCGAACGTGTGCAAACAGCGCCGCGCGCAGTCGAAAAAATCGGGGTCGTCATCCGGCAATTATGGATGAAAATACTTCGACCGATGCGCGGCCTTTCATCCTGCTTTCCTTTCGTCTGCATTTCAAAGTGAGGTGTCGGCACTTACCCTGTCATCGTGCAGGCTTGTTCAAGCACCTGATGTGCTTCAGCATATTGCGATGCCCACCCCACCCCGCCAGCCCCAAGCCAGCGTGTGCATACTGCATATGGCACTTTCCCGCACGGCCGTATCAACTGCCGTTCCGGATTCGTCCCCGTACGGGTATGTCATAATTCCGGCGCTCGAGGCATACCCATGATCGAATCACACAATGCCACCGCCGGTACCGGACGCGGGGAGGCCGATACCTATCAGGACGCGATCCTGCCTAAGGTATCTCGGACTTTTGCGCTGACCATCCCGCAGCTCCCGCCGGAGCTGCGGCGCGCGGTTGCGAATGCGTATCTGCTATGCCGCATCGCGGACACCATCGAAGACGAACCGGTGTTCTCCGCCGAGCAGAAGCGCGCCTTCGAAAACGCCTTCGTCGATGCGGTCACCGGCGACGTCGATCCCCAAGAGGTCGCAGACGAAGTCGCGCCCCTGCTTTCCAGCAGCACGCTGGATGCAGAGCGCGACTTGATGAAGCAGTTGCCGCTGGTACTGGAAGTCACGCGCAGCCTCTCGCTCCCGCAGCAGGCTTCCATCGTCAAATGCCTGCGCATCATGTCGCACGGCATGCATGATTTTCAGCGCAAGGCCGGCCTGCATGGCCTGCCCACGCTGCATGACCTGGATCGCTATTGCTACTGCGTGGCTGGTGTGGTCGGCGAAATGCTCACCGAGCTGTTCGTCGATTTCGAGCCGCTGCTGGCCCCGCACCGCAACACCATGCTGCGCCTGGCGGTGTCGTTCGGCCAGGGCTTGCAGATGGTCAACATCCTCAAGGACCAGTGGGAAGACCGCGCTCGCGGCGCCTGCTGGCTGCCGCAGGACATGTTTGCACGCCATGGCGTGAAGCTCGCCAGCTTGCAGGCCGGCAAGCAGAATGCAGGCTACGCGGCCACCATGTCCGAACTGGTTGGCGTCGCGCATGCGCATCTGCGCCAGGCGCTCGAGTACACCCTGCTGATTCCTACCAAGCATGCTGGCATTCGCCGCTTCTGCTTGTGGGCAACCGGCATGGCCGTGCTGACACTGCGCAAGCTGCAGCAGAATCTCGACTTTTCTGCCGGCACGCAGGTCAAGATCTCGCGCAAGGACGTCGCCCGCACCATCCTGATGACGCGCCTGCTGTGCAAGTCGAATGCGGGCTTGCGCTGGCTGTTCTCGGTGACCGCGCGCGGCTTGCCGCTGACGCCGCTGGCGACCGAATGGAGCGAGCCCTCCACCCCGGCCCGTACCTGGCCGAAGCGCTCCATCCCGCACATTGCCGATGCCGCTGCCTGGCGCGAGTCAGCCGATGTAGAAGAAGCACGACACCGATGAACCCGTCCACGCCCAAGACCGCCGTTGCCTCCGACGATCTGACCGCTGACGCTCTGTTTGCACCTGCCAAGGGCAGCACGCTGGATCAGGCGATCGAACGCGGTCGTACCGCGTTGCTGGCGCGCCAGCACAACGACGGCCACTGGTGCTTCGAACTGGAATCGGACTGCACGATCACCGCCGAATACATCCTGATGATGCATTACATGGATGACATCGACGACGTGCTGCAGGCGAAGATGGCGCGCTATCTACGCGCCACGCACGTCAAGGACGGGCACGGCGGCTGGCCGCAATATCACGGTGGCGACATCGATCTGTCGTGCACGATCAAGGCGTATTACGCGCTCAAGGCAGCCGGCGACGATCCCGACGCCGAGCACATGCGCATCGCGCGCAAGGCGATTCTTGCGCATGGCGGCGCCGCCAAGGCCAACGTGTTCACCCGCATTCTGCTGGCGCTGTTCGAACAGGTGCCGTGGCGTGCCACACCGTATGTGCCGGTGGAAATCATGTTGCTGCCGCGCTGGTTTCCCTTCCACATCGACAAGATTTCCTACTGGGCGCGCACCACGCTGGTGCCGCTGACCATTCTCTGCTCGTTGAAGGCGAAGGCGGCCAATCCGCGCAAGGTGCATATCCGCGAGCTGTTCGTCACGCCGCCGGAACAGGAGCGCCATTATTTCCTGCGCGGCGGTCTGTTGAACCGCGTCTTTCTCGCGCTGGACAAGATGGGCCGCGCCATCGACCCGTTGATTCCAAAGTCGGTGCGCCAGCGCGCGGTGAAGAAGGCCGTGAACTGGTTCATGCCGCGCTTGAATGGCGAAGACGGCATCGGCGCGATCTTTCCGCCGATGGTCAACAGCCTCGAAGCGATGACGCTGCTCGGCTACCCGATGGATCATCCCGCGCGGCAGACCTGCCTGCGTTCGATCCAGAAGCTGGTGGTGCATCGCGCGGACGGCTCGGCGTATTGCCAGCCCTGCGTCTCGCCGATCTGGGACACGGTGTGGAGCGCACTCACGCTGATGCACACCAGCGACGATGCACAAACGCAAGGCGCCATCGACAGCTCCATCGACTGGCTCGTTTCCAAGCAGGAACTGGACTTGCAAGGTGACTGGGCAGTGCGCGCACCGGATCTCAAGCCGGGTGGCTGGGCGTTCCAATACAACAATGCGTATTACCCCGATATCGACGACACCGCGGTGGTTGTTGCACTGCTGCACATCCAGGATCGCCGCCGCGGCGAACCGGGTCGGCACCGCCTGAATACCGATCGCGCCGCAGACTGGATGATCGGGCTGCAATCGAAGAACGGCGGGTTTGCCGCCTTCGATGCGGACAACACGTATTACTACCTCAACGCGATTCCGTTCGCCGACCACGGCGCCCTGCTCGATCCGCCGACCGAGGATGTATCCGGCCGCGTCGTCGCGGCACTGGGCGTGCTGGGGCGCCCGCAGGATCGCGAAGCACTGCGCCGCTGCATCGACTACCTGCGCACTACGCAGTTGGAAGACGGCAGCTTCTGGGGCCGTTGGGGCAGCAACTACATCTATGGCACCTGGAGCGTGCTGGCCGGCCTGGCGCTGGCCGGCGAGGATCCCAATCAGCCGATGATCCGCAAGGCCGTCCAATGGCTGCGCTCGTGCCAGAACGCCGACGGTGGCTGGGGCGAGACCAACGACAGCTACATCGATCCTGCCTTGCGCGGGACCCATGGCGGACTGAGTACCTCGCAATCCACCGCATGGGCCTTGCTCGCACAGATGGCGGTAGGCGAAGTGCGTTCGGAATCGGTCCGTCGCGGCATCGAGTTCCTGCTTGCCCACCAGCAATCCGACGGTTTCTGGTCCAACCCCACGCACAATGCGCCGGGCTTCCCGCGCGTGTATTACCTGAAGTATCACGGCTACACCGCGTACTTCCCGCTGTGGGCGCTGGCGCGCTACCGCCATCTGCGATCGGCTGCGGCTTGAGTTCAGCGCAAGCCATCCGCACCACCGGCATCGTCGTCGCGCTGGCATCCGAAGCCGGCACGCTTGGCTCGCACACCGCCAGGCCTGGCCACATCACTGCCCTGACCGATGGCGCGGCGCTGCAGCTCAGCGGCATGGGTCCGGCCGCCGCCCGGCATGCCGCAGAAATGCTGGCCGACGCAGGTGCCGCCGCGTTGGCGGTGTTCGGCGTGGCCGGTGCACTCAGTCCGCAGCTGCGCAATGGCGCGCTGTTCTGCCCGGAGCGCGTGCTGGATGAAGACGGCCACGCGTACGGTACCGATATGGAATGGCGCATCCGCCTGCAGCAGCAACTCGCCATGACCCTCCACATGCAGGGCGCCCTGCTCAGTGTGGCCTCCCCTTTGCTGACGGCCGCGACCAAAGCGAACGCTTATCGGCAGTACGGCGCACTGGCCGTGGACATGGAGAGCGCCGCCGTTGCAGCGGTGGCGCAGCAGCGCGGGCTGCCGTTCCTCGTGCTGCGCGCCATCGTCGATGAATGCGCGGACACGATTCCCGCGGCACTGAACGGTAGCGTGGATGCATGGGGACGCCCGCGCCTGCTGCGCCTGCTGGCCGCCATCTGCCGGCATCCGTCGCTGTGCGGCGAACTGCCCCGACTATACTCACGCATGCAAACAGCCACACAGGCGCTGCGCACCGTCGCCACCGCGATGGGACCGAGCCTGGGCTGGCATCGATAAGCTTTTCGAATCGCCGCGAGCGCGGCAACGTTTTAGGAGAACCCTCCATGTCCCCGCGTCATCGTCTTGGATCGTTCCTGCTTGCCGCTGCCTGCACGTTGGTTAGCGTGGCCGCATCCGCCCACGCCATCCTGGTCGACAGCTCGCCCAAGCCGAACGGTACGCTTACCGCCGGCCACGTGCAGATGGTGTTCAAGTACAAC
>NZ_DATJMN010000298.1:0-2245 GCF_035508675.1 Dyella sp.
TCGACGAGGTGACGCGCACCGCGAATCTATTCCACACGCTCGGCGCGGACAAAGACACGGTGATCGCCTACGTGCTGCCCAATCTGCCGGAGACCCACTTCGTCATCTGGGGCGGCCAGGCGACCGGCATCGTGGCAGCCATCAATCCGCTGCTGGAGCCCGAAGCCATCGTGGCGCTACTCAATGCCATGAACGCGCGCATCCTGGTCACGCTGGCTTCGTTCGCGGGCGCGTCGTTGTGGCGCAAGCTGTCGCCCGAAGTGGGGCGCGTGGCCAGCCTTCGCCATGTGGTGCTGGTCAACCTGTCCGAGCGGGTGATGAAATTGAAGAGCTGGCCGACGCGTCTGCGCAAGCTGCGCGAAGCGATGCATGCCCGTCCGCGGGAACCATCCACGCAACCGGTGCATTTGCAATTCCACGATTTCAATCGGGCGATGCACGCTCAGCCGGCGGACCGCCTGCTCAGCGGACGACGCATCGATCCGGACGACTACTCGTCGTTCTTCTGCACCGGCGGCACCACCGGCTTCCCCAAGCTCGCCATGCGCCGCCATCGCAATGAAGTGGCCAACGCGTGGAGCGTCGCGCAGGTGCTGGGCGACGGCATCGGCCCGGAGAAAAACGTGTTCTGCGGTTTGCCCCTGTTCCACGTGAACGGTGTGTTGGTCACCGGGCTGCTGCCGTTTTCAAAGGGCGCGCATGTGATCATGGGTACGCCGCAGGGTTATCGTGGCGAGGGCGTTCTCTCCCACTTCTGGGGCATCGTCGAGCATCACCAGATCCATTTCTTCAGCGCGGTGCCGACGGTCTACAGCGCATTGCTCGACGTGCCCAGGCAGGGGCATCGATTGGATTCGCTGCAATACGGATTGTGTGGCGCGGCGCCGATGGCGCCGGAATTGTTCCGCCGCTTCCAGGAACAGACGGGCTTGCGGATTCTGGAGGGATACGGGCTCACCGAAGCGACATGTGTCAGCAGCGTCAATCCGCCGCTGGGCGAGCGCCGCGTGGGTTCGGTGGGTTTGCGCATTCCCGGCCAGGCCATGAAGACGGTGATATTGGACGCCAACGATGCCTATGTGCGCGACGCCGCCGATGGCGAAACCGGTGTGCTGGCGGTAAGCGGGCCGAACGTCTTCGGGGGTTACTTGAACGAAGAGCACAACCGTGCCCTCTGGCTCGACCTTGGGGACGGCAAGCGATGGCTGCATACCGGCGACCTGGCGCGCAGGGATGCCGACGGCTACTTCTGGCTTACCGGGCGCACCAAGGAATTGATCATCCGCGGCGGCCACAACATCGATCCGGCGACGATCGAGCAGCCGTTGTATGCGCACCCGGCGGTGGCATTGGCGGCGGCGGTAGGGCGGCCCGACCGGCACGCCGGCGAGCTGCCCGTGGCCTACGTGCAGCTGAAACCGGGCGCGCAGGTCGACGAGGCGCAGTTGCTTGCTTACATGGAGTCGCACGTCGCCGAGCGTGCGGCCGTTCCCAAGGCCATCACCATCATCGACAGGATGCCGTTGACCGGCGTCGGCAAGATCTACAAGCCGGAACTCAAGCGCATGGAAACCGAGCATGCGCTGATACGCGCACTGGCGCAGGCCGGGATTGATGTCCGATCCGTCACCGCCGAGATGGATAGCGACAAGCGGGCTTTGCGCATCGCGGTGAGCGTGACGGATCCGGGCAGCGAGAGAGAAGCGATCAAGGTGTTGGGAATGTTCCCGTTTGCCTATCGCATCACGACCGCCGCGTAGCCTGCATCCAACCTCATCCAAACAGCTTCCTGCGGCGCAGGAAGGGTGAAATTTTTTGCCGTGAAATCATGAAAGCCTTTCCGACTCTAGTCGTTTGCGAACACTGCGACGCGGTGTACCGGCGCCCGGCACTGGCAGCAGGCGAGTGCGTGCGCTGCGAAATATGCGCCACGCCGTTCTACCGCGTAGGTCGCCTGGATGTCGATCGATGGCTGGCGCTGACCATTGCGGCCGCCATCGTCTACGTCATGGCCAACGTCTTCCCGATTATCCGCATCAGCTTCAACGGCCTGCATAACGAAGCCACGCTGTGGCAATCCGCCGCTGCATTGGCGCAAGGCCCGATCACGCTGATCGCCTTGGCCGCGGCGGGGGTGGTGATCGTGGTGCCGCTGCTGCAAATGCTGCTGCTTGGATGGCTGTTGCTGTACGCCCGCGGCGGCCGGCGCGCACCGGGATTTCGCGCCGCGATGAAGCTGCTGGTC
>NZ_DATJMN010000299.1:0-8229 GCF_035508675.1 Dyella sp.
TGCTCCAGCGGATAAACACGCGTGGACGTGTGGACGCTGCTGCACATCTCGTCTGCAAAGAACGTCTGCGCATCGCCGCGCGTGAGATTGGCGACCGACACCACCTCCCGCTCTTCCCACAGCCAGCGATAGGGAAACGAGGGGATGTCGGACATATGGATGCCGCCGCACACCACGCATCCGCCCTTCTTCACCGCACGCAAGGCCTGCGGAACCAGCGCCCCTACCGGCGCGAACAGGATGGCGGCATCCAGGTGTACCGGTGGCATGTCGTCGGACGAACCGGCCCATGCCGCGCCCAGTGACAAAGCAAACGCCTGCGCCGCGGTGTCGCCGGTGCGCGTGAAGGCGTACACGCTGCGTCCCTGCTTGCGCGCGATCTGCGTGATGATGTGCGCCGCCGCGCCAAAGCCGTACAGCCCGAGATGTTGGCCAGGGCCGGCTTTGTGCAAGCAACGCCAGCCGATCAAACCGGCGCAAAGCAGCGGCGCCAGCGACACCGGATCGGCGTCAGCGGGAAGATGCACGCAATAATCCGCCCGCGCGACGATATGCGTGGCGTAGCCGCCCGGCCGCGTATAGCCGGTAAACGCCGGTACATTGCACAGGTTTTCGCGTTCTTCCCGGCAGTATTCGCAATGGCCGCAGGTACCGCCCAGCCACGGCACGCCCATGCGGGCACCCAGCGCCACGCCGGTGACGCCAGGCCCGAGCGCGTCGACGATGCCCACGCATTCGTGACCTGGGATCAGCGGCGTCACGATATCCGGCAACTCGCCATCCACCACGTGCAAATCGGTGCGGCATACGCCGCATGCCTCCACGCGCAAGCGCAGCTCGCCGGCCGCGGGCACGCCATCGGGCAGTTCTTGCCATGTCAACGGATCACCGACTTTGTTCAACACCATCGCGTGCATGACGCTCGCCTCAGCAGGAATGGCTACAGCATGGCGCGAAACCGCGCGCGGCCGAATTGACCTGGCTCAAGACGCCTTGCGTCCGGCCCCGGCACGATCCAGGCACACCCTTTTCCTGCTGCCTGGGGGCCACATGTTCAAGCGCATACTACTTCCGACCGACGGGTCGGAACTGTCATTGAAAGCGATCCGGCTGGGCGTGGACCTGGCCAAGACCTGCGGCGCCAGCGTGATCGCGCTGCATGCGATACCGCCGGTGCAAACCATTGCCTACATGGCCGAGATCATGGCATCGGTGGAGTTTGATTACGCCAAGGAAGCCGCCCATTTTGCCGAGCGCTATCTGGAAGAAGCCCGCGCCATCGCCGAACAGGCAGGCGTGCCGTTCGAGCGGGTGTTGCTGTTCGGCCACCAGCCGCACCAGGCGATCATGCAAACCGCGACGGAGCGGGAATGCGATCTGATCGTGATGGCGGCGCATGGTTGGCAAGGGCTTGCGCGCTTATTGATGGGCAGCGAGACGCACAAGGTGATCTTGAAGTCGCCGGTGCCGGTGCTGGTTTGTCATTGAGTTTTTTGCTTGCAAAGCTGGAGTTATCGCCCCCGCTTTCTTGTATCTCGGCGTTCGCGAGGATATATCTCCTCCCCTGCTTGCAGGGGAGGAAGTCGATCACCGCGAACATCAAGATTGCTTTACGCCATCTACGCCGCCCGCTTCGTTTCCTCTCCGCCGTGCTCGCCGTCCCCATTCGCCCGCAGCGCATACGGATAAACCATCCCGCTCAGCATCGCTTCTGAAGCCATGCCGCAGGCATTGAGATACGCATCCGTCCACCACAGCGCCGGCGCCATGAACCACGTCCATAGCGCAAACGGTGCAAAGGGGCTCTCGCCGGCAAACGCCTCGAACGGGGCGTAGCGGGTATCGAAATCGTAAATCGAGGTGCTCATGACACCCTCCTCTCTTCCATCAGTAATGGGGACCGTGCCCGCATGAGCTCGGCCGTATGCGCGGCGATCATCGCTTCTTCATCGGTGGCAACGACCAGTACACGCACGGCGCTGCGTGGGGTGCTGATCGAGGTTTCGTGCCGGTCGTTGGCCAGTTCGTCGCATTCCACGCCCAGCCACGCCAGCGCATCGCACACTTCGGAACGGATGCAGGCGGCGTGTTCGCCGATGCCGGCGGAAAACACCAGCGCATCCAGGCCGCCCAGCACGGCGGTCAAGGCCCCGATCTCTTTCACGATGCGATAGACGAACAGGTCGATCGCCTCCCTCGCGCGGGGATCTTCGCTTTCCACCAAGCTGCGCATGTCGTTGCTGATGCCCGACACGCCGAGCAGGCCGCAGTCGTGATAAAGCAGGTGTTCGACCGCAGCCACGTCCAGGCCACAGGCGTTTTGCAGATAAAGCACCACTCCGGGATCGATACTGCCGCAACGCGTGCCCATCATCAGGCCATCCAGCGCGGTGAAACTCATGCTGGTGTCGATGCTGCGGCCATGCCGCATCGCGCACAGGCTGGCGCCGTTGCCCAGGTGCGCCATGATCACGCGTCCCTTGGAAAGCGTGGGCGCCAGGGCACGCAGACGGCCGGCCAGGTATTCGTAAGAGATGCCGTGGAATCCGTAGCGGCGCACGCCCGCATCGGTATACGACCGCGGCAGCGGCAAACGCTGCGCCACCGCGGGCATGCCGTGATGGAAGGCGGTATCGAAGCAGGCCACCTGCAGCAGGTCCGGGCGCAGGCTGCCCACCGCCTTGACCGCGGCCAGATTGTGCGGCTGATGGAGCGGCGCCAGCGGCACCAGCTTTTCCAGTTCCGCGAGCACGGTTGGGTCGATTCGCGCAGGGCTGTGGAACAACGCGCCGCCGTGCACCACGCGATGTCCCACCGCGACCAGCGCTTCATCGCCCAGATGCGCGGTGATCCATGCCAGCAGCGGTTGCAGCAGTTGCTCGTGCGAGGCCGCGGCAGCGGGTTGCCACGCGCGGCTTTCCAGCACGGCGCCGTCAGGCGCGCACGCCGTGAAGCGCGGCGCCTCGCCGATGCCTTCGATCATGCCGCGCGAAATCAAGCGCTGCGTGCTATGGCCCAACTCGTACAACGCGAACTTGATGCTCGAAGAACCCGCGTTGAGGGTAAGCACGGCCTTGGGCATATCAATGCTCCGCCAAGGCTGAAGCCGTGGTCTTGGCGGCCTGCGCCAGCAACACGGCGACGGCGCAGGATGCAATGCGCGCACGCGGCGTATCGGCGCGGCTGCTGAGAACGATCGGCACCTGCGCGCCCATCACGATGCCGGCCGCCTCGGCGCCGCCAAGAAACGAGAGCTGCTTGGCCAGCATGTTGCCCGATTCGAGATCAGGCACGACGAGAATGTCGGCTGCGCCCGCTACCGGCGAAACAATGCCTTTTTCCAGCGCCGCCGCAGCATCGATCGCATTGTCGAACGCGAGCGGGCCGTCGACGATGCCGCCGGTGATCTGGCCACGTTCGGCCATCTTGCATAGCGCGGCCGCATCCACCGTGGAGGGCAAGGCGGGGGTGATCGTTTCCACGGCGGAAAGCACGGCCACCTTCGGATTATCGACGCCGATGACATGCGCCAGGTCGATGGCGTTCTGCACGATGTCGCGCTTCTCCATCAGCGTGGGAAAAATATTGATCGCCGCATCCGTCACCAGCAGCAGGCGCGCATAACGGGGTACGTCCATCAGGAACACGTGGCTGAGGCGGCGGTCGGTACGCAGTCCGTCCGGTGCGCACACCGCATGCATGAATTCATCCGTATGCAGCGAACCTTTCATCAGCAGCCTGGCTTCGCCGCGCTTGACCAAGGCTACGGCTTGCGCCGCGGCGGCATGGCTGTGCGGTGCATCCACGATGCGAAAGCGCGCCATGTCCACGCCCGCAAGCTGCGCCGCCGCGCCGATCTTGCTCGCCGGCCCGACGAAGATCGGCGTGATCAGGCCTTCCTCGGCGGCCTCGACCGCTGCCGCGACAGCCACCGCATCGCACGGGTGCGCAATCGCGGTGGGAATCGCCGCGCCGGGCTGCACGCGGGCCAGCAAGGCGCGGAAACGATGGCGATGGGCAATGACTTCATGCATGGCGGCGCATCCGTATCAGTACATGTGCTGGCCGCCGTTCATGGCGAGATTGCTGCCCGTCATGAACGCGGCGGCGTCGCTGCAGACAAACGCCACCAAGGCGGCGATTTCGTCCGGCCGTCCCAGGCGTCCCACCGGAATTTGTGGAATCACCTTGGTTTCCAGCACCTCCTTGGGTACCGACGCCACCATGTGCGTATTGGTATAGCCCGGCGATACCGTGTTGACGGTGACGCCATGCCGCGCCACCTCCAGCGCCAGCGATTCGGTAAAGCCATGGATGCCGGCCTTGGCCGCGGCGTAATTGCATTGGCCGTATTGCCCTTTGGTGCCGTTGATCGAACCGATGTTGACGATGCGGCCCCAGCCGCGCTCGGTCATGTCCGCGCAGAACTGCTTGGTCACGTTGAACATGGAATCGAGGTCGGTGTGCATGACCATTTCCCAGTCGTCGCGGCTCATCTTGAGGAAGCGGCCATCGCGCGTGATGCCTGCATTGTTGACCAGGATGTCCACCTTGTAGCCATCCTTGGCGATGTCGCCGGCCATGCGCTGGCACGAGGCAAAATCGGCCACGTCCACGCCGTACGCCTTGAAGCGATAGCCCTGCGCCAATTGATCGCGCAGCCAGGCGTCGGCGTGGTCGTTGTGCGGTGAATGCGTGACCAGCACGGCGCAGCCTGCATCATGCAAGGCCTTGGCAATGGCCTCGCCGATGCCGCCCATGCCGCCGGTCACCAGTGCCACATGCTGGGTGGTCATGACTTGCCTCCCGTCGTGGCAGCCGTGTTGGTGAACAGCTTGAAGAAATCGCCCATCGACGTATTGAACGGCTTGGCTGCTTCCAGGCCACCCATGGCCCTGGTGGTGTCGCGCTGCCAGATCAGGAATGCATCCTGCAAACCAGAGAGGAACCGCGTCTGGTTGGTGACGGCTGCCTGCGCCATGGCCTGCGCATCGCCCGCGCGTTCCTGCGCCAGGCGCAGAAAGGTTTCGCCGGGAATCGCCGCCAGGGATTGCCAGTTATCGTCCAGCGATACTTTGTCGATCTCCTGCTGGGTTTCGGCGATGCTTTCGCCCACGGCGTGATCGAACGTATCCATCCAGCGCTGGCCGCACTCTTTCAGCAGCTTGTTGGTACGCAGCGCGAATTGCAGGTTGGCTTTGTACAGTTCGAAGGGGATATCGGTTTGGGTGTTGGTCGTGGCCATGATGGTTTCCTCAGGGAGTGAAGGTGCTGCTCCTTGCAATGGGCGTCACGTCCAGGTGTGGCGTGACGGGTGATGGCGCGCTGCTTGTTGCCGTCGTGACGGCGAAGCAGGTTGGTGCAGTATCGAACAGCGTGCAGCCATGGTCATTTCTCCAGTACATATTGCCCTGGCGCCATCGGCAGCTCGCTTTCACGGCTACCGGGCAAGCCCATCGCTGGCGGCGCCACCGGCGCGCCCGAATGCGCATTCAACCAATCTACCCACGCCGGCCACCACGAGCCATCCTTACGCTCCGCCTGTGACAGCCAGGTTTCCGCTGCAAGCGTAGGCGCACCGCGCGGCCTCACCCGCAGGCGGAAGCGCCGGCCCGGATGTCCCGGCTCGCTGACGATGCCCGCGTTATGGCCGCCGCTGGTGAGCAGGAACGTCACCTCGTCGGTGAACAGGTGATGCACCTTGTAGACCGAATGCCACGGCGCAACGTGATCGGTTTCGGTGGCGACGCAGAACACCGGCGCCGCAATGTCCTTCAGCTCCACCGGCTTGCCGTTCACGCGATAGCGCCCTTCGGCCAGGTCGTTGTCCAGATACAGGCGGCGCAGGTATTGCGAGTGCATGGTCGCGGGCATGCGCGTGGCATCCGCGTTCCAGGCCATCAGATCGTTCATGTCGCGACGCTCGCCGAGCAGATAGTCATTGATCATCCGCGACCACAGCAGATCGTACGAACGAAGCATCTGGAATGCGCCCGTCATCTGCGACGCCGAAAGATAACCGGCCTGCCCCATCTGGTCTTCCAGCAAGGAAATCTCGCTTTCGTCCACGAACAGGCCCAGCTCTCCCGGCTCGGTAAAATCGGTTTGCGCGGCCAGCAAAGTGATCGACATCAAGCGGTCGTCACCTTCGCGCGCCATCGCCGCGGCGGCGATCGACAACAGCGTCCCGCCCAGGCAATAGCCGACCGCATGCACGCGTCGCTGGGGCAGCATGCTGTTCACCGCAGCGAGCGCGTCGCGTATGCCGAGGTTCAGGTAATCGTCCATGGCGAGGCTGGCATCGGAACGGTTCGGGTTCTTCCATGACAGGCAGAACACCGTATAACCCTGCGCGACCAGATAACGGATCAGCGAGTTGTCCGGCGACAGATCCAACACGTAATACTTCATGATCCACGCGGGCACGATCAGGATCGGCTCCGGACGCACCGTCCCGGTCGACGGCGTGTACTGGATCAATTCAATCAACGGGTTCTGCAACACCACGCGCCCCGGCGTCACCGCCACGTCGCGCCCGACCTGGAAGCGCTCGCTACCCGGCTCGGCCGCGCCGCTGATGGCGCGCAGCAGGTCATCCATCCAATTCAATGCGCCACGGACCAGGTTGCTGCCGCCCTCTTCTTGCGTGCGCTTGAGCACGACCGGATTGGTGAACAGGAAATTGCCCGGCGACAGCACATCCAGCCATTGACGCGTAACGAACTCCATCACCTGCCGATGGTGTGCGGATACGCCGTGCAGGTCGGTGGTGGCCGTATGCCACCAGCGCTGCTGCAACAAAAAACATTGTTGCAGCACGTTGAACGGCCACAGCTGCCAGGCCGGATCGGCAAAGCGGCGATCGTTGGGCGGCAGTTCGGCGCATGGCGCCGCTTTGCCGTGGCCGTCGCCAGCCAGCGCGCATTGACACAGATACGCCTGCAGCTGCCTTGCCTGCTCCAGCCCCAACTGCAATAGATCAAAACGTTTGCCCGGCGAACGCAGCAGATGCACGAGCCAGTCGGCAAACGCCAGATACAGCGATTCCATCGACAACGACGCGCTCCAGCGCGCCTGCAGCGCGTGCACGGGCGGGTCCAGGGTGATGGCAGCAGGCACCTTCAGTTGGGTCACGGCATGATCCTCGATGGTGAGATCACGTTGGCACGCCTGGGATGGTGGCTGGTTGATGCAGGTCAAGCGGAGTGCGGATGCAGAGCGGGCGGTGCAGGACAGCGCGCAGGTTGGCGGTGAGCGCACGCGAACCCCAACGTTGCCATGCGGATGGCGGTGTTGGGGTTCGGCGTCGCCTCCCCTTCGCCTCGTACGCATCAACCACGAAAAATATCGAACGGCTCCACCTTCAATACCTTCCGAATGCTGATATAGCTCGATACCGCCGCGATCAAAATCACCATACCCAACGCCAATCCCAGATTGGTCACCGTGATCAACGCCGCGTAATCGGGCAGGCGCCAGCGTGCGACGGTGATCATCAACGCGCACAGCCCGCAGCCGAGTCCATAACCGGTGAGGCTGGTGAAGGTCACCTGGAACAGGATCATGTAGGTCAGTTCGTAGCCCTTGGCGCCGATCGCCTTGAGCGCGCCGAACTTGTCCAGGTTTTCCAGCACGAAGGTGTAGAAGGTCTGCGCGGAAATGGTCAGGCCCACGATGAAGCTGATGATGGTCATCAGCATGATGTTGGTGCCGACGCCAGTCTGGTATTTGTAGAACGCGGCGATGCGCTGGTCGAACTCATCCTTGGTCAAGGCGAGATACCCCAACGCCGCCACCTCGCGCTTGATGGCGGGGATCGCCTGCAGACTGGTCGGCTCGGCCAGGATGTAGGAGATGGTGAAGCGCGGATTGGGAATGTATTCGATGGCGCGGCGATAGGTGGTGTAGAGCGTGGGAACGCCGAACAAGCCGGAGGAATTCACTTTCGCGATGCCTGCCACCACGCCGCGGTGATCGTTGAGTTCGAATTCCGTACCGATGGCCGGTTTGCCGAGTTTGCCGTATTCGGCATCGTCCACCACGATGAACGCGTTTTCGGCATAGATGTCCTGGATCTGGCCCTGCTCCAGCGCGGGCCGGCCCAGCAGGCTGGTATCGTCCAGCCCCATCACGGTGACCGCCTGATACGTGCCATCTTTCAGCTTGACTTGCGCTCCACCCGAATACAGCGGCACCGCGTAGCGCACGCCGCGGATGCTGCGCACGGCA
>NZ_DATJMN010000300.1:0-11349 GCF_035508675.1 Dyella sp.
CCAGTGTGACGGTCTCGAACTTCTTGCCGTAGTCGTTCTGGATCTTGCTGACGAAACCGTCGAATGCCTTCGCATCGCTCAGTTCCATGCGCAACACCGGCGACAGGCCCAGGCCATAGAGCGCCATGTAACCCTTGGGATTGACGCCGGTCTCCTGGATCACTTGCTCTGCCGTCTTGCCGTCGAATTCGGTGGCTACCGTACGCAGGTACTTGGCCATGTCCGGATCTTTGTCGGCGAGCTGGTCGGCCTGCGTCTTCAGCTGCTGGACCTGCGCAGGCATTTCCGCATCGACCTGGGCCAGGATCGCCTGGCGCGTCGCGTCGTCCAGCACATCCAGATTGGCCATTACGTAAGGGGTATCCGCCGGCACGAAGGCCAGGGGGGCATCCTTGTCTTTGTGCGAGCAGGCGGCCAGCAGCAAGCCGGAAAACGCCAGCGCCAGCACGCGCTTGGTTCTACGCATAAATCATCCCCGGGGGTGTCGTATTTAACCGCGGCATTATGCCTGCTTTGGCGTGCGGCCGCTGTGGTGGCATGAAGCCAGTGGCGGAACGTGTAGGTTGGCGGTGAGCCCCGGACTTGATCCGGGGCGAACCCCGACATCGCCATCTGCATGGCAACGCTGGGGTTCGCATGCGCTCACCGCCAAGCTACGCGGGCTCGGCCCGCGGGGTAAAGCGTCAACGCGCCAGCATCTCGCCCAGCACGGCCATGCGCACGAACACGCCGTTGCCCACTTGTTCGAGGATGCGCGACTGCGGGCCATCGGCCACTTCCGGGGCGATCTCGATGCCGCGGTTGATCGGGCCCGGGTGCATCACCAGGCAGCCGCGTGCGGCCAGTGCCAGGCGGCGGCTGTCCAGGCCGTATTCGCGAAAATAAGCCGCTTCGTTCGGCAATTCGATGGTTGCCATGCGTTCCTTCTGCAAGCGCAGCGTGATTGCCACGTCGGCGCCTTCGATCGCCTGGTCGAAGTTGTCGTAGAACTTGCAGGTCGAAAACTCTTGCTGGTCGGGCATGAGGGAGGCCGGGCCGCACAGGCGGATTTCCTTCGCGCCCAGCTTGCTGAAGGCGTGCACGTCGGAGCGCGCCACGCGCGAATGTTTGACATCCCCGCAGATCACCACGGTGAGCTGGCTGAAATCCGGCCGATGCTGGCGGATGGTCAATGCATCGAGCAATCCTTGCGTGGGATGCGCGCGGTTGCCGTCGCCGGCGTTGACCACCGACACGCCGCTCATCGCATGGCGCACCAGTTCATCCGGCGTGCCGGACACTTTGTGGCGTACGATGATGGCGTCGAGGTGCATCGCTTCCAGCGTATGCAAGGTATCGAACAGCTCTTCACCCTTGGCGGTGGAAGAGAAGCCGATGTCGAAGTTGATCACGTCCGCACCCAGCCGGCGCGCCGCCAGCTCGAACGACGTACGGGTACGCGTGGACGGTTCGAAAAACAGGTTGAGGATGGTACGCCCGTTGAGCAGGTCCAGCTTGCGCGTGCCGTGTGCGCAGGCGTCGCGCATGGTGATGGCACGGTCCAGCAGCCGCTCGATGCAATCGCGCGGCAGGTTTTCGAGCGTGGTGAGGTGGCGCAGGCGTGAGAACATGGCGAGTGTCTTTAGGTGTTGTTGTTATGCGGCTTCATGCAACCAGCGTTCGAGGATGACCGCCGCGGCTTCGGCGTCGAGCTGTACGGCGTCGCGGCGGCGTTTCAAACCTGCGGCGCGTGCTTGCGCGAAACGCTCCGCAGCTTCGAGGGAGCTGTGGCGTTCGTCCACCATCGCCACCGGCATGCGATAACGTTCGCGCAGGCGCTCGGCGAAGCGGCGCGCACGTTTGCTGGCTGCCTGTTCTTCGCCATCCAGTGTAAGTGGCAGACCTACCACGAAGCTGTCGGGCAGCCATTCGCTGCGCAATGCATCGAGCGCTGCCCAGTCGGGCGCGTCCTCGCGCATGGCGATGGTGGCCACGGCGCGTGCGCTGGCCGTGACACGGTTGCCGACTGCGACGCCGATAAGCTTGCTGCCGACGTCGAAGCCGAGCACGCAACTCATGCGTGGCCTGCGTAGCCGGGGAGTTGCAGCGGGTCGATGCCGACCAGGCCGGCGGCGGCGCTCCAGCGCTCTTCCAGAGGCGTATGAAAAACCACGCGTTCATTGCCTTCGGCGGTGAGCCAGGTGTTGTCCTTCAGCTCTTGCTCCAGCTGGCCGGCGCCCCAGCCCGAGTAGCCCAGCGTCATCAAGGCCAGGCGCGGACCTTCGCCGGCAGCCATCGCCACCAGGATGTCGCGCGAGGTGGTCACGGACCAATCGTCGTTGATGCGATAGCTCGACTCCCAGTGGCCGTGCTCGCGATGCAGCACGAAGCCGCGTTCCTGTTGCACCGGGCCGCCGATCAGCACCGGTGCGTCGGCCAGGTCTTGATCGCTGCAAGGAAGTTTCATCTGGGCCAGTACGTCGCCGAAACGATATTCGGAGAGCTGGTTGATCAGCAGGCCTACCGCGCCGTCCTCGTCGTGCTGGCAGATGAAGGCCACGCCGCGCGAAAACGGCGGCTCGGTCAAGCTGGGCATGGCGATCAGGAACTGGCCCGCGAGGGACTGGGGAGACTGGGTCTGCATGGTGGCCATTGTATGCGCTGTGCGGGGTGGCGTCTGCGGCAAACAAGTGGAGCAGGACCTTGGCAGTATCGCGCCTGATGGTGTTAGCGCGGCGTTATTGAATGCGTGTTTCGCCTCTCCCAAAAAGGAGAGGGCTGCAAAATCACCGTGTCTTCAGCACGTCGCCGGGCTGAAATTGCCAAGTGCGGGTGATGTAGAGAATGTCCACCTTTTCCTTGTTGTCCGGCGGCAGTGGCGGGAACGGGGCACACAGCTTCACGATGGCGATGGCTGCCTTGTCGATGACGCTGTAGCCGGAGCTTTGCGTCACGTCGATGCTGTAAAGGCTGCCGTCCCGGTTCAGGCCGACGGTAAGAATAACGTCGCCGTGCAGGTGCTGCTCGCGCGCCTGCTGCGGGTAGTTCAGATTGCCAATGCGCTCGATGCGGTCCACCCAGCCGCGCATGTAGGCGGCGTAGGCGTATTCCTTGGTGTTGGCCGAGATGAACTTCTTGTGCGGTCGCTTGGCATAGGCCTGGGATTGCCGCCGGACTTCGGCGGCCAGCTGCGCGGCCTCCTGGGCCAGGCGCGCTTCATCGGCGGTGTCCTGGGTGTCGCGGGCGTCCTTGGCGCTGTCGCTGGTGACGCTGAAATTGGCCGGTCCGGTCGTGGTCAGCATGCGCTGCTCGGTGGCCTGTTGCGGCGCGGGCGTTGCGGCGGTGACCGGCTGCAGTGCGGTGCCCTGACTGGGGATGGGTAGCAAGCCGGAATAGGGTTGGGACGGTCGCTGCGCCTTATCGCTTTCGCCGCCGCCCTTGTTGTTGGCCTGGGCCAGGAAGTCGGCCTTGTCGGGGGCTTCGTTGTTGGCAACGTTCACCAGCGTCACGTCCAGCGTCGGCAGCGCCGGGCGCGTCGCCACATAGCTCACGCCGATGCCGAACAGCAGCAGGCCATGCACCAGCAGCGAGAAAACGAAGGTGGCCCCGATCTTGTTGTCGCCGGGACGGCGGGCTACAGCAGCATTCACGCGAGGGTCGGCCTGGCTTCTAAGGCGTCGAACAACATTCCCGCGATATTAAGCCCGAATTGTTTGTCCAGTTCGCGCGCGCAGGTCGGCGATGTGACGTTGATCTCGGTCAGATAATCGCCGATCACATCCAGCCCGACGAAGCGCAAGCCGCGGCGGCGCAACTCGGGGCCGACTTCCGCCGCGATCCAGCGGTCGCGGTCGGAAAGGGGGACACCTTCGCCACGTCCGCCGGCCGCCAGGTTGCCGCGGAATTCGTCGCCCTGCGGAATGCGCGCAAGGGCATAAGGCACCGGTTCGCCATCGATCATCAGGATGCGCTTGTCGCCCGCGCTGATCTGCGGGATGAACTTTTGCGCCACCGTGAACTGGCGGCCCTGGCCGTGCGAATCCCCTTGCACCAGCGTTTCCAGCATGGAGTTGAGGTTCTTGTCACCCGCCTGAACGCGGAAGATGCCGCGTCCACCCATGCCGTCCAGCGGCTTGAGCACCGCATCGCCGTGTTCGGCCACGAAACGGCGCAGCTCGATCGGGTCGCGCGCCACCAGGGTCGGCGCCATGCACTGCGGAAAGTGCAGGGCGAACACCTTCTCGTTGCAATCGCGCAGCGCGCGCGGGTCGTTCACCACCTGCACGCCAGCGTGCTGGGCCACGTCCATCACCAAAGTGTCATAAACGAACTGGGGATCGACCGGCGGGTCCTTGCGCAGCAGTACCGTGTCCAGCTCACGCAGATCGGTCCATTGCGCGTCACCCAGGCTGTACCAGCCGGCCGGATCTTCCTGCACGCGCAAGGGGCGCAGCCTGGCCCAGGGGGTGCCGTCGCGCAGCGCCAGGTCGCCCTGTTCCATGTAGTAGAGCCGATGGCTGCGGCGCTGGGCTTCCAGCAGCAGGGCGAAGGTGGTGTCCTTGGCGATCTTGATGCTGCCGATGGGATCCATCAGCACGGCGACCGAGCGGGGCATGGCGGTTCCGTTGGCGAGTGGGGCGTGCATGTTCGCCGAGGTGGTCGGAGGCCACAAGGGTCCGCAGGCGCAATTGGGCAGCGCAGGGACACTGGTTTGTCAGAAGGTGCCGCGGTGGGTCTTCTTTCACATTTGTGTTCGCGGTTTTGGTGATAAGCCCCCCCGCCACAACGTTTTTTCCTTGACGGAAGACCGCTCAGGCAGTAAACAGCAACGACGGAGTGCCCGACGTAGATCGGACACCGAAGAGAAAGGTTGAGCAGGAATTTTTCATCCGCGTCCGGTGCGTGGCCCATTTGCTGCTTATCGGATGACGTACCTGAGCCTGGGGCAGGCAGCAGGGGGGGTTAAGTGAACTTGAATGTAGCTACGAACGGCCTGGCTGGTCTGAAGGTCATGGTGATCGATGACTCCAAGACCATCCGCCGCACGGCGGAAACCTTGCTGAAGAAAGAAGGATGCGAGGTGCTTACCGCCGTCGACGGCTTCGAGGCGCTGGCCAAGATCTCGGACCAGAAACCGGCCATCATCTTCGTGGACATCATGATGCCGCGACTGGATGGCTATCAGACGTGCGCGCTCATCAAGAACAATCCGCAATTCCGTGCGACGCCGGTGATCATGCTGAGCTCGAAGGACGGTTTGTTCGACAAGGCGCGTGGCCGCATTGTCGGTGCTGAGCAGTACCTCACCAAGCCGTTCACCCGCGATGAACTGCTGGGTGCCATCCACCGACATGTCGCCAGTACGGTTTAAGGCCAGTGAACATACGCTCTGAAGGGGGAGCCGTGGCCAACATTCTCATCATTGACGATTCGCCTACCGACGTGCGTGTGTTTTCCACCATGCTCGAACGGGCGGGTCATCGCGTCGACTCCTGCAACAACGCCGAGGACGGCATCGAACGCGTGCGCACCACGCGGCCGGACCTCGTCATCATGGACGTCATCATGCCGGGCATGAACGGCTTTCAGGCCACGCGCACGCTTACGCGCGACCCGGCCACTGCCGATGTGCCGATCGTGATCATCACCACCAAGTCGATGGAAACCGATCGCGTGTGGGGCATGCGCCAGGGCGCCAAGGCCTTCATCACCAAGCCGGTGAATGAAAAGGATCTGCTGGCATGCATCAACGAGTTGCTGCCGAAAGCGGCATGAGGTGGGCATGAACGCAACCGCCGCCGCGCAGACGCCCTTCGAGATCCTGGCCCGCTACGAGCGGCTGTCGCTGGCGCATGCGTCCGGCACGCAGGAGCGCTTCGAGGCGCCGGGCCTGTGGCGCGGCATCGGTTATCGCGCCGGCAACACCCTATTGGTGAGCGCCATCGACGAGATCAACGAATTGCTGGCCGTGCCGCCGCTCACCCCGGTGCCCGGCACCAAGCCGTGGTTGCTGGGCGTGGCCAACGTACGCGGCAACCTGATGCCGGTGGTCGACATGGCGCGCTTCCTGTTCAGCGAGCGCACGCAGCACTCCGAACGCGCGCGCCTGCTGGTGGTGCGCCAGGGCGGCGGCAGCGTGGCGCTGCTGGTGGACGAAGTCTTCGGTCAGCGCACGGTGGACGCGGAACAGCGCCGCGACGCCGAGCGCGAGGACGATCCGCGCCTGTCCCGCTTCGTCGAGGATCGGGTGGAAGTGGATGGGCAGCGCCTGGCGCTGTTCAGCATGGGCCGGCTGGTTCGCGCGCCCGATTTTCGCCAAGCGGCCGCCTGATGATGCGCGGCTGGCCGGCGCGAGTGACGCCCGGAGCAGGGCTAAGGGCTTCGGAAATTCTTGACCGGCGCGCCAACGTGCCGGGTGCAGTAGACGGATGAGGTGAAGAGCATGAGCACTACAGGGGGCGTCGGCAAGGAACGGGGATATACCATCCTGATCGTCTTGCTGGTGGTTTCGATCGGCTTCGCGGCCGTCGACTTCGTATTACTCAACCTCAAGAACGGCGAAGACCGCCAGGCGATTGCGTTGACCACGCAGATCCAGGTGCTCTCGCAGCAGACGGCCAAGTACGCGCTGGAAGCTTCCGGCGGTAACGCCGATTCGTTTGCCGAGCTTGAGAACGCACGTGACACCATCGATTCGGCCGTACAGCGCCTGGTCAATGGCGACACCAAGACCGGCATGAAGCCGTATGCCGACAAGAACGCCACGCCTACCGGCCGTGCCGTCAGCAAGCTGGCCGACTCCTGGAAGCAGCTGGACGGCGACATCGGCAGGATCCTGTCCAACAAGGCGGTGGTGCTGGATTCCTCGCAGCGTGCGGACGATTTGTCCAAGCAGTTGCCGCTGCTCAATTCCGACATGGAGCAGGTGGTCAACATCCTGCAGCAGCGCAAGGGCAGCAGCGCGGACGAAATGCTCGGCGCCTCCCGCCAGATGTTGCTGGCCGACCGTATCATCCGCCGCGTGCAGGAAGTGCTGCAGGGCGGCGAATCGGCGCAGGCGTCTGCCGACGGCCTGTCGCGTGACGCGCAGAGCTACGGCGAAGTGCTGCAGGGCCTGCTGCAAGGCAACCAGAGCATGGGCGTGCAGGAGCTCAGCGACGCCAACGGCCGCAAGATTCTTTCGCAGATGCAGGGTGACTGGGGCAAGTTGAACGACCCGATCGCCAAGCTGGTGGCCGCTGCCAACAACCTGGCCGAAGTGAAGAACGCCGGCAACCAGGCCTCGCTGGATTCGCAGAACGTGCTGCTGCGCGCGAACGACCTGTCCGAACAGATCGGCCAGCTGCCGGTGCGCCGCCTGTTTCCCAACGTGGGCTGGGGCGTGGTCGGTGCGCTGGGTGCGGTGGCCTTCGCCGTATTGCTGGTGTTCCAGCTGGTGACCGACCAGCGTCGCCGCTTCCGCGAAAGTACCGAACTCAACCAGCGTAACCAGGAGGCCATCATGCGCCTGCTGGACGAAATGGGCTCGCTCGCCGAAGGTGACCTCACCGTCAAGACCACCGTGTCCGAAGACATCACGGGTGCCATTGCCGACTCGGTGAACTACGCCATCGACGAGTTGCGCACCCTGGTGACGACGATCAACGAGACCTCCGAGCAGGTGTCGTCCTCGGCGCAGGAAACGCAGACCACCGCGCGCCATCTGGCCGACGCGGCGAAAGCGCAGGCGCACCGCATCAGCACGGCGACCACCGCGATCAACCAGATCGCCAGCTCCATGGACGACGTGTCGAAGAACTCCGCCGAATCGGCCGACGTGGCCGAACGCTCGGTGCAAATCGCCTCGCGCGGCGCCGAAGTGGTGCGCGAAACGATCTCCGGCATGGACTCGATCCGCGACCAGATCCAGGAAACCTCCAAGCGCATCAAGCGCCTGGGCGAATCCTCACAGGAAATCGGCTCCATCGTGGAACTGATCAACGACATTGCCGAGCAGACCAATATCCTCGCCTTGAACGCCGCCATCCAGGCGGCCTCGGCGGGTGAAGCAGGCCGCGGCTTCGCGGTGGTCGCGGACGAAGTGCAGCGCCTCGCGGAACGCTCCGCGAGCGCCACGAAGCGAATCGAAACGCTGGTGCAGACGATTCAGTCCGACACCAACGAAGCGGTGAGCTCGATGGAACAGACCACCTCCGAAGTGGTGGCCGGTGCCCGCAAGGCCGAGGACGCCGGCAGCGCACTGGGCGACATCGAGCGCGTCTCGCACGACTTGTCCGCACTGATTCAGAACATCTCCGCCGCGGCGCGTCAGCAGTCGATCGCCGCGACGGATATTTCGCAATCCATGAACGCGATTCAGGAAATCACCTCGCAGACGTCGCAAGGCGCAAGCCAGACGGCCGACTCGATTGGTTACCTGGCGCAACTGGCTAGCGATCTGCGCCGTTCGGTGGCGCACTTCAAGTTGCCGGGTTGAGAGTGATACCGCATATCTACAAGAGGGCAACCTCGACGGTTGTGTGTGGCGCCATGAGCGCAGCCGCTGAGGGGGGCGTATGAGACTTCAAGACCACATCGATTTCACCACGCTCCAATGGGTCAAGCCCGAGCTTGACGAAACGCTTGCGCTCGCGCGACAGGCGCTCGAGTCCTACGTGGACAATCCCGGCGAGCGCGAGGTCATGCGCCAGTGCGCCGACAACCTGCACCAGGTGCAGGGCACCTTGCGCATGGTCGAGCTCTACGGCGCCGCGATGGTCGCCGAAGAGATGGAAACACTGTCCATTTCGCTGCTCGAAGACCACATCCGCAATCGCGAAGACGCCTACGCCGCACTGATGCGCGGGCTGATGCAGCTGCCCGATTACCTGGAACGCCTTTCCAGCGGCCACCGCGATGTACCGGTGGTATTGCTGCCGCTGCTCAACGAACTGCGCGCCAGCCGCGAGCAGGAAGCGCTGAGCGAAGCGGCGTTGTTCACGCCCAATCTCGAAGCCGCCCTTCCGCCGCCGGTGCCGGCCGCCGCCGGCCCGATCGACGTCCAGCGCCGCAAGAGCGACATCAATGAACTGCGCCTGCGCTTCCAGCAGCAGTTGCTGGCCTGGTTCCGCGGGCAGGGCGGTTCGCAGCAGCTTGCCGGCATGCGCAACACGCTTCTGGCGATTGCCGCCCGCTGCAGCACCGTGCCCGGCCGCCGCTTGTGGTGGATCACCGCCGGTGTGCTGGAAGGCCTCGACCAGGGCATGCTCAAGAGCCATGCCGCCGACGTACGCCAGCTGATCGGCAAGGTCGATCGCTGCATCCGCCAGCTGATCGAGCAAGGCGAAGAAGGTTTGCAAGGTGGCGATGCCGACGACCTGGCGCGCAAGCTGCTCTACATCGTGGCGCAGGCCAAGCAACGCAGTCCGCAAATGGAGCAGCTGGCGCAGACGTATAGCCTCGACAGCTTGATGCCCGATGCGACCGAGGTCGAGCATGCGCGCGGCTCGATGGCCGGCCACAACCGTGCGCTGCTCGATTCCGTGGCGCGCGCGCTGAAGGACGACCTGCTGCGCGTGAAGGAAGCGCTGGACCTGTTCCTGCGCCAGAGCGATGGCGATCCGGCGCAGCTCGGCGCGCAAGTCGAAGTGCTGGAGCGCGTCGGCGACACGCTAGGCATGCTTGCGCTCAATGTGCCGCGTCGCGTGGTGAACGAACAGCGCCGCGTGCTGGAAGAAGTCGCCGGCCGGCTGCGCAGCCCAGACGAAGAATCGCTACTCGACGTGGCCGGCGCGCTGCTCTATGTGGAAGCCTCGCTGGACGACCACATCGAAAGCCTCGGCGCGGAAACCCCGCCGGAGGAAGAACACAAGGTCGCCATGCTGCCGCGCAGCGAGGCGCGGCACATTCTTGCCACGCTGATGAGCGAAGCCGTCGGCAACACCGGCAAGGTGAAGAACGGCATCGTCGCCTTCGTCGAATCCGGCTGGCAGCACCAGCAACTCGACGGCATGCCGGCGTTGATGGACGAAGTGGCCGGCGCGATGCGCATGCTGTCGTCGCCGCGCTCGGCGCAGATTGCCGAAGGCGTGGGCCGCTTCATCGGCAACGAACTGTGCATCGACAAGCGCATTCCCAGCAGCGCGCAGATGGACCAGCTCGCCGATGCGCTGGCCGCGTTGGAGTACTACCTGGAAGCCGCGCGCGAACATCGCGGCGGCCTCGATCACGTACTGGATGTGGCCGAGCACAGCCTGGGTGGCCTGGGGTACTGGCCGCCGCCGCTGCCCAAGGCGGCGCCGGAAACCGTGCGCGAAGCGGCTGCCCCGGCGCCCGCGCCGGTAGAAGCGTTCGCAGCTGCGTCCGAACCGGCCGTCGGCGAACCGGCGCTGAGCGAATCGGTCACCGTCGCGCACGGCGAAGACGCCAGCGCGCTCTTCGTCGGCAGCAGCGAAACGCCTGCACCGATCGCGCACGACATCACCGGCCTGCATCTGGTCGAAACCGAAGCGCTTACGCATGCGCCGATCGTCAACGAAGGCGAAGACTGGGTCGAGATCGAAGAGGAAGTCGAAGAGCAGGTGTCCGGCGTCGATCCGCTGGCCGCCAATGCCGGCTTCCAGGCCAGCACCGAAGGCATTGACGACGACATCCGCGACATCTTCCTGGAAGAAATGCAGGAAGAGATCAACAACCTGCGCCAGGCACAGCAAGCGTGGATGATCGATCCCACGCAGATTGCCGCACTGACGCCGATCCGCCGTTCCTTCCACACACTCAAGGGTTCCGGCCGCCTGGTCGGCGCCAGCGTGCTGGGCGAATTCGCCTGGCGCGTGGAGAACATGCTCAACCGCGTGCTGGATGGCACCATCCAGCCGCACGCTGGCGTGCAGACGGTGGTCGGCCATGCCATCGAAGCCTTGCCGTCGCTGTGTTCGATGCTGAAGGACGGCACCGTACCCATGGCGCCGCTTACCGGCATCATGCAAGCGGCCGATCATCTTGCCGCTGGCGAACAAGCCACCGTCGAGCAGTTCGCCACCAGCGGCACCCAGACCGTGCGCCGCGTGGTGCGCCGACGTGTGCCGCGTGTGTCGGCCGACGCGATCCCGACCGCCGCGCACACCGATCATTCGGTCGCCGCCGCACAGCCGGTCCATACACCGGCGCCCACCGTCGAAGCGTTCGAAGCACCGGTGCTGCCGCCGGTCGATCCGGTACTGCTGGAGATCCTGCGCAGCGAAGTGGCGCAATACCTGCAGACCATCCGCAACGCGGTGACCTTTGCGCAGGGCGAGCTGCCGGTCGAGGACAGCCTGTTGCGTGCCGTGCACACGCTGCACGGCGCGATCGCAATGGTCGATATCCCGCTGCTCATCCAACTGCTGTCGC
>NZ_DATJMN010000301.1:0-12367 GCF_035508675.1 Dyella sp.
TTGATCAGCGGCATCCTTGGCCTGGTTGTTGCCGAATTGGGGCTGTGGGCGGTTCGGCGTCAGCCAGTGCAATACGCAGACTTGGCGCATCTCGATCCGGCCATGTTTGCAATGACCTTTTTTGTCGCTCTACTGGCCAGCCTTGCTGCCGGCCTGCTGCCGGCGTGGCGCGCCTGTGTGTTGGCGCCAGCTCCCTATATCAAAGCTCAATAAGGTGCGCATGGATATCCGCCCCATTTTTGTTAGCCTTTACAAACATTTGACACCAGCCCTTCTGATTGTGATGGAAATTGCGCTCAGTTACGCCGTACTGTGCAATGCCCTATTCATGATCAACGGGCGTGTGGCAGCGATGCACGTGCAGAACGCTATCGGTGAATCGGCAATTTCCGTGATCACCATGCAAGGCCTCGATGCTGCGCAGTTGCGCGCCGACATTCCTCGCAACTTGGTCGCCTTGCAAGGCATAGCTGGCGTTTCCGCGGCTGCGGTAACGACCAGCGTTCCCCTGGATGGCCAGGTGGCGATGATGGCATTCACTGCAAGGCCTGCCGAAAAAAACAGTGTGAACTCTTCGGAATACTTCCTCGGCGAAGGCGGCGAAAAAGCGTTGGGATTGCGCCTGTTGCAAGGGCGATTTTTTAATGAGAGCGAATACGCCAGCAGTGGACGCCAGGATTTTCTCTCTACGGGCCACGTGGTTCTGATCACGCAATCGGATGCGCAGCGCTTATGGCCTGGAGAAAGTCCATTGGGAAAATTACTTTATAGCGATTCCTCCAACTGGACGGTTGTTGGTGTCGTCGCTGACGTATTGGGCCAGGATCCTGCTGTGAGCGGCGAGAATGGTCGCTATTCGAGCGCGTTTTTCCCACTTCAAACTGATGACGCGCTCAATGACTATGTCATTTACAGCGCACCTGCAGAGCGTGCGCGAATCGTACGGGAAGCTTTGCGAGTAATTGGCAAGCTTGAGCCCACTGCGATCATCGATGGCAAGCCGTACGAGGAGATACGCAGCGATTATTTCGCGACCAGTCGCAGCATGGTGTGGATACTAGCCCTTGTGTGCGCTGTCATGCTGGCGGTCAATGCGTTCGGGGTGATCGGTCTGACCAGTTTCTGGGTGGCGCAGCGGTATCGCCAGATCGGCATAAGGCGTGCAGTTGGTGCATCTCGTCGTCACATTTTCATGTATTTTCAAACAGAAAATTTACTGCTGAGCGGCATGGGAGCGGTGTTGGGCATGACACTCGCTTACGGCATCAATATCTATTTGATGCATCACTACGAGGTGGAGCGCATGCCTTGGTATTACTTGCTGTTGGGCATGATCGCTCTCTTGCTGCTTGGGCAGCTAGCTGTACTTGGACCAACCTTGCGAGCTTCGCTGATACCGCCTTTAGCCGCAATGAGAAGATAATGATGCTCAACATAGATCACGGAGTGCCACACATGACGCAACCGTTCGAAGATAATCAATTGCAATTCCTGGTACTTGTGAATGACGAGGGACAGCATTCGTTATGGCCCGGGTTTGCCGAAGTACCCACTGGCTGGAAAACCTGCTTTGGTCCGGAAACGCGCCAATCATGTCTTGAATATGTTGAGCGAGAGTGGGTGGATATGCGTCCGCTGAGCTTGATCAAGGCGATGGAACAAAGCGCACAGTAGCCGCCAGTCTAGAACATTATTTTCTTGTTGCGCCGCCATTTATCTTGGTAGGGCAGGCTGCAGTAGTTGGTCCTGCTTTTCGTCCGTAAAGCCTCCATGGAAGCAACCAGATAGCTTGTATGCATAGCATTGAAAACTATCGTGATGCAGCCAGGAAGCGTCTTCCGAAACCTATTTATGACTACCTCGAAGGCGGCGCTGACGCTGAGTTAGCGCTCGATCACAATCGTAAGGTATTCGCGAATATAAAATTGTTGCCTCGTCGGCTGCGTGACGTCAGTAAGAGGTCATGTAAAACAACATTTTTGGATAGCTGGCTCTCTGCGCCGTTTATGTTGGGACCAACGGGATTGAACGGTCTTTTTTGGCGAAATGGCGACATTGCGTTGGCAAGGGCAGCCGCAAAAGAGGGGATTCCATTCGTATTGTCTACGGCTTCGAACTCCAGCCTTGAGGAAGTTGCGAAGCAATCAGACGGAGACAAATGGTTTCAGTTATATGTTCTGAACAGGAATATGACTTCCTCTCTCGTACAGAGGGCGCTTGAATGCGATTACTCAACATTGGTGTTAACTGTCGATGTCCCGCTTGGCGGAAACCGAGAACGGGATATTCGGAATAAATTTCACCCCTCGAATATGTCGTTGGCAAGATACGTGTATTGGGGGATTTCTCGCCCGAGCTGGGGTTGCCAAATGCTCTCAAGCGGAAAGATATCGCTTGCAAATCTTGGAGCAGGGCAGGGGGATGCCGCAATACAGGCGGCATTGATAAGTAGGAGCATGGATCAAACGTTCGATTGGGAGGCGCTTCAGTGGCTACGGAATTTATGGCCGCGAAAGCTCCTCGTAAAAGGTATCCTGCATCCAGAAGATGCATCTATGTGCTTAGATCTTGGCATTGATGCAATTGTACTATCTAATCATGGTGGCAGGCAGCTGGATGCGGCAGCCTCGCCTATGGAAGTATTGGCCGAAACAGCTCAAATTTTTCCAGGGCGAGTTCTTATAGATAGCGGGTTCAGGCGCGGCTCTGACGTTGTGAAGGCGTTAGCGCTTGGCGCTAGCGGGGTTTTAATAGGTCGCCCGGTTTTATATGGCCTAGCTACCAGCGGTGAGGGCGGAGTCCGCGAAATCATAAAGATACTTCGCAGAGAGATCGAAGATACGCTTTGTCACTTGGGATGTTGCGAAATATCTGAACTGTCTCCGCACCATATATTGTGATTTCAAGCGGGTAGGGAAGGTGCATGAATTTGACGCCCCTGCTGTTTGGAGGGCGATACTAGTCACTGAGTGTGGCAAGCACCTCCAGATAAAGATGACGATAAGCGTCGACCAGGCGATCGAGTTGGAACGATCGGTTTCTTCCGCTTGGATTGGGCAGCACCCACACGGTGGCGCCGTGTATGCGATCTGGCTGGAGGCCCCAGTCTATGACGCGCTGACCTTTCATTCCCGCGTACGCGGCCTTGCCTAGAAAGGCAACGAAGCGCGGCTTGTAGAGCGCAATCTTGTGTTCCAGCTTGCGCGTGGCCGCGGCGAATTCGCTCGGCGAGAGCTCCTCGGCGCTCGCCGTTGCCCGGCTTACCACCGACGTTATGCCGCAGCCGTACTCCAGCAGGCAATGACCGCATTGCGGCGAAATCTCGGCGGCCGTGAAGCCCGCGAGGTGTAGCACGCGCCAGAACCGGTTGCTCCTGCCGAGGAAGTGGTGTCCCGCCGACGCAGCGGCCAGCCCGGGATTGATGCCACAAAAGAGCACATCAAGGTCTTTGGCGATGATATCAGGGAGCCGGCTCGTCACGAGGCACCGTTGGAACGCCGGATATCCGGAATGTGGTTCACAATCAGGCCTCGCGCTTGCTCATGTTTTTGCGCGCGCTTGATGAACACATGACGTTGGTTGCCTTCTGGGCGAGCTTTCTCAATTCACCGCGCGGCGCGCCCGAACGAGCGCGAATCGCCAGCGTCTGCATGGTGGCGGTGGCTAGTATCGCAAGTGCCTTGGTATCAGCCCCAGGCTCCAGCTCGCCCTTATGAAGTGCCTTCTTGAAACGCGTTTCGAAGTCAGCATCCAGCTTGCGAAGGCCCTCGGCGACGATGTCCTGGATCTCGGCATCGCCGGGTGTTTCGGTGATGGCGGTGGCCACCACAAAACAACCAAGCACCTGCTCATCGCCCGAGAAATAGATCGATAGCGCCGCGTTGTAGACACGCATCAGCGTTTCGTCGAGTGCCTGGTCGCCGCCGAATGCCTCTTGTATCGCCGCGAACTTTCGAGACCAGTAGTCGCGCAATGCCTTTACGTAGATCTCGTGCTTGTCTCCAAAAGCCGCTCGCAGGCTAGGGCGATTCATCCCCGTGGCGGCGGAGATATCGTCAAGCGACGTGCCGGCGTAGCCGGCCTTCCAGAAGGCGTTGGCGGCCTGGCGCAGGGCGGCATCGGG
The DNA here is from genome assembly GCF_035508675.1 of Dyella sp. Lineage (GTDB taxonomy): Bacteria > Pseudomonadota > Gammaproteobacteria > Xanthomonadales > Rhodanobacteraceae > Dyella_B. The sequence continues at coordinate 4,124 of NZ_DATJMN010000301.1, forward strand.
CTCATAAGCGCGAGGCCGTCCGCGCGGGCGTTTTGCGGGCTGATCTTTTTTTGTACCGATGCGCATAAAAATACTTGACCAGTAATGCCGGCAAGAATATTATCCGGTTTAGTACAAAATTAAAGCGGTACGGGAGCATGCGCCTGACCTGCCCGGACTGGCAGGTTGATCAACGCAATGCGAGCGCGCTTTGATTAAGCACATCCGCGCGACGACGGCTGCTATCTCGACACCGTACGGCTCTCTATTGCATTGAGAGGCAACAGCGGCGATGCGTTTGCGCGTTCGCGAGGGATCGCCATCAGCGCGTCGGTTCCGACCAGGCGCCGGTCCGCAGCCGGTAGCGCAGCCATCGTTCTTCACCTCAGGTCTGCGGCACATCCACTAAGCTTTCCGGCTGGCCTGGAGTGTGTCGCGCACCGCACCGAACCAGGAGCATCGCCATGTCATTCTCTCGACCCCTCCAGGACACCACTCTGCCGATCCTAGGCGGCGAGGGCGAGCTGCCCGCACTTGGATTCGGTACCCTGATCCCGGACCCCGTCATGGCCAAGCGTGCCGTCAAGGCAGCGCTACGTGTGGGTTTTCGGCACATCGATGCCGCGGAGGCCTACCGTAACGAAGACGTCGTCGGCGAAGCGCTGCAGGAAGCTTTCGCCGAAAGGACGCTGACGCGCGAGGAACTGTTCGTCACCACCAAGCTGTGGAACAACAATCACCGTCCGGAACGTGTGGGACCTGCGCTTGATGCAAGTCTGCGTCGCCTGCAACTCGACCACGTGGACGGCTATCTGATCCACACGCCTTTTGCCTTCCAGCCTGGCGACGATCAGTATCCCAAGGGGGCGGATGGCCAGCTCCTTTACGACGATGGTGTCAGCCTGCTCGATACCTGGCGGGCGATGGAGCGCCTTGTTGAAGCCGGTAAGTGCCGCTTCATCGGCCTCTCGGACGTGCGCCTGGACGCGGTCAAGGACATCTACACGGCAGCGCGCATCAAGCCCGCCATGGTGCAGGTGGAATGCCACCCCTATCTGCCGGAGCAGGAGCTGCTGGACTTCTGCACGCAGCACGGCATCGTGTTGCTGGCCTTTGCACCGCTGGGGCATGGCATGGAACCGCGCGTGTTGAACGATCCCGTGATCGTGGACATCGCGCAACGCGAGCACCGCACGCCGGCACAAGTGGCGCTGGCGTGGGCCGTGCAGCGTGGCACCGCGATCCTGACGACGTCGACGAGTCCGGACCACATCAAGGAAAATTTCGACGTTTCGGCGCTGTCGGAAGAAGCACTGGAGCGGATGCAGCACGACATCACCACCAGGGTGCGGCTGAACCGGGTAGTCGATACGGGCTTGCCTGGCTTCATCCCGCGAGCGCAATAGACGTCACATCGACTAACATCGGCGTAGTGCTGCGCCAGCGAGGGGCAGGCCATGGCGACACTCGTCTCGATCAACGTAGGTCTCCCAAAGGACATTCCTTGGCAGGGAAGGGTGGTGCACACCGCGGTGTGGAAAACGCCGGTGAAGGGACGCGTCATGGTCCGGCGCCTCAATATCGAGGGCGACGGCCAGGGTGATCTCGGCGGGCACGGCGGCGAGCATCGTGCCGTCATGGTCTACCAGCTCCATTCATACCGCTATTGGCAGGATTTCCTGCAGCGGCCTGCGCTTGAGTTCGGCTCGTTCGGCGAGAACTTCACCGTCGACGAACTGGCAGACGACGAGGTGTGTATCGGCGACCGCTATCGCATCGGCGACGCGCTGTTCGAGGTTACGCAACCGCGGGTTACCTGCTATCGGGTCGGGATACGCATGAACCATCCCCAGATGGCGTCGCTGCTCGTTTCACATCGGCGCCCGGGGTTCTATTTCCGCGTGATCGAGGAAGGCGTGGTCGGTGCCGGCGATGCCATCGTCAAAGAACACTCCGCCGATGGCTTGGCGGTGTCGGTGGTCGACGGCCTGCTGTACCTGCCGGGCCATTCGCGCGAGCAACTCGAACGCGCCGTGCACATGCCTGCACTCAGCGAAGGCTGGCGCCAGGCGTTCGCGGCCATGCTGGAGGCGGGACCGCAGCAGCAAGGCAATGTCGGGCTCACAGGGCCCGCCGCGGTGCCTCCGGCATGGACTGGTTTTCGCAACGTCCGCGTAAGTGCGACCCACGATGAGAGCGCCTCCGTCCGATCCTTCACGGTCGAGGCAGTGGATGGCGAGGCGCTGCCCTCGCCGCGCGGTGGCCAGTTCGTGGTGGTGAGGATGACACCGCCTCTGCCGCGCCGACCGATACTGCGCAGCTACTCGATATCCGACGGCTCTACTCCCGGGCGGTATCGGTTCTCCGTTAAACGCGGCATGGGCGAGGGTAGCCAATACCTGCATGACGAAATACAGGACGGCGACGTGCTGGCCATCAGCGCGCCGCGTGGAACATTCTGCCTCGGCGATGGCTGCCGCCCCCTGGTGTTCTGGAGCGCGGGCATCGGCATCACGCCGGTGCTGGCGATGTTGCATGAACTGGCAGCCCGCAGCGACACGAACTCTAGGGCGATCTATTGGATCTACGGTGCGAGGAGCGGCGAGGAGAGCGTGTTCGCCGGGGAAGTCGATGAGTTGCTCGGCCGCCTGCGGCAGGCCAGGCGATTGGTCGGCTTCAGCAGGCCGGATCCGGCGGACCGCCTTGGTGCGCAGTTCGACGTGGAAGGCCGGATCGATGCGGCGATGGTCGCCGCGCTCTCTATTCCGTCCGATGCACTGTTCTATCTGTGCGGACCGGCGCCCTTCATGACGGCTGCGCGCGAGGGGCTGAGCGCAGCCGGTTATGCCAAGGCCAATATCCTGACCGAGCTGTTCGGTGCACAGGATGCGCTGCGGCCAGGCATCGCAGCGGCCGCAAATGCAATACCACATCCACCCGAAGGCGAAACCGCCGATGGCCCCGTGGTCACCTTCGTTCGCAGCGGACTTGCCGTTCATTGGGGCGGCCGTTACGGCAGCTTGCTGGAACTTGCCGAAGCCTGCGATATACCCGTGCGCTGGTCATGCCGCACAGGCGTCTGCCACAACTGCGAAACCGCCGTGATCGGCGGCGCGGTCGACTATTCGACGGCGCCTATCGATCCCCCGGCAGATGGCCAGGTGCTCATCTGTTGTTCGGTGCCCAGGGAAGACTTGCAGCTGGACCTCTAGACCCATGCCGAGCGCGAACATGCGCAGGACCCGCGCGTTCCGGGATGCCTCACGCACCGCAGGGCTTCATTTCCAGTCCTCCGACGCAGAGATACTCGACGGGAGATGAAGTCCTTCCTTTCGGGCTGACAAAGCGTGGCAGCTATATTTGCCGGCTCAGGATCCAACCTACCGTCACATCGACGTTTGCTGAGGAGTTACGCCGTGCAAAATCCCGTCAAATTGACCAAAGGCATTGATCATTTGGGTCTGACCGTGAGTGACATCGAGCTATCGCGACGGTTCTTCGTCGAGTGCCTCGGCTGGTCCGTGGTTGGCGAAGCCCCTGCGTATCCGGCCGTGTTTGTCTCGGATGGCTGTATCCGATTGACTCTGTGGCAGGTCGACCGGGAAGGTGGTTACGTCGCCTTCGATCGGCGGAAAAACCTAGGCTTGCATCACTTCGCACTGAAAGTGTCGAGTGAGGCCGACCTTTCCCGTGTTTTTGCACTCACCTCGGCTTGGCCAGGGGTGGCCATAGAGTTCCCGCCACAGCTCGTTGGCAATGGTCCAAATATGCATTGCATGCTTCGTGAGCCCGGTGGAACACGCGTGGAGTTTCGGTTTACCCCACAGTGATGCGAGGCAGGAGTGATTAGGGCGCAGGCTAAGTCTGCAGCATTACGAATTCATGAATTCGATAATGAGTTGTGCAAGCGTACGTGGCGCTTCTTCCGGCATGTAGTGTCCGCAGGCATTCAATACACCGCCCTGCACATCGTCGGCGACCAGCTTCATCGTCTCGATCAGCATCGTGCCTACACCTTGCTGTGCGCCAAACGCCAGCACCGGGATTCCAAGCTTGCGCTCGGCACGTTGCCGGCTTTCGGCCAATCCCTGTTGGCTGAATTGATGGCGATAGTAGGACAGCGCGGCACGCAACGCGCCCGGAGCAGCGTTGACGCGAACGTATTCGTCCAGATCCGCGGCACCAATCGCCCAATTGTGAACCGACTTGACATTGAACAGCCAGGTCAAGAACTCGCGCTCACGTCCTTTCAGCAGTATCTCCGGCAGATCGGGCAAGCGGTTGAAGGCAAAATGCCAGGTCTTCATGTTTGCTTCTTCCGAAGGAATGCCGTTCGCCAGCAGTGGCGTGACACCGGGTAGTGCCGAATCAAAAACGGCCAGCCGCTTTACGTACGCCGGCCATCCGGCCGCATAGGCATAACCGATCCATGCGCCGATATCGTGCCCCACGACATCCATGGGACCGTCAGCCAGAAGGCCCAATGCTTCGACTAGTCCATGAACTTCCGAGGCCACGGTCTGCATGTCATACCCCGATAGCGGTCGCTCCGAATCACCCATGCCACGTGGGTCCAGCGCTATGACACGGCGCCCGGCCTGGACAAGCGCTGGCATCACGTAACGCCATGCGTACCAACTCTGTGGCCAGCCGGGCAGCAGCAGGATCGGCGAACCTTCACCGCCTTCGACGTAATGTAGGCGGACACCGTTTACCAGGGCCGTACCGTGGTGGAATATTGACCAGAATGCTTCCGGCGCGAGAAACGGCGTGGCATCGTTTTCCGGGGTTTGAAGAATCACGTGTTCCATTAGAGAACCTCTTCTCTTCAAGTTTGATGGCTGTTTACTGACCGATTAGGCCCACTGGCTACCGCACGTAGTTGGGTAGCAATCGTTACCACATTGGACAAAAAAACTTACTCAAGTAGTTTCAGTGCCTGTTTGATCGGGCCTGTCATATCCTCGCGGGAGCGGCCGGTCTTGCCCAGCACACGCATACCTTGCAAGACACACACCAGCAAGCGTCCGACGGATTCGGCGTCCACGTCGGTACGAATGGAACCATCTTCCTGTCCCCGCAGGATGCAACTGACAAGGCGTTTTTCGTGCATCTTGAAGATCAGGTTCACGCGCTTGGCCATCTCCGGATCGGAACTCGCCAGATCCACAGCACTCCCAACCACCAAGCAACCACGTCGACCCGCAGCGCCGTGGCTGTAGTCCACATAGAGCTCCAGTACCGCCCGCACTTGCTCGAAACCTGTGGCAGCCCCCGACAGTGCCTGCTCCAGACGCGCGGCGCGCAGATCGACATAACGCTCGAGCGCCGCGAGGAAAAGTGCTCGCTTGTCCTTGAATGCCTTATAGATGCTGCCTTCGGTGAGTCCGATGGCCGCCGTCAACTTGCCTAGCGACGTGGCGGGATAGCCGAATTCGCTAAAGACAACAATCGCCTTGTCCAGAACATCCTCAAGCACAAATTCCCGAGGGCGCCCTGGCGCCCTGGTGACTGAATCTCGTGAAGGTGATCTAGACATATCTGTAGATTAGGAAGTAATCACTACCAAATCAAGTCTTTTTTGGAATCCATGGATGCGGGTACTGATCGCAGATGGTTCCAAGCTTGCCCGGATACCCGGTTCTTTTTGGGAAAGCTGGCCCGTTGCCGCAGCGATGGCATCTTCGAGTTGCTCGGCTGCCGCCACCGGGGCCTTGGCGAGTCTCTCCAATAGCCGGATTGATCACGTCAAAACTGTCTTGCGACTCTACAAGGTGATCTGCGATGCTGAGGTGATACAGGTCATCGAAAAACACCCACGAATTGAGCTGTCTGAGGTGATGCAGACATAAGTGATTCTCAAGAAAGTCGGCCATCGAGGATTCCTTGCCGACGACATGCCGCATTAAAAAGAAATCGGAGATCCCTCATGTCAGATGATTGGAAGTTGCCTTGGAATGGAGGCTGCCTCTGCGGTAATGTCCGATTCCAAATTCATAGTCCTCCTCTGTTGACGATGGTCTGCTACTGCGCCTGGTGTCAGAAGCGAAGCGCTAGTGCTTTCTCATCGATCGTTACCGTGCCAAGTAGTGGATTTGAGATCACAAGCGGCGAGCCGGAAACCAGCTGGAGTGCCAGCGAGCACTCTCACTACTTTTGTCCGCACTGCAAAAATTGGCTGTTTTTGCGCATAGCCGGCGCGGACATGGTCAACCTTCGGGCGACGATGCTCGACGACCACCGCTGGTTTGCCCCTTATGTAGAAATTTTCTCTGAGAACAAAGCGCCTTGGGTTTCAACCGCTGCTCCATACAGCTTCGTCGACATGCCGGGGGATGAGGACTTTGAGGATCTGATAGCATCCTTCGTTGTTAATGGGCCACGACCTGAGTAATGGGCCACGATGTTCGGCCGGCATGTCAGATCGGCCACAGGCCTAGGTCACGGAAGTTGTGCCGTAAATAGCGCAAAAGAGAAGACAGCGGTTAAGTGGTCGTCTAACAACGGGAAACTGCCAAGGGGAGGGGGAAGACGATGGATAAGAGGCAAAGCCTCATGGAGGTGGCCATCCTCTGGGTTGTCGGCGGACTGTTCGCGTTCCCGTTCGTCTACTGCTTGCATGGCGCACTTTGCGGTGAAATAGATATAGGCCGCATATCACGTAACCCCTCGGTTGAGGGCTATCTTCACGGGCCCAGGGCCTGGCTACTCACCGCGTGTGCGTTCGCTTTTTCAGCATCCTGGCTATTGATAACGATAGTGGGCTCTTTGAGATTCGTATCGCTACTCTTGAACAAAAACATCAAACCCACCAAGACGCAGGGATGGCTGATCGTTTTTTCATTGTCGATCATAGTTTTGTCCGCCCTGGTTGCGGCAACGGACATGTATTTGATCGCGGTGTACATCCGGGACGCCAACAAGGGACGAACGATGGACTGTGCGATTGCCAGGGAGTGTGGCCTACGGGTCGTGTCACTACGTGGGCCGGCCTTGCCTGCAAGCTTCCACGATCGGAACGACGATGGGAAGCTATTGAGCACCCATAGCTTGGTTCTCGTGAGTGAGATTGGGCTCAAGTTGAATTGATCCAGCGCGGAGTAGGCTTATCTTCACGGTGTGGAGATTGCCAAGCAGATCGCCGGCAAGGCGATATCACGAGCATAAGAAGCAACGGTGCTCAGCGCGCATGCACTTGGCCAGATTTGAGCCGGGCCAGAATTCTTGGGCGTAAGCAGATTCATGCGAAGACGCGCTCGGCAACCTGACCCGGGCGGCGCTGGCCAAAACCGTCGAGCTGGGCAAGCAGTCCTTCCTCCACTCCTGATACAGCAATCAAACGAGGAATACGCATGCGATCCATCAGCGACCGAGACCTGGCAGTGGTGATTCCGTTGCTGGCTCTCAAAATACGTGACCTTGAGCAGGAACTGAGCGAGATCGAAGCGCACCCGGACGCCCACGCGGACGCCGAGGCCGAGGACCGAATGCAGATTCAGGAAACGCTGGAGCAGTACGACGGCATCCTAGAAACGCTGCGTGCCGAATACGAGCATGGTCTAGCCGAGGGGATCAACCTGCCAAGCCACGACGAGCTGACGCGTCACATCCTCGTCAGGCCTGCCTGATTCGGAGGTTAGAGAGTTGGCATCGGCTTATTGGGACGAGCATGTATGCGTAAGAGAGCATACATGGCTCCGACCTTTCGGGGTCGAAAGAGGGGGCGGCCCTTTCGTCAGCCGTACTCTGACGAAGTCACGACCTTTCCGCGGAATATGCGGTAGACCATGGCCGTGTAGACCAGGGTTAAGGGGAAGGCGAGAAGACCTGCGCCCCAAAACATGAAGGTTAAGCTTGATGACGGTGAAGCCGCTTCCTCGATCGTCATGGAGAACGGGATCATGTAGGGCCAAAACGATGCCAAAAAGGTCGCAAAAGCAGAGATAAAAAAGATCATGGATCCAATGATCGGAAGCAGGTCTTTGCGGCCACGAAGTCCCGAGATGAGCATGCCCATGCCGCACAGGCCGATTCCCGGGAATGTCGCCATCCAAGGCAGTTGCACCCATCGATGAAGAATTTCCAGGCGCTGCGAAAGTGCGTAGCCAAATACCGACAGGAACTCAAGCGCGAGGGCTACGATGAGCCATGCACTGATGCGGTAGCTGGCTGAACGAATTCGCCCTTCGCATTTTGCAATCAACCAGGACGAACCAAGCAGCGCATAACCGACGCACAGACCAAGACCACAAAGTAAGGCGAACG
>NZ_DATJMN010000302.1:0-8791 GCF_035508675.1 Dyella sp.
TGTCCTCGCCATCGGTGATTCGCTCGCATGTAAAGCCGTCTTCGCTTCGCAAAAGGGCTAGATCACGCTTCAGGTCGGTGCGCTGCCTGGCCAGGCTGGCGATGTCGTCAAACAGATAAACCTGCCGGCTCGGCAGCAGCACGCCACCGCGGTCGGTCAGCGCACGCAACCAATCAGCGTGGTGCGCTGCATTAAGCGAACGGAACCAGAGGGCATGCTCGGGCCAGCGCGAAATGGCTTCGTCGATCGCCTGATCGATATCCACATCGTGCAGGCGTGGATAGCCATTGGTCGATATCAGCCAATTGTTGATGGCGACCGCGCGGTCGATGTCCGCGCGCTGCAATTGCGTCCCCATGCAGCGGATAAGCCCAAGCAGGGGCCGGGTGAGCAGAGGATGTCCGACTCGCGCCGATTCCTCGCTCGCATAACTGCAATAGGTGGTATAGGGCGAGCATACCCACGCATTGCCCGCTTCGGCGTGATTGATGGATAGGGGTAGACAGGCCGGCCCGGCGTTCACCGCATCCACGGTGGTACGCAGATTGCTGACGAAGCGCTCGCTGGAAGCATGCCGATGCAGCGCCAGAAATGCCGCAGATCGGGCGTTGAATTCATCCAGCGGGACGTCCGGTTGCGCAGTCATGGCGTATCGAGCGCCTCGCCGTCCCACTCGGTATCGCGCGTAGATGCCTCACGCATCGTGCACCGTTGCTGCACGGCCATGCGCGCATACGACGCCAAGTCGAGCAGGCCGCCCAGCAACGGCCCGCGGTCACCCTTGACTGCGATGACATCGCGTGCAGCGCGGAAGTCGCGCCACCACTCGCTTGCCTTGCGTTGCCGCAACGGCCGCCATGCGCCGGCTGCCAGCATCACGGCGGCGATCATCCGTGGCTCGGCGAGACTTGGCTTGATGCAGGTATCCGTGTCACCCATCAGCGCAGCGGGCAGGGCGTCGTGCATGGCAAACAGATGCACGCCGCTGATCGCGCGGGGGTTGCACTCCAACACCTGATAGCTGTCCGGTTCGGATACGATCCAGTCGAACGACAGCTGGCCGGTGTAACGGATGTTGCGTGCGAAGGTTTCGACGAACGCTTCGATCGCGGGTACGTCGCACGCTTCAAACACGTAACTGGAGCTGGCGCTGATGCGGTAGCTTGGAGCGTAGGTTACGTGCGCCCGTACGCGTCCCTGGTCGACGACGCTGTACGAACACAGCTCCTTGCCGCGGCAGTACGACTGCACGACCCACTTGGCGTCCACCTCGAACGGCCGTGCATCATGCGGGATGCCTTCGGGATACAAGCGCACATGCACGCCGAAGCGGGAGAATTCCGGCTTGATCACGGCCGGTTGTCCGTTGGCCCATTCGCGCGCCTCCTCGATGCTGTTCACCAGCCCGCTTTCCGGAACGGTGACGCCGCTGTGCTGCGCCGCTTCCAGAAACCGCCATTTGCTGTGCAGCATGGCGAGCTTGTCGAAGTCATCCACCAGGACGCGCAGCTGTGGCGGAAGCGCTGGACGAACACGGGCAAGGTAGAAAACTTCCTCGCAGGTCGGCAGCACCAGGTCGACCCGGTGGCGGTTTATCGCGCGATGCAAGGCATCGGCGTAGGTGCGGATGCCGTAGCGCGCCGAGGGCAGCGCCACGCATGCATGGACTGCGCGCGACCAGCTTGAGATGCGGCACGGCACGCTATCGCCGACAACCACCTGCCAACCTTGTGCCGCAAAGCGCCTGGCGTGGTCGAGCGCCACCGGGGAGCGCGCGCCGAGAATAAGCACCTTACGCATGCTTTTGATCCCGCAAGGCGGCCAGGCCGCGCACACGCCGTCGCTTGCTGCCGAGTTCATGCTCGGGCATGGCGCCAAACACAATGGTCGGTACGGAGATTTGCAGCGTCACAAAAAAAGTTGCTAACGCACTGCGAATAGCCTGTTCGCGATTGATGTCCGGTGCAGGTTCAGTAGCGATGCTGAGCGACTGCACGTCGCACTGTTCGATCTGATAATCGCGGATGGCGGCATCGGCATTCAGCACGATTCGCGCCAGGCTATCGGCAAAAACCGGCCTGAGCTTGGCATTCGCCGCATCGTGTAACCACACGATATCGTCCTCACGTCCTTCAATCTGCTCGAGCGCCACATGCGCCGAACCGCAGGGGCAGGCGGTGGCGCGTTCTATCAGGACATCGTTGAGGCGATAGCGAACCACCGGCTGTGTAAAGCGGTAAAGATCGGTAATGATCGGCACGAAGCGGCGATGCGTGCGGTCGATCCAGTCACGTTCGAGGATGATGCAGTCTTCGTTGAGATGGATCGTTCCGTGAGCGCATGTCTGCCCGAGAAAGCCTTCGGTAGCCTGGTAAATTTGCTCGACTCGCACATTCCATGTCCGCTCCATCACTGCACGATCCAGCGGATCGAGCACTTCCGCGGCGGAGATGATGCGGCGTGGAGTAATGTGCGTGGTGCTGTTTGCTTGCGCACTAGCCACCAGCGCCAGCGCCTGTGCCGGACCGACCAGGATCGTTGGGTCGTACGTTTCCAGCTGTCGCAAGACTTGCTCGAAGGGCTGCAATAAATCGACGTACCGAAATTGCAAGCGTGCGCCATGGACCGTGTCATACAAGTTGCTGCCCGCGCGCAGCAGCAAGGCTACGCGTTCGCGCGCCAGCACGCCGCCTGGCAGCAGCTTGGCAAGCAAGGTGGCGGCCCAGCGTTGGCGTTCGCTACGGCTGGCCAGAAAGACGCCGCGTGCGCCGGAGGTGCCGGTGGAGAGGCCGACCGTGACATTACCCAAGCCAGGCCGGAAGTTGCGCGTCCGCTCGGCCTGCTCCGCCAGCGCATAGGCTTGCGACAGGGTGATGCCGGCTGTGTTGATCGTATCGAAGTGGTGCATCCATTCGCGCTTTTCCATCAGAGGCCACTGTGCCAGCGGTAGCTGGCGATAGGCCGCATAAAAGGGCGATGCATCTGCGATGCGCGCATGCATGGCATGCCAGCGGCGTTGCTGATGCGCCTGGATCTGTTCGCGTGTTCGCAGGCGTTGAAGCCGGCGCGCCGCGAGATAATGCCAGGCCACGCCCAGCGTTTCGTTCAAACTGCTCATCGCGGCCGATGCTCCCCGCAATGCGAAGGCACGATACGCAAGCCAGGCTCGGCGTGCCGCAATCGCTGCAGGCGCGCCAGTGTTGCCAGATAGGCGTGTGTATCGCCCAGCCAGGACGTCACCATGCCCGGTGGCGCAATGCCATCGCGCACTGCCTGGGACGACCATGCCGCGTCGGCAACCAGAAAGACCTGCTCGCCGTTCGCGGCACGAAACAGCAAACCGTAGTGGCCGGCAGCATGCCCGGGTAATGCGATGGCCAGCATACTGCCGTCGGCCCACAGGTCATGGCCGGCTTCGAATTCTGCGAAGCAGCCGGACAAGCGGACGGACGGCGTGTCCTCAATCCACCTGACGCGCTCCAGAAAATTAGCCGGCAGCAGTCCGGGGAGTAGCCCTCGCTTGAGCGCACCGAGTCGGCTGCGCGCGTGGAGATCGTTCCAGGCCTCGCGCGAACATAGGATGGGTGAATGCGGAAAGTCATGCAGCCCGCCGATATGATCGCCATGCAAGTGAGAAAGCATTACCGTGCCGATATCGCGTACGTCGATGCCATCGCGCGCAAGCTGGTTGCACAGGCTCTCCTGTTCCCGCAGGTGGGGCGGCGTGATGGTGCGATACAGGCGCTCGGGCAGATGGCGCGTCGCATGGAAGAAATGCTCTGAATAACCGGTGTCGAACAGCATCGTGCCATGAGTCGGATGGCGCAGCAGAAAGGTAAGCGAAGGGAAACGGACCATTTTCCAGCTGCCGCGACGGCGCGTACTGCATTGCGGATGCATGCAGTGGCCGGCCTCATACGTGCGCCATTCAATCCCTGCCATGCGCGCTCCACCATTGGCTGAAACGCCGAATGCCCTCGTCGACGGATACGCGCGGTCGATATCCCAGCACGCGTCGTGCATGCGAAATATCCAGCGTTTGTGCATAGCCGAGTACGCCCACGCCGTAGCGGCTCAGACGCGGCTCAGGTTGTCCCGGGCGGATGCGTGCGGCCTTCTCCGCCAGCGCGCCCAGTGCCACTGCAACGCTGCGGGGCAGTCGCACCCGTCGCACTTTCATGTCCAGGGCCGTAAACAGCCGATGTAGCAATTCGCACACCGCCAGCGGTTCGCCGTTGGTGATATTGAATACTCGAGGTTCGGCGTGGCTTGTCGCTGATAACGCGGCGACCACGGCATCGGCGACATTTCCTACATAGGTGGTATCGATCAGCGCTTGGCCGTCGCCTATTTGCGGAAACCAGCCGCGCTCGGCCAGGGCCAGGATGCGCGGGAAAATGGAGCGGTCACCCTCGCCGAATACTGCACGCGGGCGCAGGATGATGCGCGACATGGCCGCGTATCGCACATCGGCTACGCATTGTTCGGATTGCCATTTGGTTTCGGCATACGCGTTGATCCAGCGTTTCGGCGGAGCGAAGGCTTCGGTAAGATCGAACTGGTCGGCCAGCCGAAAATAGATACTGGGTGATGACAGATGCACGAAGCGCCGGACGCCGGCCTGCAGGGTGGCATGCAGCAGGCGCTCGGTTGCATGCACGTTGGCCTGCTGGAATGCGCTGCGCGCCCCCCAAGGGGAGGACAATGCGGCGCAATGCACCACAGTGTCACGGTCCGCGACCAGCTTTTGAAGCGGGTCCACGACAATATCCGCTGTGTCGACGGCGATCGGCGTAGCGGCGAACGTGGCCAGTCGCGCCGCATTCCGGCCTGTTGCAAGCACCTCGTGGCCCGCCCTCGACAGCGCATGCGCGACATGCGAGCCGATAAACCCCGATGCGCCGGTGACGAGTACGCGTGCCATGTCAATAAGTAAGAATGGCGCCGCCGAACGAAAGCCCAGCGCCCGAGCCGATCAGCGCGACGGCGTCGCCGCGCTTCACCTTGCCGGTGGTTACGGCGTGATGGAGGGTCACCGGAATGGACGCCGCCATCTGGTTGCCGCGTTCGACGAGAACCTTTACCAGCTTTCCAGCCGGCACGCCGAGCAACGCTTCCAGATGCGCGAGCGCCTTGGCGCTCGCCTGGTGCGGAATGATGCGATCGATATGGTCGAGCGATGTTCCCGCACATGCAGACAAGCGCTCCAGGAAAGCCGGGAGCCGCTGCGCTGCCATGCGATAGGTATGGCGGCCGTGCATTTCAAAACATGCGCCATCCAGGAAAGCCTGCATATTCCCGCGCGGCCGGATGCGCGTGCCGCCGGAACGCACCTGGCAAAGCTCCGCGCCGACCGCGTACGTTTCGAAATGCGCACCTCGAATGCCTGCGCCACTTTCTTTGCTGGCCGGGCCAAGCACGACGGCACCGGCCCCATCGCCAAACAACATGGCGGTGTCCGCATCGTCCTCGCGCAAGCCTGCCGAGGCGATTTCGCTGGATACGATGAGTACACGGCGATATCGACCGGCGGCGATGGCCATGCTCATGGTATCCAGCGCAGCCAGAAAACTGAGGCAGGTGGCGTTGATGTCGAACGCGGGAATACCGCTTTCGCCGAGGCCGAGCTGGCGCTGGATAAGCACCGCAGAACATGGAATGGCCTGTTCCATCACGCTGCACGCCGATACGATGCAGTCGAGTTCTCCAGCCTCAAGCCCGGCCGCCACCAGTGCAGAATGCGCCGCCCGTGCGGCCATCAAGGAGCTGGTTTCGTCTTCGGTAGCGTAATAGCGGCGTTCGATGCCAGCGTGGCGTGCAATCCACCCCGCGGGCTTGTGCCAGCGCTCGTCCAGCGCGGACGAGTACACGCAATGGCTGGGCACATATTCACCCGTCCCGAGAATTTGCACCGATAGCATGTAAAACCGACTCCCTTCCCGCTTTTTTTTGCTGGCGTGATGCGTCAGCGCCAGGAACCAGCTTGCATCAGGTGGATGCCGGTAAGCAATGCTCTGATTCCAAATGGTGATGATGCGAGACCGAACGTCCTGGTCGATGATACCTTGCGATGATCTAGTATCAAAGCTGTATATTTGCGTTTCAGTAGAGATTTTATTGATACGTCGCGTGCCGTTGTGGATCACTTTTCTCAATAATTGCATGGTTAGCGGCGGCAATGCTCCATTGTTAATCCTCGTTGCAATGCGCTTCTACTCGATAGATCGTTACGGGATCGAGCTAGCGATATCATCGCATTGCACGGCGCTGACATTGTGTACGGGTTTGGCTACACCTCATCGCGGAGTTTGCGCATGGCTTTTTGCGCAAAAAACGATGGAGGAAATAATTTATTGACTGGAATATGTGTGCTTATTCATTGTTGTTTTTTAACGTGAGAGGCAATGGCGTCCAAGCCGGCTGACGTGCTACGTAGTGGATTGCATTACAAGCTCTTGATGACGGATTGATCCAAAAGCCTTTGCATAGTGAGAAGTTTGTTTTCAGCATCAAGGAAGGAGAAGTTTGGTGAAAAACGTCGTCCCATTGATAAGTGCGTTAGCGTTGGCGGGCTGCTCTACGCTGAGCGTGAATCAAGCGATCGTGCCCCTGCAGTCGGCCACTGCGCAGATGATCGGGTTGGCGTCCTCGGACGAGCTGACGATATCCAATGTAAAGGAGTCCGAGCCGGATAGGCTGGGTGCTCAGACGCTGACCTACACGGCTACCACGACCAAGGGCCGTGTGTTCGAATGCCAAGCGAACCAGATGCCCGGCCTACTGCTCGCTAAGCCTCAACTTTCGAACCCGACGTGCCGCCCTATACAGGTGCATAAATAGTCAAAGCCGGACGGGTGTATCGCGGCATCGCCGCGATACACCCGTCGGGGTCAATACTCCGAAGTTAAGACAGAATCGGAGCGTTGGGCAAAGAGTCGTCAGCATCCATCTGGGTTTGCGGGGATTAAACGTGGGGCTTATCGCTAACCTGCGTAGGTTTCCTGCGAGGCATGCAATCTTGCTTGACGCCACCCAAATTCGACTGCCTGATCGAGTAAACAATGGGCTTTTAGTTTGTGTTAGCGCCATCACGACTTGCTATCCTTTTCTTGGGAATCCGGCTCCGTTCCTATCCATACCACCTTCAGGGCTAGTTTCGGGTAGGGCTTTCCAGTATCGCGTGATAGGCGTTTGAGATAAATCTGTCCACCGCCGTCATTGGTCAAGATCAGCTGCGACCATTGGTTGAATGAGGGCGTCATTACCATGTCGCCTATGTAGATTACACCTTCCCTCAGAACGTACGAAAATTTCTTGTCGGTTCCATTTGCAGTCGAATGAACGATAAGGGAGTTGGCATCAAAAACGTTGATATCGTTGGAGTAACCGTAGGGTGGTACGCCGCGAGGCGAAAGGTTGCGATACATGACGACCTCCCAGGTGCCCTGTAGCCGATCATGCAAAGGCAAGGAGGCATAGTCGCGCTTGTCGTACCTGGTGTCGTCATCGCACTCGTGACCTGGCTTGATCTCGCCCTCCACTACGCGTTGAAGGCTGCGCGGCTCAAGCAAGGTGGTGGCAGAGGCAATGCGGCGAAATTGAGAGTAGCCGCCGCTTTCCCTGGGCAGGCGCATGGTCCCGCGATTGGGAAATTGCAGGTTCCGCAAATAACGCCGAGAGCCGTCTTGGAAGACGAGCTCCACCTGACCATCATGGATGCTGTAGGTGGCGACGTCGTCAGGTCCGGCTGTTGTCTGGTCGGGCTGAAGCATTTGAAGACGCCCGTTGCCGTCGAATATCCATTTGCTGTTGATCACGCCACCAGGGTCGGCGTTTTCGATGGAATCCACCGGCGTTATGCAGCTCAATTCCCAGGCGCCTTCAATTTTCTCCCTTGCATGGGCAGGAAGGCCGCAAAGTGCCAGGGTCATTAACCAAAAAGAAATTCGTTTCATTTTATTCTCCAGAAAAATGCTACGGGCCTTTGATAACCAAGATCACAACTACGTTGGTGATGCGCCATGGTGATCATCGGTTGGTGCGGTACCCGAGAAGCATGAGAGATTGGCTTGCGTAAGCATGCATGACTATTTGCCACCCACGCGCACCCATTTATTTCCGACCTGCACGCAAAGGCCACCTTCGGGGCAGGTAGTCAGATGGCCGGACTCAACGGCTGCGTTGATCTGCTGCACCCACTCTGAGCGCTTCATATCTGCATGCGCCTGCCAACCTGTGTAAACGGCGACGGCGACTACCGCAAGGGAGCCCAGCGCGCTGGCGATGAAGGTCTTCCATGCGTGCGAGGCATTCAGGCGCCTCACGTGCTGCATATGCTGATTCAGTTGCGAAACAGTCTGATCGAGTCGGTTAGCGCCATCGCGTACCGTTTGATCAAGTTCATGTGCGGCATCGCGGACACCTTCCTTTATGGCCTCCCTGGCGCCCAGGCGAAATTGTTCCAGTGCTTGCTGGACCAGCTTGTTCGTGGTTTCCAACGAATGCCTGGATTGTTGGTCGAGCGTCTGCGTGGCGCGTAACGACTGTTGTGCGGCGTGATCGATGCGCTTTTCCAGTACATCGACAACCGAGCCGAGTTGCAATGCCAGTGCCTTGACTTCCACGGTGGACATCGGAAATTCCTTTTCTCTGCGATCACCGGCTCATGGCCGGCCCTTTGCGAATCATCTGCTGCTCCATGGCCTGCTGCCTCTCCAGTTGCAGGTTGTATTCGCGGCCTTGCTGCAGAAAGTCCTGGCCGTGATGCGATTGCATGTAAGCCTGAGAGACG
>NZ_DATJMN010000303.1:0-12781 GCF_035508675.1 Dyella sp.
TGGCGATAACTATCTTGGCGGGGAGGATTTTCTCGATGCGCTGCAGGACGCCTGTCTTGGCGACCTGAAACTGCGCACCGATAGCTTTTCGCCGGTCGAACGCGGCCTGCTGCGCCGCCGCCTGGAACTGGCCAAGCGCAGCCTGAGCCAGCAACCCGAAGTAAGCGTGGAATGCCAGGCCGGCAGACATGAGATCAAGTGGACGATCGACCAGGACCGCTTTATCCACCTGGCAGAACCGCTGATGCAGCGCATGCGCATGCCGCTGGAGCGTGCCCTGCGCGATGCACGCCTGCGCCCCGATCAACTCGACGAAGTCGTGCTGGTTGGCGGCGCCAGCCGCATGCCCCTGGTCTCGCGCCTGATCGCGCGCATGTTCGGCAAACTGCCGCTGCGCCACGTCAATCCCGACGAAGCCATCGCACTGGGCGCATGTGTCGCGTCTGGCTTGAAGAGCCGCAATGCGAAGCTGGAAGAAATCATCCTTACCGATGTATGCCCGTATACGCTGGGCGTGGAAATTGGCCAGCGCGATACACAGGGGCATGTGCAGAACGGCTTGTTCTCGCCCATCATCCAGCGCAACAGCGTGGTGCCGATCAGCCGCGAAAGCAGCTATTGGCCGATGGTCGAACGGCAAGCCAAGCTCACCTTGAAAATCTACCAAGGCGAAAACCCGATGGTGGAGAACAACATCAAGCTGGGCGAGCTGGAAATTGCGCTCAACCCCACGCTTTCCATCGCCGACAACGAAGTGGTGGTGCGCTTCACCTACGACATCAATGGCGTGCTGCAAGTGGAAGCAACACCCAAGTCCAGCGGCATTCGTCACGAACTGGTGCTACAGCAGAATCCCGGCATGCTCAATGACGAGGAAATCCGCGCACGCCTGGCCGCCTTGTCGGCGCTGAAGATCCATCCGCGCGCCAAGCAGGAAAACATCGCCCTGCTCGCACGCGCCGAGCGCTTGTTCGAGGAACATCTCTCCGCCCGCCAAACGCTGCAGCAATGGATCGGGCACTTCCGGCAAGTATTGGAGGCACAGGACGAGCGGCTGATCGAACAACATCGCAAGAGCTTCAGCGATGCGCTCGATTCGCTGGAGGCACAACTTTGAACTGGGCGTTCGCGCTGCTGGGGCTCACTCCGGAGGCCGATGCCGCCAGCGTCAAGCGTGCGTATGCGCGCTTGTTGCGCACCACGCGTCCGGATGAAGACCCAGCGGCGTTTCAGCGGTTGCATACGGCGTACAAGATGGTGCTGGCGCATGTGGGTACGAAACCCACACCCACCTCTCATCCGATTGTCGCGGAAACGCTAGCCGCAAAGCCCCCCATAAACACGCAGAAGGATCCGGCGCCACCGCAATCCTCGCGCGCAGAAACGACTACGGTCGCGATGGCAGCGCCCACCGTTGACCTCGACGTACTGGCGGGCGAAGTCATCCATATGGCAATGCAATCGAATGACGGACAGATGCTGTCCAGCTGGCTGCATGCTCGCGAAGAACTCTGGTCAATTCAGGTCAAACAACAAAGTGGGCATCGAGTGCTGAATCGACTGTTTCAGCAGCCACGGGCGATATCCGCCGATTGCATGGATGCTTTATTGAGCTTTTTTGACCTAGATCATGTATTGGCCGGCATCAATCCTGTCGCAATACAAGCACTGCGCACCAAGCAGCGAACATTGTGGGAGATACTTCCTCGCAACCATCGCGAACTCGCACGGCGAATCGGGTTGATATGGAAAGTCCAACCTGAGGTCAATGCACTCGGAAAAGATATCGCCTTATTGCAGAAACCTCGAACCTGGCCGCGTGTATTAAGGGTTGCACTGCAGTTTGGCCGAGTCGGCGAGATCGGTCGTCTTGTGCACACGCTGCGGGGTCAGGGCAGCTTCAATGAGCTTCCACCATCGATCGACCGTGAGCACGCGTTCTTCTGGTCTCGCGCAGCGGCATCTGGCCTCGACATGACCTGGCAGCGCTTCATCATCGGCTTGATGCGCTCAGTACTTGCTTCGCTCGTGTGTGCAATAGGCCTCTTAGGCTTATTGATGGTCAGTAGCACGGAAAATCCTCCTACAGAAGATGACTGGATCCGCGCAACAAGCGCCTCCGCCAGCTTTGGCGCAGTAATTCTCGCCTTATGGCCATTGTCTGCATGCGGCGTATCGTTCGACCAATGGCAGGGGCAACCAGAATCCATGCCCGCTCGATGGCCATGGCTGCGTCGACTCACCATCCCTGGACTCTGTGCGATTGGGTATCTGTTGTACGAAGTCGGGGCTTCGTCACTCGGAGCTTGGTTGGTAGGATTGAGCTTCATCTTTGCCATACGTAAGTTCCGCCACAGAACAGCAAGAAAAAACAAGACACCCATGCGTATCGGCTCAATGATGCCGGCGTTCCTGTTTATCGCCATCATAATCGGCAGAGCACTATCGCAAGTGCACGATATCGGTAACTTTCCATTCATACCCGCAACGGCCCTCGCCACCTTGTGCGTCGTGATCGCCGACCTATGGCGCCATCGCGCACACCTGCATCCCAAACTTGCACGCAACTGACTTTGCATTCGCACATCGAAAGATGTGAACCAAGCGACACTTCCATCGATCTCAATCCGCAGCACCTTCACTCCCCGATGACGAAGGCGCACGCCACATAAACGGGCGTATCGCCTGCCATGCCACAGAAAGATTCCTGTCATCCGAACCCGCTGAGATGCGCGCCTTCGGCTAGCGTGCTGCACGCACCGTTGCATGGGGAAAGCCGGCCTGGCCGGGGCAGCCGAAGTGCCGCGTAGGGAGCGCGGTCGCGGATCAGCGCAGGGAGGGCGTTCTCATCTCACTCGACATAGGATCAAGTCATGAACATCCGTAGCAAACGTTCCAGCTTCGTCAAGGCCGCGCTGGCGGCGGCCTGTGTCTTCAGCTTTGCGGTGCCTGCCTTTGCGCAGGGTACGCAAACGCTGGTGATCGAGCCCGATCAGGGGCTTACCTCGATTTACAACCTGATCAATGCAGCGAAGTCGACCATCGACATGACGATGTACGAACTGCAGGACACCACCGCCCAGAATGATCTGTGCAATGCCGTTGCGCGTGGCGTGAAGGTTCGCGTGATCCTCGATGTGAATCTCGAAAAGAGCAACAACACCGCGGCCTACAACCAGCTCAAGAGCTGCGGCGCCAGCGTGACATGGGCCTGGACCCACTATCAGGCCACCCACCAGAAGACGATCACCATCGACGCCGGCACCTCCAACGCGCAGACGGCGATCATGACGCTCAACCTGACCAGCCGCTACTACAGCACCTCGCGCGACTTTGCCGTGATCGAGAACGACAGCAAGGACATCGCCGCCATCGAAGCCACTTTCAGCAAGGATTTCGCACACGCAAGCGTGACGCCTACGAACGGCGATGACTTGGTATGGAGCCCGACCAATTCCCAGACATCCCTGCTGAACATCATCAACAACGCGCAGACCAGCCTGCTGGTCGAAAACGAGGAGATGAGCGACAGCGCCATTGTCAATGCGTTGGCAAACGCTTGCTCCAAAGGTGTGAGCGTCAACATCGCGATGGTCAATGACGACAACGACTACGCCAGCGAATTTGACACGCTGACCAACGCGGGCTGCAACGTCAGCACGTACCCGGATACCAGCACCGGCTTTTATATCCACGCCAAGGCGATCGTGGCCGATTACGGCACCGCACATCAGGTTGCCTTTGTGGGTTCGGAGAACTTCTCCAGCGCATCGCTGACGGAGAATCGCGAGCTGGGTTTGACGACGACGAACGCCAGCATCATCTCCCAATTGGAAAGCACGATGAGCAACGACTACGCCGGCGGCACGCCCTGGTAACCGGCCTGGGCTACGTTCCACGTAATGATGGATGGCCTCCCCTGTACGCGACAGGGGAGGCTGAAATTTCATGCCGACTAAGGCCTAGAGCTGCATCAATGCCTGCGGGGACGAAATTCCAACGGCATGGCGTCTGCAGGCACACCAGCCGGCGGCTTCGGGCCACACGCGCCGCACGTGCTGCAGCCATCACTGCAATCACCGGTGGCTTTTTTAGGCTGCAAACGCCGCGCCAATGCGGCATGCCCACGCCGGCTGACATGCACCGATGCGGACACCAGCCAACGATTGGTAAGCTGCGGCGCCATCTTGCGAAACGCATACAGCGCGCTGGCCAGCACGGCCACGCCGATCACCATGTACTGAACGAGCAGACTCGCGTTCACACGAACAACCTCGCCACCTGATAAGTGATAAACGACGCCGCGTACGCCACGGCAAACATGTAGCCGAAGGAAATCGCTACGTTGCGCCAGGAGTTGGTTTCGCGGCGAATCACGGCCAGCGTTGACATGCACTGCGGTGCAAAGGCAAACCACACCAGCAGCGATAGCGCTGTCGCCAGCGGAAAATTGCCGGTAAGTGCATGCGCCAGTCCGCCATTCTGCGCATCGCCGCTGACAGCGTAGACCGTTGCCAGCGTAGCCACGGCCGTTTCACGCGCGGCAAACGCGGGAATCAGCGACAGGCTGATCTGCCAGTTGAAACCCAGCGGCGCAAAGATGTGCTGCAAGAAGCGACCGAGATAACCCGCAATGCTGTAGTTGATGGCCGGCCCCGTTGCGCCGGCTGGCGGCGCCGGGAAGCTGGAGATGAACCACATCAGCACGGTCAGCGCCAGGATCACACCGGTGAGGCGCTTCAAGAAGATGGCGCCGCGCTCGTACAAACCGATGGCCACGTCCCGCACCCTGGGCAAGCGGTAGGAGGGCAATTCCATCAGCAGCGCGTGTTCGCTCTTGTCGCGGCGAAGACGTTTGATCACCCAGCCCACCGTCATCGCGCCAACAATGCCGGCCACGTACAAGGCAAACAACACGACACCCTGCAAGTTGAACACTCCGAATACGCGGTACGCAGGAATGAAGGCGCCAATCAGCAGCGCATACACCGGCAGGCGAGCGGAACAGGTCATCAGCGGCGCCACCAGGATGGTGGCTAGGCGATCGCGCGGATCGGTGATGCTGCGCGTGCCCATGATGCCGGGAATGGCGCAGGCGAAGCTCGACAGCAGCGGAATGAAGGAACGCCCGGTCAGCCCCACCGACACCATCAGGCGGTCGAGCAGGAACGCCGCACGCGGCAGATAGCCCGACTCCTCCAGCATGAGGATGAAGAAGAACAGCACCAGGATCACCGGCAAAAAGCCCAGCACCGTGCCCAGGCCGCCGAAGATGCCGCTTACGATCAGGTCATGGATCGGGCCGGCCGGCAACACCACGGCGGCATGCTTGCCGAGCCACGCAAAGCCGTTGCCGATCAGGTCGCTCATCGGCTTGCCGGATGCGTAAACCGCCTGGAAGACCAGAAACATCACCACGGCGAGCGTCAGCAAGCCGAACACGGGATGCAGCGCCCAGCGGTCGAGCGCATCGTCGATGGCCGCAGTGGCGCGCGGCATCGTGACGGTAGCGGCCAGCAACTGGCGCACTTCATGGTGCAGGTTGGCGCGGCTGTCCGGATCGTCGGGCAAGGCGAGCGGCGCTTCCGGCAAGTCGCCGTCCACGCGTTCGATCAGTGTGCGCGTACCGCCGCGCTTCACCGCAATGGTTTCCACCACGGGAATGCCAAGTCGGCGCTGTAGTTCCGGCACATCGATGACGACGCCGCGACGGCGCGCCGCATCCATCATGTTCAAGGCCAGCACCACCGGGCGCCCCAGCCGCTTCACTTCCAGCACGAAGCGCAGATGCAGGCGCAGATTGGTGGCATCGGCCACGCAAATGATGAGGTCGGGCGCGGCTTCGCCGGGATAATTGCCTTCCAGCACGTCGCGGGTGATCTGTTCGTCCGGGCTGGCCGCGTCGAAGCTGTAGGTGCCCGGCAAGTCCAGGATCTGCATGACGCGGCCCGATGGCGCGGTGAATCGCCCTTCCTTGCGCTCCACGGTGACGCCCGCATAGTTGGCCACTTTCTGGCGCCCACCGGTAAGCTGATTGAACAGCGCCGTCTTGCCGCAATTGGGGTTGCCGACCAGGGCGATACGCAGGCTATCGGCGCTCATGCAACCTCCCGCACCGTAATCCGTGCCGCTTCGGCAAGGCGCAGCGCAAAGCGGGTCGAGCCGATCTGGATCAGCAGCGGGTCTGCGCCGACGGGTCCGCGCGCCACCAACTTGACCTGTTCGCCAGCCACAAAACCCAGGTCGCGCAGGCGTTGCGCGATCAGGTCATTGGCATGGGCATCTTCGACTCGTTCGACCACGGCGTTAGCACCTTTCGGCAAATCGGACAGGCGCACAGTTGTTACGCTTCTAAATAAGAATGGTTCGCATTGTAGCCTCTTTTTGCATTGAGCGTGCAGCTGGCGCACAGACCGCATCCTTGAGTTTTGTAACGGGCTGCCAAATAGTAGGATTAAGTCCTACTCCATCCACTCCCCGGGTAGAACGCCAATGCCTCGCGTCACCAGCAAACAGCTCAGCATCACCCTGCCCGTGGATATGGCCAACATGCTGCAGGCCAAAGTCGATACGGGCGAATACGCGTCCGTAAGCTCTGCCATTCAAGATGCCTTGCGGCTGGCACAGGCCCGCGACCGCGCCTTCGAAAATGCCATCGAAAACTGGCTGCGTACCGAAGTTCTGCCTGCCTACGATGAATTCAAAGCAGCCCCGGACAAAGGTCTCAGCCTTGATCAGGTACGCGAATCCATCACCCAGGCCCGCCGAGAGCGCGCAAAAAAGCGCCGGTGATTACACCGCTGTTCTGACCGCCAAGGCGCGTCGGCGCCTCATCGAACGGGACGCTTATCTGGAAAACGCTGCGCCCCCGGGGCTTTTTCCTCATCGCAGCACCAAGCGCGATGATCTCCATCCAGATTTGCGCATTACTCATTACAAAAGCAAAACCATCATCGCGTTCTTCGTTGATGAGGCAAAACGCACGGTACTGATCGCCGACATATTTCACGCTGGTCGGGACCATGAAACCGCCCTGCGGGGATAACGCCTCGATCTTTCCCAAGTATGAGCAGCTTGCTCTACGCTTTAGGCCATCCCTACTTCATGGACGGCCCCATGACCACCATCCAGATCGCCGACCACGCCGGCATCCGCGAACTCCGCTTGAACCGCCCGGACGTGCACAACGCTTTTGATGATCGGCTGATCGCCGAACTCACGACCGCCTTGCAAGATGCCGGCACCGATCCGGCCGTGCGCGTGGTGGTGCTGACCGGTGTGGGGGCCAGCTTCTCCGCCGGTGCGGACCTCAACTGGATGCGCAGCATGGCCACGGCCAGTGAGGCGGAAAACCGTGAAGATTCGCTGCGCCTGGCTGCCTTGATGCGCACGCTGCAGTTCCTGCCCAAGCCCACCGTGGCCCGCGTGAACGGGGCCGCTTACGGCGGCGGCGTGGGATTGATCGCCTGCTGCGATATCGCCATCGGCGTGGATACCGCCAAGTTCGGGCTTACCGAAGTGAAACTGGGGCTGGTACCCGCGGTGATTTCACCTTATGTGATCGCCGCCATCGGCATACGCCAGGCTCGGCGCCTGTTTCTTACCGGCGAAATCTTTGACGCGGAAACGGCTGCGAACATCGGCCTGTTGCACGAAGCAGTGGCCGCCGAATACCTGGACGACACGGTGCACTCGGTAATAAAGCAACTGGGCAAGGCCGGCCCGTCAGCGCAGCGTGAAGCCAAGCAGCTCGCTTTCGAGATGCATGGACTGACCCAGGCAACCGCCGAACGCCTCGACCAGGAAAACGCCGCGCTGATTGCACGGCTGCGCGTATCCGACGAAGGCCAGGAAGGGCTCGGCGCCTTCCTCGACAAGCGCGCCCCTGCCTGGAGTTAACGGCAGCGCTGCTGACGCCATGCTGGCAGCTGCGGTAAGTAGGCTGACATTTCTTTCCGCCCACCTGCTGTCCCTTTTCTGCGACCACGAGGCTTGCCATGAAACGAATTCTCAACATTGCCGATGTCGAACTGGAACCCCGTCCGCCCGCTTTTGCCGCCCACGGCGACGCCGCCCAGCGCTTCTATGCGCGGATGGGCCGCGTGTCCATGCAGCTCGGCGCGCAGAAGCTTGGCTACAACATCACCGCGGTGCCGCCGGGCAAGCGTGCCTTCCCGCTGCATAACCATCGCGTCAATGAAGAAATGTTCTTCATCCTGCAAGGTGAAGGGGAAATTCGCGTCGGCGCCGAGCGCCACCCGATCCGCCAGGGCGACATCATCGCCTGCCCGCCCGGCGGCCCGGAAAGCGCGCACCAGATCATCAATACTGGATCGGTGGAAATGCGTTATCTCGCCGTGAGCAGCAAGCTTACGCCAGAGATTTGTGAATACCCCGATTCCAACAAGTACGGGATCCTGGGTGAATTCGAGCCGGATGCCGAAGGCAAGCCGCAGATGATCCGCATCGTGATGCGGCAAGGGGATACGACGGATTACTGGGAGGGCGAGTAGTTTTTTGCGCCATCTCTCCGCTCCACATGCTGCGCCGCGCATCGGCCGCGTCACGCAATTCTGCTAGCTTTACGAGCTTTGCAGCTGCAAGCGACCGGTTTAAGGAACCCGCATGTTCGAGCGCGTACTGATTGCCAACCGCGGCGAGATCGCCTGCCGCGTGATCCGCACCTGCCGGCGGCTGGGCATCCACACCATCGCCGTGTATTCGGAAGCGGACCAGGACGCCCAGCACGTACGGCTGGCCGATGAAGCCTGGCCGATCGGCGGCCCACGCCCCGCCGATTCGTATTTGCGCGCCGACGCCATTCTGCAGGTCGCAAAAAAATCCGGCGCGCAGGCCATCCACCCTGGTTACGGTTTCCTTTCCGAAAACACCGCGTTCGCACGTGCCTGCACGGAAGCCGGCGTGAGCTTTATCGGTCCGCGTCCAGAGAGCATCGATGCGATGGGTTCCAAAGCCGCCGCCAAGGCATTGATGGAACATCATCGCGTGCCGCTGGTGCCGGGCTACCACGGCGATGACCAGGACGCCGGCCTGCTTGCCGAGCAGGCGCGCAAGACCGGTTTCCCACTGATGATCAAAGCCGCGGCCGGCGGTGGCGGCAAAGGCATGCGCATCGTGCGCGCGGAAAAGGAATTCGCCGATGCATTGGCATCCGCGCAGCGCGAGGCGGCCAGTTCGTTCGGCGATACGCGCGTGATTCTGGAACGCTATGTCGAGCATCCGCGCCATATCGAGTTCCAGGTGTTCGGCGACGCGCACGGCAACGTGATTCACCTCAACGAACGCGAATGCTCGGCGCAGCGCCGCTACCAGAAAGTACTGGAAGAAACGCCCTCGCCGTTTCTCAATGCCGAGCGCCGCAAGGCGATGGGCGAAGCGGCGGTCGCCGCCGCCAAGGCGGTGAACTACGTTGGCGCGGGCACGGTGGAATTCATCGTGGCCCAGGACGGCAGCTTCTATTTCATGGAAATGAACACGCGCCTGCAGGTGGAGCACCCGGTCACCGAAGAAACACTGGGCCTGGACCTGGTCGAGTGGCAACTGCGCATCGCTGCCGGCGAAGCACTGCCATTGCGGCAGGAGCAGATCCAGGCGCACGGGCATGCGATCGAGGTGCGCCTGTACGCCGAAGACCCGGACCAGAACTTCCTGCCCGGCTCCGGCAAGTTGCGCAGGCTGCGGCTGCCCGCACCATCGCGCCACGTGCGACTGGATGGCGGCGTGATCGAAGGCGATGCGGTAACGATTTTTTACGATCCCATGATCGCCAAGCTGATCGTGTATGGCGCCGATCGCACGCAAGCGTTGCAGCGCTTGCGCGAAGCCTTGGCCGAGTGCGAGATCGTCGGGCCGAAATCCAATATCGCGTTTCTCGAACGACTGGTGCGCCATCCGGTCGTCGTCGAAGGCCGGATCGATACCGGCTACCTCGATCGCCACCTTGATGAATTTCTAACCGGCGATGCGTCACCCTCTGAACATGTCCTGTTTGCTGCCGCTACTGCCGCGTTGCTTTGCGACGAACGCAAGCTCGTCGCGGCATCGGCGCACGGCAACGACCCGTATTCGCCCTGGTCGCGTGCGGATGCCTGGCGCGTCGGACATGCCGGCAAACGCATCGTTGCGCTTACCTTGCGCGAGCAGCGTTATGAAATCGAAGCGTTTGGTCACGACGGCGATTACCGCTTGCAATACGACGCCGCGCATTGCGACGTACGCGGCGCGCGCTTTGAAGGCGATACGCTCAGCGGGCGTTTCGGCGAGCACGGCGCGCGCTTGCGCATCCATGCCGATGAAGAACGCATCACCTTGCACGATGCCAACGGCCAGCGCCATGCCTTTACCCGCGCAGCAGCGTTTGCCTGGGAGTCCAAGGAAGGCGTCGGCGGCAACCAGATCGTCGCGCCCATGCCAGGGCGCATCGTATTGGTGAAGGCCAAGGCGGGTGATGCCGTGGAAGAAGGGCAGGAATTGCTGGTGATGGAAGCCATGAAAATGGAACTGGCCTTGAAGGCGCCACGCGCAGGTACCATTGATAGCGTAAGCGCAACCCAAGGCGAGTTCGTGGAAGCAGACGCTGTACTTGTTCGCTTTGCATCGTAACCGCCGGATTGCAGGAGCTTCGCATGAGCACCAATGATGTACGCATCGTCGAAGTCAGCCCGCGCGACGGCTTGCAGAACGAAAAGACCCTGCTGCCGCCGGATATCAAGATCGCGCTGATCGACCGGCTCTCCGCCACCGGCCTCAAGACCATCGAAACCACCAGCTTCGTCAGTCCGCGCTGGGTGCCGCAGTTGGCCGATGCCGCGGAAGTGTTCCACCGCATCCGCAAGGTGCCCGGCGTGAGCTATCCGGTGCTGGTACCGAACGAACAGGGCTATCGGATCGCGCGCCAGGCCGGCGCGACCGAGGTGTCGGTGTTTACGGCGGCGTCGGAAGCGTTCAACCGCGCCAATATCAACGCATCGATTGCCGAATCGCTGGAGCGCTTCCAGCCGGTGCTGGAAGAAGCCAACGCGGAAGGCGTGAAAGTGCGCGGCTACGTGTCCACCGCCCTGGGCTGCCCTTACCAGGGCGACGTGCCTGTCGCCAACGTGGTCAGCGTAGCCAAGCGGCTGTACGCGATGGGCTGCTATGAAGTTTCCGTCGCCGACACCATCGGCGTCGGTACGCCGTCGAAGGCACGCGCGATG
Source organism: Dyella sp. (assembly GCF_035508675.1). Classification (GTDB taxonomy): domain Bacteria; phylum Pseudomonadota; class Gammaproteobacteria; order Xanthomonadales; family Rhodanobacteraceae; genus Dyella_B. The sequence goes on from NZ_DATJMN010000303.1 coordinate 11,217, forward strand.
CTGCATGCGGTGTCGCAGGAAATTCCCATGCACGCGCTGGCCGTCCATTTCCATGACACCTACGGCCAGGCGCTGGCGAACATCCTCGCCTGCCTCGAAGAAGGGGTCCGCGTGGTGGACAGCGCTGTCTCCGGCACGGGCGGTTGTCCGTATGCGAAAGGCGCCAGCGGCAACGTCGCCAGCGAAGACGTGGTCTACATGCTGCATGGCATGGGGCTGCAGACGGGCATCGACCTGGACATGCTCGTGGCCACGGGCGCGTGGCTTTCCGCGCAGCTCAACAAGCCCACTGCGAGCCGGGTGACGAAGGCGCGTACGACGGTGGCCTGATTGCCCGGGTAGTAAGCGGGGACGGTCATCCCAGCTTACGGCCGATGCACCCGCGGGCAAAAAACTGATAATTTCGGGCGCATGCCCAACCTCCTCATCCGCCCGATCGAGCCGCACGATAGCGCCGCCATCGCCAGCATCATCCGCACCGTCATGCCCGAGTTCGGCGCCGACGGCCCCGGCTTCGCCATCCATGATGCCGAAGTGGATGACATGCACGCGGCCTACACGCGACAGCGCAGCGCCTATTTCGTCGTGGCGCTCGATGGCATCGTGGTCGGCGGTGGCGGTATCGCGCCGCTGGATGCCGGCGAGGAGGATGTCTGCGAACTGCGCAAAATGTACTTTCTGCCCGAAGCACGCGGTATCGGCGCCGGCAGCGCCATGATCCAGCGTTGCCTGGATGCCGCACGCCGCTTCGGCTTCAAGCGCTGCTACATCGAAACGCTCACCGGCATGGATGCCGCGCAAGCGCTGTATCTGAAAAACGGCTTCAAAGCGTTGTGCGCGCCGATGGGCGGCACCGGGCATTTCGGTTGCGATCGTTTCTTCATCCGGGATATCTCATGATCCGCACCGCCCGCGCCGATGACGCCGAGGCCATTCACGCCATCTATGCGCCCGCCGTCATCGATACCGCCATCACCTTCGAAACCGAACTCCCTGGCGCGGACGCGATGCGTCAGCGCATCCTCACCCGCCTGCAGCATTACCCCTGGTTGGTATGGGAGGAAAATGGCGAAGTGCTCGCCTACGCCTATGCCACGCGCTTTCGCGAACGGGCGGCCTACGACTGGATTGCCGAAACCTCGATCTATGTGCACGCCGATGCGCGCCGCCGCGGCATTGCACGCAAGCTCTATGGCACGTTGCTGGATGTCATGCGTCTGCAAGGCATCAACCAGGCCGTGGGCGTCATCACCCTGCCGGGAAATGTCAGCGTCGCGCTGCATGAAACAATGGGTTTTATGCCAGCCGGCGTGTGGCGCAAGGCCGGCTACAAACTTGGCCGGTGGTGGGATGTAGGTGTCTGGCAGCACGAACTGCAAACGCCAACCAACCCTCCCATCGCGGTCACCGCTTTCTCCGCCCTGCCCATGTCGGCGTTGCGCGAACTGGAAATGTCCAGCTAGGAGCCTGTCGGACTTGAATTGGCCGGGCTGCAAATGCGCCTGCGCGGTCCATATGTCCGTCGATGCTTGACCCATAGAACCACTGTGGGCCGGCGCATCGTC
>NZ_DATJMN010000304.1:0-6624 GCF_035508675.1 Dyella sp.
CTGATCAGCCCGGAAGAATTGAGCAAGCGCAGCGGCGATGATGCGCAACGCGCAGCGGACCTGATGCGCCGGCATGTGTATCGCATTGGCCGCCGCCGCGGCTTGATCTTCGGCGGACAGGTGGCGCTGGCGCATCCCGAATCGGTCGATCGCGTGGCGCAGGAACTGGCGCAGAGCGAAAAGCTTGCCGATCTCGCCGACGGCAAACAACTGATCGTGCTGCGCGGCTCCACCGATGGCGCTGCCTTGCGCGAAATCGGCCGCCTGCGTGAACTCACCTTCCGCAAGGTCGGCGAGGGCACCAACACCCGGCGCGACCTGGATGCCTACGACCCGCACTACGAACACCTGGTGCTGTGGGACCCGAAAGCGCTGCGCATCGTCGGCTCCTATCGTCTCGGTCATGGCGGTCGCCTGATCACCGAGCGCGGCATGAATGGCCTGTACACCGCCAGCTTGTTCAATTATTCGCCAGCGTTGGAGTCGCGCTTGGCGCAAGGGCTGGAATTGGGGCGCAGCTTCATCGCCCCGGCATACTGGCGTTCGCGCGCGCTGGACCAACTGTGGCAGGGCATTGGCCTGTACCTGCAGCGCCACCCGGAACTGCGCTACCTGTTCGGTCCGGTCAGCATGTCGGTAAGCCTGCCGCGCCAGGCGCGCGAGTGGATCGCCGCCGCGCACCAGCATTACTTCGGCGTGCAGGGCCTGGCCTCGGCGCGCCAGCCGTTCAAGGTTTCCGCCGACGTGCTCGAAGGCGTGCGCCGCGAGCTGGAAGGCCTGGACCCGGCCAGCGGCCTGGGCAAGCTGCGCCATCACCTGGATGCGCTGGGCGTCAGCCTGCCCGTGCTGTATCGCCAGTACGTGGACCTGGTCGAACCCGATGGCGTGCAGTTCCTCGACTTCGGCGAAGACCCGGGTTTCTCCGGCTGCGTCGATGGCCTGGTCATGCTCGACCTCGCCCGCCTGAAGCCGGCCAAGCGCGCCCGTTATCTTGGCAAGGGCGACTGAGCGAGCTGTGCTTTAAGCACGGACCTCTCCAGCACTTCCGTCGCCCCGGCGAAAGCCGGGGCCTGGCGGCTTTTAGCTTGATCTGCACCTGACGGGCTCCTGCGGCAGACCGGCCTCAAGCGCTGCGCCGTTGAGATGCAACTGTAAAGATCATGTAAAGGAAGCATGCGATTATGCTAAGGTATCGCTAAGGATACGTGACCGATTTCACCCTGCTGTTGCTTAGGCGAATGGCAGGAATGAAGTACGAATTAGCTTACACGTGTGTCGCCCAGGGTTGAGTCACCGGGCCGCGGCCCTCGCGCCGTGTCCCTCGGAAAAACCAAGGTTTCCAAACAGGCCACCCGGCTCATGTAACAAATGAGCCAGAGCCTTTTTGTGTGTGACGAGGTCAGCAGGTCAGCCGACCCGTGTTGTCGCAAGCGAAGTTCGAAGGTCAGCAAGCGGTGCCAGAGACACATACCAAATCAATAATCGGACTACGGGGCTCTACATGAAACGTACGCATCTTTCCGCAGCGATCGCGATGGCTTTTTATCTATCCGCCGGCATCGCCGCGGCACAGACGGCCAGCAACGACCAGGCCCAGAGCCAGAGCAGCGCGAACACCCAGCAGCGCGTCAACGCATCCAGCACCTCCAACACCACCACGTCCAACGCCACGCAGCGCGACGTGAAGCAGATGAACGAGGTGACGGTGCAAGCACAGTCGCTGTCGCTGGGTGGCGGCCTGATGTCGGTGCAGATCGCGCCCAAGGCGGTGTCGACGATCACCCGCGATGCGATCGAAAAGGCCAGCCCCGGCAGCAACTTCACGCAGATGATCGGCTCCATCCCGGGCGTCAATGCGGCCACCGACGACGTCACCGGCCTGGCCAACGGCCACTACAGCATGCGCGGCTATGACTCCTCCGACATCGGCATGACGGTGAACGGCGCGCCGATCACCGACACCGGCAGCTACTCGGTGTACGCCACCGAATACGGCGACTCGGAAAACATGGGCGATATCACCGTGCTGCAAGGCATTCCGGATATCGACATGCCCGATTCCGGCGCCAGCGGCGGCCATATCGGCTGGGCCACCATCGACCCGCCGCACCAGGGCGGCGTGGACATCACCCAGACCTTCGGCAACAACGACTATCGCCGCACCTTCGTGCGCCTGAACACCGGCGACCTCGGTCCGATCCGTTCGTGGATCTCCTATTCCGACAACTCGGCCAACATGTGGCGCGGCGCGGGCGACCTGCGCGTGTCCAAGGTGGATGGCAAGTCGGTGTGGACCATCAACGACAACAACTCCATCAGCGCGTCGCTGCAATACAGCCGCCAGAGCAACCTGGAGTATGCCGCACTCTCCAAGGCACAGGCGCAGCAGCTCGGTTACGACTACAACTACAACTCCACCTGGATTCCGCTGAGCAATCTCAAGGGTGCCGCGCTCAAGACTGCCGCGACCGCGGACGAGAACTACTACGGCCTGCACACCAATCCGTACTCCAGCTACATGTTCAGCATGGATGGCGAGTTCAAGCTGAGCGACAGCATCCACGCCTCGGTCATTCCGTACTTCTGGTACGGCGACGGCGGTGGCGGCGCGGGCGGCCTGGCGCAGGAAAGCACCTCGCCGATCAACAAGTACCTGTACGCCAACATCGATCTCAACGGCAACGGCACGGTAACCAACAGCAGCAAGACCAACTTCTCCGGTGGCACGGTGTATTCGTATTCCTCCGCGCTGACCTACCGCCCGGGCGTGCTGGTGAAGCTCAACCAGGATTTCGGCACGGACAACAGCCTGGAATACGGCTTCTGGTATGAGCGTTCGCGCAAGAGCCAGGCCGACACCTTCGGCTTGGTGGATCCGAACAGCGGCACGCCCGCCGACGTGTGGCTCAACTCGTCCTACCTGGTGTACCCCACCGGCGGCGCGCCGCAGAAGTTCTATGACGAATACACCACCACCGAGCTGAAGAAAGCCTTCGTCACCGACAACTGGACGCCGAACGACTACTGGACCTTTGTGGCTGGCGTGAGCTACCTGTACGCCACGCGCACGGGCTTCAGCTACGACTACCCGGGCTCGACCACCCAGACTTCTGCCGACTTCAACAACAACTGGCACAAGTTCCTGCCCACCGCGGGCATCAAGTTCCAGCTCGATGAGCGCAACCAGTTCTACATCGGCAGCGGCAAGACCTTCCGCGTGCCGTCCAACACCGCCGCCATCCTCGATGCGCTGGCGGGCGTCAACAACGGCGCGCCGGAAATGTCGTGGAACACCGACCTTGGCTGGCGCTACTACGGCGATGCCATCTCCACCAACGTCGACCTGTACCACAGCAACTACTTCAACAAGCAGGAAGTGGGTTACAACCCGGTCAACAACGACGAGATCTACACCACCATCCCGCACATGGACATGCAGGGCTTCAATGGTGAGCTGAGCTGGAAGTTCGCCCAGAACTGGAACCTGTACACCTCCTACACCTATACCCAGGCCAAGATCCGCGGTGACCTGGACGGCGGCCCGTACGACAGCAACAACGGCAACGGCCCGGGCATCTACCCCACCAACGGCAAGACCATGCCCGACACCGCCCGCAACATCGGCAACGTCAGCGTGGGCTACGACGATACGCACGTCTGGGCCACCCTCGGTGCGCGCGCCACCAGCTCGCTGTACGGCGACTACATGAACACCGAATCGGTTGGCGGCTTCACCACCTTCAATTTCAGCGCCGGTTATCGCTTCTCCGATTGGAGCAGCTGGTTCACCAAGCCCTACCTGAAGTTGAACATTGGCAACCTCACCGACCATCGTGCGTTTACCTACGTCAGCTCCGCGCCGATCCTTTCCAGTGCGGCCGTTGGCAAGGCGCTGAACCTGTACAACAGCACCGCCTACTACGGTCTGCTGCAGCCGCGTTCGTACATGCTGACCTTCGGCGTGTCGATTCGCTAAGCAGGCCACGCGAATCCGCGCTGCCCACGCAGCGCGGGTTCTTGGACTACATCGTTCCAAGCGTTACCACGCCCTGCGGTTCGCCGCGGGGCGTTTGTTTTGTGGGCGTGGCTCGCATTGACCCGGTGCCCCTCGAAGCGAGATGCTAGGCGGCCGCCCACGCCCATCACAGCCGTGTACGGTGGCAAAAACGCCAGGAGACGATGGATACATGAACGACACCCCGCTCGACAAAACCGGCAAGCCCGCAACGGTAAGTGCACGCATTTCCCCTGCCGGTGGCCTGGACATTCTTTCCCGCAACGAGGTGGTGCGCCTGCGCGATGCCAGCGGCTCCGGCCTGCACGGCCTGCTGCGCCGCTGCGCGCTTGCGGTGCTCACCTCGGGCGAAGTCGGCGACGATCCGCGCGGCATGTTCGAGCAATATCCCAACTTCGACATCCAGGTGCTGCAACAGGATCGCGGCATCAAGATCGAACTTTCCCACGCGCCGGCCAAGGCCTTCGTCGACGGCCACATCATCCGCGGCATCAACGAACTGCTGGTGGCGGTGGTGCGCGACATCGTCTACGTCTCCACGCAGTTGGAGCAGGGCACATTCGATCTCCATGACACCGTCGGCATCACCCACGCGGTGTTCGAGATCCTGCGCAACGCGCGCATCCTCAAGCCGCAGATCGATCCCAACCTCGCCGTGTGCTGGGGTGGGCACTCGATCTCGCGCGACGAATACGAATACACCAAATCCGTCGGCTACCAGCTCGGCCTGCGCGGCATGGACATCTGCACCGGCTGCGGCCCCGGCGCCATGAAAGGCCCGATGAAAGGCGCCACCATCGCGCACGCCAAGCAGCGCCGCCGCAACAACCGCTACATCGGCGTGACCGAGCCCGGCATCATCGCCGCCGAATCGCCCAATCCGATCGTGAACCAGCTGGTGATCATGCCGGATATCGAAAAGCGCCTGGAAGCCTTCGTGCGCATGGGCCACACCATCATCGTGTTCCCCGGCGGCGTCGGCACGGCGGAAGAAATCCTCTACCTGCTCGGCATCCTGCTGCACCCGGACAACGCCGGCATTCCGTTTCCGCTGATCTTCACCGGCCCCAAACAATCGGCCGCCTACTTCGAGCAGATCGACACCTTCCTGCGCCTGGCGCTGGGCGACGACGTGGCGCAGCACTACAAGATCATCGTTGACGACCCCATCGCCGTGGCGCACACCGCCGTACGCGGCGTGGACAAAGTGCGCAACCACCGCCTGGACAACAAGGACGCGTTCTTCTTCAACTGGTCCTTGAGCATCCCGGTGACCTTCCAGCAGCCCTTCGTGCCCACGCACACGGCCATGCGTGCGCTCGCCATTCACCGTAACCGCCCCCGCCACGAACTGGCCGCCGACCTGCGCCGCGCCTTCTCCGGCATCGTCGCCGGCAACGTGAAAGACGAAGGCGTCCGCGCCATCGAGCAGCACGGCCCGTTCGAGATCGACGGCGAACCGGAAATCATGCGCGCCCTGGACCGCCTGCTGCAGGCCTTCGTCCAGCAACACCGCATGAAACTCCCCGGCGGCAGCGCCTACGTACCGTGCTACCGCGTGCTTACCAACTGAATACGTTGAGGAATACCGCCCGCCCCGGCTTGACAGCCCCGGGCCATTTCCCCAAACTACGCAGCTCCCCGCCCGAATAGCTCAGCCGGTTAGAGCACTTGACTGTTAATCAGGGGGTCGTTGGTTCGAGTCCAACTTCGGGCGCCAAATTCAGAGAAGGGCCTGCCTTGCGGCGGGCCCTTTTTCGTTTTGGGTGCCATTGCTGGCGCATGAAAGGCGGTGCAGCTCGAAGTGGGGCTCTGCATTCAAGGTCCGAGCTTCAAAAGTCACCTGATCGCCGATTGGCGAAATCCATGCCTGCAGGGGTGGCGTTGAAGAGTGGCCTCACTCGACAGATTGGGAAATTCTCTGCGTCGGTAGCGATACAGATATCACGTCGTATGAGTGGATAAGTGAACCTGACCCCGATTCTGGGAACGATAATTTGGCAATGGTCATATCAGGGTAATGCCTGGGGCGAAAACACCCCAACGTCTACGAGTACCTACGCGCTCAATTTGCGTTTCCCAGGGCAATACTTTGATTCGGAGACGGGACGGGTCTACAACGTTAATCGATACTACGACCCATATGTAGGTAGATTTGTTCAGAGCGATCCAACTGGATTGCATGGTGGGCTTAACACTTATGCTTACGTTGCAAATCGCCCATTGAATTCTCTGGATTACCTGGGTTTGGCTTGCAATGCGAGAGGGTGTTGGAACACGGACGAAGAGACGGCTTACGCTAATTCAGGCGACTATCGAGACTACTACGCGACTGCTTGTTCAAACGGGGATCCCTATGCGTGTCGGGCCGGTGAGGTCGCAACCGATGCTGATCCGCCAGGTATCAGGGGGCCACTTACACATATTACAAACGCCAAGCTAAGGGCTTCTCTCCGCAAAAATTTGGGCGGGTTGATCTTGCCCCTCTTCCACGGACACCCGGTTAAGCGATTCAATTCGCTATCCGAGGTGATCCATGAAGCAGAAGACAGGCGTGAAGCAGACCCGGCAACGTTACAGCGATGAGTTCAAGGAACAAGCGCTGCGTC
>NZ_DATJMN010000305.1:0-5809 GCF_035508675.1 Dyella sp.
GGCAGCTTGTTGTCGAGGACGTCGCGGCGCAACTCGTCGAACAGCGTGCCGCCGGCCGCAATGTTCGTGCCGGTCCGTGCACCCTGATAGAGCGGGCTGTCTGGCTGCGCGTTGCGATACTGGTTGAAATACAGCAGCGAATTGTCGCCGTAGTTGCCGATATAGGCATCGTCGGTCCAACCCCAGAAACCGGCAGCGTCCAGGCCGGTGCCGGCGTCCTGGTAAATCTTCCAGGAAATGCCCGCCTGCTGCAGCGCCTCGGGGTAGGTGGACCAGCCGTAGCCTGCTTCCGCGTTGTCGATCACCGGACCGCCGCCGCTGCCGTCGTTGCCCACCCAACCCGTCCACATGTAATAACGGTTCGGATCGGTCGGGCCCATGATCGAGCAGTGATACGCATCGCAAATGGTGAACGCATCGGCAAGCGCATAGTGGAACGGAATGTCCTCGCGCGTGAGATACGCCATGGTGGTGGTGCCTTTGCTGGGCACCCATTGGTCGTACTGGCCGGCATTCCAGGCCGCATGCGTACTGGTCCAGTCGTGCGCGAGATCTTCGAGGAACTGCAAGCCCAGATCCGGCGCCGTGGGATGGAACGGCAGCACATAGCCGGCGCCGTCAGGCTGGTACCAGATGGCCTTGCCGGAGGTGAGGTTCACCGGGTGCGGATCGCCAAACCCGCGCACGCCCTTCAGCGCACCGAAGTAATGGTCGAAGGAGCGGTTTTCCTGCATCAGCACCACCATATGCTCGACGTCTTCGAGCGTGCCTTTGCGCCGATTGGCAGGAATCTCCAACGCGCGCGCGATGCTGACAGGAAGCATCGAGGCCAGCGACGTGCTGCCCAGCAATTGCAGAAATCGGCGACGGCTCATCGAGGACATGCTGCGTTCCTTGTTTGTGCGGGGGTCACGCGGCGCGATGCTGGAGCGTCAAGGTTGCAGGCGTGCGACATTCGTGGGACTGCGTGGGGAAGTTGGCGGTGGATCACACTCATCGAGAAATGCGCGGCAGTGATTTGTTCACCTATCGTCGACATCCTGCCGCTCGCCATCAATCTCAACGCGCCGCCAGCACCGCCTCGATCTCCTCCGGCTGCTTCGGAACGTCTGCCGTCAGCACATCATGGCCATCGCGCGTCACCGCCACATCGTCCTCAATGCGAATGCCGATACCGCGCCACGCTTCCGGCACCGTCATATCGTCGGGCGCAATGTAGATGCCGGGCTCCACTGTCAGCACCATGCCGGGCTCCAGCATGCGCGGCTCGCCATCGACGCGATAATCCCCCACGTCATGCACGTCCAGCCCCAGCCAATGACTGGTCTTGGCTGGGAAAAACCGCTTGTAGCTGCCTTGCAGGATGGCTTCGGCCGGATCGCCCTTGATCAGCCCGAGCGCGCACAGACCCTCGGTAATGACATGCACCGCCACGTCATGCGCCGTGCTGTAGGAGCGCCCAGGCATCACCTCGTCGATCGCCGCCTCCTGCGCGGTAAGCACGATTTCATACAGCGCGCGCTGCTCGCGGCTGAAACGTCCGCTGATCGGAAAACTGCGGCTGATGTCCGACGCATAGCATTCCAGCTCCGCACCGGCATCGATCAAGAGCAAATCGCCATTCTTCAATACCGCACGATTGGCCTGGTAATGCATGGCGCAGGCATTCACGCCACCGGCTACGATGGGCGGAAAGGCTGCCACGGCACCGCGGCTGCGCATCATGCGCAAGAGTTCGGCTTCCACTTCATATTCGTGCCGGCCGGCGCGCGCCATGGCCATGGCGGCACGATGCGCCTCCACGGCAATGGCCGCCGACGCGCGCATCAGCTTCAGCTCTGCGCGCGATTTGTACAGCCGCAGGTCGTGCAGCAGATGGCCGAGCGACACGAATTCTTTCGGCACCACGCCGCCGCCGCGCAGTTGCCGCAAACGGCGCATCCAGCCCAGCAATTGCGCATCGAATTGCGGCTCGCGGCCGAAGTGGCAGTAGACGCGCGCGCGGCCTTCGATCATGCCCGGCAAGATGTCGTCGATATCGTCGATAGGGAACGCATCGTCCATACCGTAGTCGGCGACGGCGCGTTCGGTCCCCACCAATTCCCCATGCCAACGTTCGCGTTCCGCGTCGCGTTCGCGGCAGAACAGCACGACCTCGCCATGCTGGCGGCCGGGCAACAGCGCCAGCACCGCGTCAGGCTCGGGAAAGCCGGACAGGTAATGGAAATCCGAATCCTGGCGATAGGGCCACGCCGCATCGGCATTGCGCATGCGCTCGGGCGCGGTGGCGATCAGCACCACCGCGTCTTCCCCAGCCATTTTCATCAGCTGGCGGCGGCGCCGCGCGAATTCCTCGGGAGCGATGTTCAATGCAAGGTGCCGTTGGCGGCCTGGTGGGGAAGATGGCATTCAGTGAACAGCAGCATGGCGCCCATGCGCACGAATTCGTGCACTTCGATCAGGGCGTCCTCGTCTTCGTCGTCGCTGCCAAAATCCAGCGACGAGGACGCAATGGCGCTGAGATCGCCAAGGATCTCGCGGCCTTCCTCGGACAGCCGCCCATGCGCATCCGTCCCACCCAAGCCGAAACCGCCCAGGAAACCACGGCACCAGTCCACCAGGGCGTCGGCGCGTTCCGGCAGGGGGCGATCGTCCGCAGGCAGCAACGGTTCGAAGCCGAGTTCAGGATCGGCCAGTTCCGCTTCGCTTTGGCGGGCCAGTTGATCGAGCATGTCCTGGTCGTGCTCGGATGCGCTGTCGCTGCCGGCTTCGAGATGCAGGGCGTTCAGCACGGCCCGCCTGCCCGGCCTGCCGTTGGCCGCCAGCAAGCCACACAGGGAACCGTGTAACTCACTGGCCGGGATGGACAATCGCAAGTGCACGACGACGTCGTCCAGTTCGTCGTAACCGATGGAGTCTGGGGCGGCCATCGCGCTCTCCGTTAACGTTCAAGCAGCAAGTTTAATGCACCATTCCAGTTGGGCCATCCAGGCCGCAGATTTCCGCTGACGTCCTGATATAGTTTCCGCCATGAACACACCCGACGCCGCCCAGCACGAGCTTGCCGCCCTGAGTCAGCAGCTTGATCGGCTGCTCGAACACGTCCATCGCTTGAGCGAAGAAAACCGCAGCCTGCGCCATAGCCAGGAGCAACTGGCGAGCGAGCGCGCAAACCTGCTGGCGCGCAACGAGCAGGCGCGCAGCCGGGTCGAAGCGATGATTCAACGATTGAAGGCGCTCGAGAACAATGGCTGACGTCATCAGCATGTCCACCAACGAACCGGTTTCGCTGCGCCTGATCGATCGCGAATTCCTGATTGCCTGCCCGCCGGAAGAGCGCGACGGCTTGCTGGAAGCGGCCAGCTTTCTCGACCGCAAGATGCGCGACTTGCGCACGCACGCCAAGACGCCCGGCTTCGACCGCCTGGCGGTGCTGGCGGCGATCAGCATCACGCACGAGTACCTGCAATTGCAGAAGCGTGCCAGCCATGTGACTCACAACGCGGCTGAACCTGACATCGCCGAAGGTTTGGCTGCATTGCGCCGCAAGCTTGAAGCCGCACTCGACGCGCCACTAAAATAGACCTCGGCGTTTTCTGCGGTGTGCGCCAGCACACTCTTACATATTGCCTTGTTCCTATATACGACCCGGGACGGTTACTTAAGGCTGTTGTGCATGTCCGCCGCGTGCGGAAAGCCTCGAGGCCTTAATTTCCCTCCCACCTGATCCCATTTGGATCAAGGTCGTTTGGTGGGCAGCGGCATCGCGGTTTACGCCACCCCATGCCAGCCTGGATGCCTTCACCCGGCATCCAGGCCTACGGGGGCGCCGGGACACACCCCCATCCTGAGGAGACGCGCGACGTGGACACCGCCGCACGACGTCGTGAATTACGCCAGCGCCTGGCCGAACGCCGCCGCGCCCTCTCCGCCCCCCAACGCATTGCCGCCACCCAAGGCCTGCGCCGCAGCCTGGAGCTTCTCCCCGAATACCATACGGACACGCGCGTTGCCGGTTATTGGGCCTGCGACGGCGAACTGCCGCTCAACCTGGTGATTCCGCCCCTGGCCACGCGCGGGCAGCAATTCCTGCTGCCGTTGATCGGCCAGGACAACCTGCTGCGCTTCGCTCCGTGGGCGGCAGGCGACCCGGTCCAACCCAACCGCTTCGGCATCCCGGAACCGGTGACACCGCGCGAATGGTTCGCCCCGTTCCAGCTCGACCTGGTGTTCGTACCCTTGCTTGCCTTCGACCGCCGCGGCAACCGCCTGGGCTACGGCGGCGGCTATTACGACCGCAGTTTTGCCTTCCTCAAGGATCAGCTGCGCCCCACCGAGCCGCTGCTGGTGGGCATCGCCTACGATTTCCAGGAGCTGCCGGATATCGCACCCGAGCGCTGGGATGTCTCGCTGGACTTCATCGCCACGGATCGCGAACTTATCGACTGCCGCGCGGACACGCCAGGAGACCAAAGCGCATGAAGTATTGGCTGATGAAGTCGGAGCCGGACACGTTCTCCATCGACGACCTCAAGCGCAAGAAACACGAAGCCTGGGACGGCGTACGCAATTATCAGGCGCGCAATTTCATGCGCGACGACATGCGCGTGGGCGACGGCGTGTTCTTCTACCACTCCAATTGCACCGAACCAGGCATTGCCGGCATCGCCGAAGTGGCCAGCGATGCGTATCCCGACCCCACCCAGTTCGACCCCAAGAGCAAGTACTTCGACCCGGCCAGCTCGCGCGACAACCCGCGCTGGATGCTGGTGGACGTAAAGTTCGTCAAGAAGCTCAAGCGCGTGGTCACGCTGGATGAACTGAAGCAGCACCCCAAGCTGGAAGGCATGACCCTGCTGCGCAAAGGCAATCGCCTGTCGGTGATGCCGGTGGATGCGGCGGAGTGGAAGTACATTCTGGATCTGGAATAACTCCGGACACCCTCACGCAAAAACCATCCTCTCGATACTTCGCCTCCCAGGACAAAACCATGAGCAACGACGAAAAGCGCCTAGCCGGCGAAGCGGCCATCAAGTACGTGGAAGACGGCGCCATCGTCGGCGTCGGCACCGGCTCCACCGTCGCCTTCTTCATCGATGCACTGGCCGCCATCAAGGACCGCATCCAAGGCGCCGTATCCAGCTCCGAACAATCTACCGCGCAATTGAAAAAACACGGCATCCCCGTGTTCGACCTCAACGCCACCGGTCCGCTGGCGCTGTACGTCGACGGTGCCGACGAATGCGATCCGCACAAGCGCCTGATCAAAGGTGGCGGCGCTGCGCTCACCCGCGAAAAAATCATCGCCGAAGCCGCGCAGAAATTCGTCTGCATCATCGACTCCAGCAAGCGCGTCAACCTGCTCGGCAAATTCCCGTTGCCGATCGAAGTGATCCCGATGGCCCGCAGTCTGGTCGGCCGCGAGATCGTCAAGCGTGGCGGCAATCCGGTATGGCGCGATGGCGTGGTGACCGACAACGGCAACTGGGTGATCGACGTGCACGGCTGGCAGATTGCCGATCCGGTGGCGTTGGAGAGCGAGCTCAATCAGATTCCAGGCATTGTCACGGTCGGACTGTTCGCACGGCGTCCGGCCGATGTGGTGCTGGTCGGCGACAAGTTGATGTGACGGATGCGGGCTTGAAGGAACGCGTGCCAAGAAGAAAGGTGATGTAACAGGCGGCATGGCACGCAGCATGGAACGCGCTGACATCTACCAGATCATGCGCATGCTGCCGTGGCCGCTGAAGTCGTTGGCTACTGTGGCGGCGCGGGCCTATTTGTATTGGGCTGCGCACTGATTTTTGCT
>NZ_DATJMN010000306.1:0-35877 GCF_035508675.1 Dyella sp.
CCCCTGCGAAGTAGGGGAGGGCTGGGGTGGGGTTGCTCGAGCTTGCAGCATGCTTTGAGCTCATCGCGAGGTTGCTTCACCCCACCCCAACCCGCCCCTACTACACGTAGGGGAGGGAGCAGATCCGGCGAGATGGGATTCGACGCCAATCAGCTACTTCGCAGAAGAGGGCATAGCCCTTCGCGTCATCGAACGCGCGCCGACGAATTCACCACACTCGTTTCGCGCCTACATCCCGGCACGCGTCAATAAAACGCCGCCCCGCCACCCGCACAAGCCCCGCAAACCGCGCCACTACGTGCTTTCAAAGCGTGGCACGCCACTTGCTAAAACCCCTGTAGCCAAGCCCGCTTCGCGTTCGAAGCGCGGTGTCATGTCTTGTATGGGATGGGGTTGTTCATGGCTAACGCCGAAGATATGGAAGACGAAGTCTCCGTCGCGCCGCCGAAGAAGAAAAGCGGCCGCACGATGATGTTTGCCGGCATTGCAGCGTTGGTGCTGCTGGGGGCGGGCGGTTATCTCTACACCCGCGGCCATGGTGCGCAAGCGGCGGTGACGCCGCCCAAGGCGCCGGAGCTGTTTCTGCCGCTGGACCCCGCCTTCGTGGTCAATTTCCAGGACCAGGACGCTACGCGCTACCTGCAGGTGGGCGTGACGGTGATGACGCACGATCCGTCCGCGATCCAGGCGATGAAAGACAGCGACCCGGTGATCCGCAATGCGTTGGTGATGTTGTTCAGCAGCCAGACCTACGCCGGGCTCAGCGACATCAACGGCAAGAAAAAACTGCAGGCCGAAGCGTTGGATGCCGTGCGCAAGATCGTGGCCGACAAGATCGGCAAGGCGGACGTGGACGCCATTTACTTCACCAGTTTCGTGATGCAGTGACGGGAGCGCGGCCATGAGCGACCTGCTTACCCAGGAAGAAATCGACGCCCTGATCAACGGCGTCGACGGCGGTCAGATCGAAACCGAAAGCGATGTGCCGCCGCCGGCGGGCACGGTGCTGGATTTCGATTTCACCCAGCAGGACCGCATCGTACGCGGCCGCTTGCCGACGCTGGAAATGATCAACGATCGCTTCGCGCGCTTCTTCCGCACCCAGCTGTTCGGCGTGCTGCGCAAGACCTGCGAAGTGTCGGTGCTGGGCGTGAAGATGCAGAAGTTCAGCGAATACGTGCACGGCTTGAACGTGCCGAGCAATCTGAACCTGGTCAAGGTGAAGCCGTTGCGCGGCACTGCGCTGGCGGTGATGGAGCCGCGGCTGGTGTTCTCCGTGATCGACAATTTCTTCGGCGGCGACGGTCGCTACCACGCACGCATCGAGGGCCGCGATTTCACGCCGACCGAGAATCGCGTGATCCAGATCCTGCTGGCCGAAGTATTCGTCGCGATGATCGAGGCCTGGGCGCCGGTGATGCCGGTGCAATTCGAATTCATCAACTCCGAGATCAACCCGCAGTTCGCCAACATCGTCAGCCCGACCGAAACCGTGGTGGTGTCGCGCTTCCACGTCGAACTCGATGGCGGTGGCGGCGAGGTGCATCTCACCCTGCCGTACGCGATGGTGGAACCGATCCGCACCATGCTCGACGCCGGCGTGCAGAGCGATCGCATGGGTGAGCGCGACGAGCGCTGGATCCATTGCCTGCATGACGAAGTGATGGATGCCGAGGTCGAACTCACGGCGCTGCTGCTGGAAACCGAAGTCAGCATCGGCGAATTTCTCAGCCTGCGCATCGGCGACGTGATTCCGATCACCCTCCCTGACGTCACCACCGTGTTTGCCGAAGACATCCCGATTTTCCGCGGCGAGTACGGCCAGACCAACGGCCGCTTTGCCGTTCGCTACAAAAAGGCGGCCGGCCGCCGCGCACCGCTTCCCACTTTCGACTTTGCCCCGGAAAAAATCGCATGAGCCAGAACTTCGATTCCGCACATGGCCTGAACGCCAAAAACGGCGAGCAGCCCATCGAGTTCGACACCTTGAACGGCGTGGGCGGGGACAAGGCCGACGTCAGCCTGGACATGATCCTGGATGTGCCGGTGACCCTGGCGATGGAAGTGGGCCGCACGCGCATCAGCATCCGCAACCTGCTGCAACTCAACCAGGGCTCGGTGGTGGAACTTGACCGCGCTGCCGGTGAGCCGCTGGACGTATTCGTCAACGGTACGCTGGTGGCGCACGGCGAAGTGGTGGTGATCAACGAGAAGTTCGGCATCCGTCTCACCGACGTGATCAGCCCCGCCGAACGCGTGCGCAAGCTGAGATGAGCATCATGATGACCGCATTGGCGCGCGCGCCGGTGGCGAGCGTGCCCGATATCAACGTGACCGGCGAATTGATCCGGGTGATGTTGAGCCTGGGTGCGATCGTGGCGCTGATCGTTGCCGCGGGTTGGTTGACGCGTCGCCTGCAGGCGCGGCAGGTGGGTGGTGGACGCCGGCTGCGCTGCATCGAAACGATGCCGATCAGCACGCGCGAGCGCGTAATGCTGATCGAAGCCGATGGCAAGCGTTTGCTGGTCGGCGTGGGGGCCGGCGGCATCCGCGCGCTGCATGTCTATGAAGGCACGGTGCCGGTGGACGCCACGCCGGCGCCTGCGCCGCTGCCGCCTTTTGCGGAGTTGTTGGGGCGCTTGGGGCGGAAGTCATGAATGACGTCGCATGCGAAAGATTCCATACGCCGGCGCAAGCAAAGTCACTGGGCCCCGGCGTGCGCCGGGGTGACGGGATCGGGAAGCTTCTGGTGGGCTTGCTGCTGACGGCGTTACTGGCACTGATGTCATTCGGCGCACACGCAGCAACCACAACCACCTCGACGGCAATCACCCCGATCGCCCCCATCTCGCCCGCCGCCGGCATCCCCATGCTGACCGTGCAGAATGCCAGTGGCGGCCAGAACTGGAGCCTGTCGCTGCAAGTGGTCGCACTGATGACGGTGCTGACCTTGTTGCCGGCCGTGCTGCTGATGATGACCTCGTTTACCCGCATCATCATCGTGCTGAGTTTTCTGCGCCAGGCGCTGTCCACGCAATCCACGCCGCCGAACCAGGTGCTGCTCGGGCTGGCGCTGTTCCTTACCTTCTTCGTGATGTCGCCGGTGCTCAACCGCGCCTACGAGAGCGGCGTAAAGCCGTACATGGATCACCAGATCAGCGCCGAAGCCGCGATTCCCGCCGCGGCCGCGCCGTTCAAGCGCTTCATGCTGAACCAGACGCGCGATGCGGATCTGCAACTGTTCACGCACCTGGCCAAGGAACAACCCTATGCCAGCAAGGACGACGTGCCGTTCCGCGTGGCCATGCCGGCCTTCGTCACCAGTGAATTGAAGACCGCGTTCCAGATGGGCTTTCTGTTGTTCATCCCGTTCCTGGTGATCGACATCGTGGTGGCGAGCGTACTGATGTCGATGGGCATGGCGATGGTGTCGCCGTCGATTATCTCGCTGCCGTTCAAGATCATGTTGTTCGTGATGGTGGATGGCTGGTCGTTGCTGATGGGAACGCTGGCCGGGAGTTTCTACACATGACGCCGGAATGGGTGATCCACTTCGGCCAGCATGCCCTCTACATCGGCATGCTCATCGCCGCGCCGTTGTTGCTAACCGCGCTGCTGGTCGGTTTGCTCGTCGGCGTGATCCAGGCTGCCACGCAGATCCACGAAATGACGCTGAGCTTCATTCCCAAGCTGCTGGCGATGGCGGCGGTGGGGCTGGTGGCGGGGCCGTGGATGCTGCATACGCTGGTGCAATTCACGCACGACATCATCGTGGGGCTGCCGGAGGCGGTCAAATGACGATCGAGCTGGCCACGCTGATCCACTGGCTGTCCGGCATGTTCTGGGCGCTCGGTCGCGTGGGCGGCTTCTGCATGGCGGCGCCGATCTTCAATGCCACGGTGGTGCCGGCGCGCATTCGCGTTGCGCTGACCGTCGTGCTCACGCTGGTGCTGGCGCCGCTGGCGCCGACGCAGTTGGATCTGCTCAGTGCCGCCGGCGTGGCGACGATGGCCATGCAGATGTTGATCGGCGCCAGCATCGGCTTCGTGCTGCAGCTGGTGTTCCAGGCGGTGTCATATGGCGGCATTTTGATCGGGCAAAGCATGGGCTTGGGTTTTGCCGAGCTGATCAGCCCGACCAGCAATACCAGCGTGCCGGTGCTGGGACAGTTCTACATGGTGATGGTGAGCCTGCTGTTCCTGGCGATGGACGGCCATTTGCAGGTGATCGAACTGCTGGCGGAGAGCTTTCGCGGACTGCCGCCCGGCGTCACGGGGATGGATACGAAGTCCTTGTGGGTGCTCATCATGGCGGGCGGCGACCTGTTTTCCGGCGCATTGCGGGTGGCCTTGCCGGCCATGACGGCGCTGTTGCTGGTGAACGTCGGTTTCGCCGCCACCAGCCGCGCGTCACCGGCGATGAACCTGTTCGCGGTGGGTTTCCCGATCAGCATCTGCATGGGTTTCATCGCGCTGTGGCTGGCGATGCGTGGATTGATCAGTGCGTATTCGGCGCTGCAGTCCGTCGGCTGGGACCTGATGCGGCATTTGGCGGGGTTGTAAGCCATGGCCGAGACTGAACACGAGGACCGCACCGAACGAGCGTCGGACAAACGCCTGCAGGAAGCCCGCGAGAAAGGCGACATTCCCCGTTCGCGCGATCTTTCCGGCGCGATGGTGGTGCTGGCTGGTGCGAGCATCCTGCTTTCCTATAGCTCCAGCATGTATGCGCGCATGCAGCACATCTACGGACTGGGGCTGAACTACTCGCGCGAGGCCTTGTTCAGCGACGCGCTGATGTCGCGCGCCTTGCATGCGGCGCTCGGCGAGATGCTCGGTTTGCTGCTGCCGGTGTTCGCCGCGACGCTGATCGCTGCGGTGGGTTCGTCCGTGTTGATCGGCGGTTTGAGTTTCAGCTCGCAGGCGCTGGTGCCGAACTTCCAGCGGCTTGATCCGATCGGCGGATTGGCGCGGCTGGTCTCGCTCAATGGCTTGATCGAACTGGCGAAGTCGTTGTTGAAAGTCGCCTTTATCGGCGTTGCCTTGGTAGTGCTGCTGCGCCACGACGAAAGCGCGGTGATGGCAACCGGCCACGAAGCGATTGGCGCAGGCGTCGCGCACGCGCTGGTGTTGGTGGCGCACGCGGCGCTGTTGTTCGCGGTGCTGCTGGGCGTGATCGGCGGCCTCGACGCCTTGTGGCAGCGTTTCGACTACGACCGCAAGCATCGCATGTCCAAGCAGGAACTGAAGGACGAACACAAGGAAAGCGAAGGCGATCCGCACCTGAAGGGCCGTATCCGCCAGATGCAGCAGCAGATCGCGCGCCGCCGCATGATCCAGGACGTGCCCAAGGCCGACGTGATCGTGGTCAACCCCACGCACTTCGCCGTGGCGCTGCGTTACGACGATGCGCGCATGCGCGCGCCGCGGGTGGTGGCCAAGGGCCTGGACGTGCTGGCCATGCAGATTCGCCTGGTGGCCGATGCGCATCGCATTCCGCTGGTGGAAGCGCCGCCGCTGGCGCGTGCGCTGTACGCCACCACCGAGATCGGCCACGAGATTCCGTCCGCGCTGTACGTGGCGGTGGCGCAGATCCTCGCCTACGTCTACCAGCTCAAGCAGGCCACCGAGCGCGGCGGCCCGATTCCCGATGTGCCGCGGCCGGATATCGATCCCGAGCTGCAAGGCCGCTACCGCCAACCATGATTCGATAAGGCACACACATGGCAACCGCAAGCGTTCTGGACACCTTCAAGCAGGTCAGCCGCCGCGGCGCGGGGGCGCCGATCGTGATGCTCGCCATGCTGGCGATGCTGATGCTGCCGTTGCCGCCGTTCGTGCTGGACATGCTTTTCAGCTTCAACATTGCGTTGTCGCTGGTGATCCTGCTGGCAGTGGTGTACGTGATGCGGCCACTGGAATTCGCAGCGTTCCCTACCGTGGTGCTGCTCGCCACGTTGCTGCGCCTGGCGCTCAATATCGCGTCCAGCCGCGTGATTCTGTTGCACGGCCACGACGGCGCCGGCGCGGCGGGCAAGGTGATCGAGGCGTTCGGCGAATTCGTGATCGGCGGCAATTTCGCCGTCGGCCTGGTGGTGTTCGCCATCCTCACCATCATCAACTTCGTGGTGGTCACCAAGGGCGCCACGCGCGTGTCGGAAGTGACCGCGCGCTTCACCCTCGATTCGATGCCCGGCAAGCAGATGGCGATCGACGCCGATCTCAACGCCGGCCTGCTGACGCAGGAACAGGCGCGCGAACGCCGCCAGGAAGTGCGCGAGGAAGCCGATTTCTATGGCTCCATGGACGGCGCCTCCAAGTTCGTGCGCGGCGATGCCACCGCCGGCATCCTGATCCTGTTCATCAACATCGTCGGCGGCTTCTTCGTCGGCATGCTGCAGCATGGCCTCAGTGCCGGCGAAGCGGCGCGCACGTACACGCTGCTGACCATCGGCGACGGCCTGGTCGCGCAGGTGCCGGGGCTGATGTTGTCGATCGCCACCGCGGTGATCGTCACGCGCGTGTCCAAAGCGCACGACATGGGCAAACAGGTGGTCGGCCAGGTGTTTGCGCAGCCGCGCGCGTTGGCCGTGGCAGGCGTAGTGCTGGGCACGATGGGCCTGATCCCCGGCATGCCGAACATCGCCTTCCTGATGCTGGCCGCCGTCTGCGGCGGCGCATCGTGGTTGATGATCAAGCGCGAAAAGGAGGCCAAGGAACGCCTGGCCGCGGCCTCCGCCGAAGCGTTGCCGGCGCCGGCTTCCACCGAACGCCTGGAACTTGGCTGGGAAGACGTCGCCAGCGTCGATCCGGTGGGCCTGGAGGTGGGTTATCGGCTGATTCCGCTGGTGGACAAGAACCAGGGCGGGGAGCTGATGTCACGCATCAAGTCGGTGCGCCGCAAGCTTTCGCAAGAATTGGGTTTTCTCGTTGCGGCCGTGCATATCCGCGACAACCTGGACCTGGGCCCCAATACGTATCGCATCGCGCTGATGGGCGTGCCGATGGGCGAGGCGGAGGTCTATGCCGAGCGCCATCTCGCCATCAACCCCGGCCGCGTGCACGGCACGCTGCAAGGCGTGCCCACGCGCGATCCCGCGTTTGGGCTGGAAGCGGTGTGGATCGACAACAACCAGCGCGACCATGCGCAGGCGTTGGGCTACACGGTGGTCGATCCGGCCACGGTGATCGCCACGCACCTTTCGCACATCCTGCAGAACCACGCACACGAATTGCTCAGCCACCAGGACGCGCAGCAGTTGCTGGACCGCCTGGCACAGACCGCGCCCAAGCTGGTGGAAGACCTGGTGCCCAAGCGCCTGTCGCTCGGCGTGGTGGTGAAAGTGCTGCAAAACCTGCTGGCCGAGCGGGTGCCGGTGCGCAATATGCGCACCATCGTCGAGTCTTTGGCGGAGCATGCCAGCCAAAGTCAGGATCCTGGCGCCCTCACCGCCTATGTGCGTGTCGCACTCGGCCGTCAAATTGTGCAGGAGATCGCAGGTTTGGGCGCGGAAATCCCGGTCCTGACCCTCGCTCCGGAGTTGGAACAGATCTTGCTCGGATCCCTCTCGAGCAGTGGTGCGGTCGGTGCGGCCGTGGAGCCCGGGCTCGCTGATCGCCTGCAGCAGAGCGTCGCCGAAGCGGCGCGCCGGCAGGAGGCGAACGGCGAACCGGCCGTGATGCTGGTGCAACCGCAACTGCGTCCGTGGCTCTCGCGCTTCACCCGCCACGTGGCCCAGAACCTGCATGTGCTGGCTTACAACGAAGTTCCGGATAACCGCCGCGTGCGGCTTGTTCAAGCCATCGGACGTTGAGGGCAAGGCCATCAACGTTCGCGGGCCACCAATGCGAAGTTGTTCGATGAGTGGGATGAGGTTGCGATGACTCGGGAGTATCGGATGGTGAGTATCAGCGTGAATAGGCAGCCGCTCCCGCGCGCAACGCCCGTTGCCGAGGGTGGGAGCGCCACATGAAGATCAAGCGCTTCATCGCTCCCGACATGCGCCAGGCCATGCGCGACGTGCGCGCCGAGCAGGGCGCCGACGCGGTGATCCTGTCCACGCGCCGTCTCGAAGAAGGCATCGAAATCATTGCCGCCGTCGATTACGACGAAGCGCTGATGCGCGAAGCCGCACGCGTCAACGCGCCCGCGCCGGTACCTGTAGCTGCATCCGCACCGACCAAGCCGCCGATGAAGGAAGCGGTAAAGGAAACCCCCAAAGAGCGCCTCAAGGACATCGCCAAAGAAGCGGCGAAGGAGCCGGCCAAGGAAACGCGCGCCATGACGCCACCGTCACCGCCACCCCCACCGTTGCCGCTGCCAGCCACCGAACTGGCCGCACTGCAGCCGGTGTTCGAACAGCACGCGCTGGAAACCGCGCGCATGCGCACCGAACTGGGCGGCCTGCGCCAATTGCTGGAACAGCAACTGTCCAGCCTGGCGTGGAACGACATGGAGCGCCGCAGCCCGATGCGTGCGCGCGTCCTGCGCGACATGTCGCGCCTGGGCATCGATACCGACGTGGCGCGCCAGCTCATCGATGAGCTGCCCGAAGAAATCAATGCCGACCAGGCGCGCTATCTGCCGCTCGGCCTGCTTAGCCGCAGCCTGAAAGTCAGCGGCCGCGCCCTGGCCGATGTGTGCGGCGTGATCGCGCTGGTTGGCCCCACGGGCGTGGGCAAGACCACCACCATCGCCAAGCTGGCGGCCTGCGCGGTCATGCACCACGGCCCGAACAAAGTGGCGCTGGTCAGCACCGATCACTACCGCATCGGTGCCGCCGCGCAGCTGGAACATTACGGCCGCCTGCTCGGCGTGCGCGTGTATCCCGCCTACGATGCAGTCGGCCTGGCGCAGACGCTGCACCTGTTACGCGACCACCACACCGTGCTGGTCGACACCGCTGGCGTGGCCGGCAACGACCCGCGCCTGCAGCAGCAGATGGAGGTGTTGCGTGAAGCCACCACCCATGGCGCCACCACGCTGCGCGCCTGCCTGGTACTTGCCGCGAATGCACAGGCGCCTGCGCTGGACGATTCGGTGCGCGCCTACCTGCCGCTGCAGCCCAGCGTATGCATTGCCACCAAGCTCGACGAAGCACCGAGCCTTGGCGGCCTGCTTTCCGTATTGATCCGTCACCGCATTCCCTTGGACTGCACCACCGATGGCCAACGTGTGCCCGAAGACATCAGCGCCGCCGATGCGCGCGTGCTGGTATGCCGCGCCGCGCAGCAGCAGCGCAAGCTCGGCTTCGCCGGCGAGGACCTGGACATGGCTGAGCGTTTCGGCATGGCGGTGGCGGGTCTATGACTAATGAGGCTTTGCAAGTGAACCAGGCAACCGGTTTGCAGAATCTGTTTTCCGCCACCCGCACGCAGCGGGAAGAACTCGACGCATTCATGCAGGCGGCCAGTTTGCGGCCGGTCGTGCCGCGCTCGCGCATCACGCGCACCATCGCGGTGGCGGGCGGCAAGGGCGGCGTGGGCAAGACCACCGTGGCGGTCAATCTGGCGATGGCGATGGCGATGGCCGGCCGCGACGTGATGCTGCTGGACGCCGACATGGGCGTGGCCAACGTGGATGTGCAGCTCGGCCTCAACCCGAGCCGCCACGTCGGGCACATGCTGGAAGGCCTGTGCACGCTGCAGGATCTGGTCATCCCCGCGCAGCATGGCCTGAAAGTGGTGCCGGGCGGCTCCGGCGTGCGCCGCCTGGCCAAGATGGGCAATGGCGAACACGCCGCGGTGATCCGCGCCTTCGACGAGCTGCGGCAGCCGCCGGAATTCCTGGTGGTGGATACGGCAGCCGGCGTGGCGGACAACGTCGCCATGTTCGCTGCCGCCTCCGACGACGTGCTGATCGTGGTGTGCGATGAACTGGCCTCGCTCACCGATGCGTATGCCTTGATCAAGATTCTCGCCCACGACTTCGGCGTGCGGCGCTTCCATATCGTCGCCAACATGGTGCGCCAGGCGGGCGACGCCAAGAAGCTGTTCGAAAAACTCGCGCGTGTGTGCGGGCGCTTCCTCGATATCGCGCTCGACTACATGGGCATGGTGCCGCACGACGAATGGTTGCGGCAGGCGATCCGGCGCCAGGGCGCGGTAGTCGACCTGTGGCCTTCCAGCCGTGCGGCGGTCGGATTCAAGCAATTGGCAGGTGCGGTCGATACATGGGGAAAACCCGCGTACCCGGACCTTGGTCGAATTGCTTTTTTCAGCGGGCAGAGCCTGCCGGCTGCGGGGTGGTGACATGAATGTGGCTTCGGAATATCTGCAGCTGCAACGCGAGGACGCGGACCAACTGGTGCGCAAGCATGCGCCGCTCGTGCGGCGCATTGCCTACCACCTGATGGGCCGGCTGCCGCCGAGCGTTGACGTAGGAGATTTGATGCAGGCGGGCATGATCGGCTTGCTGGAGGCGGCGCGAAACTTCACGACCGATCGCGCGGCCAGCTTCGAAACGTATGCGGGCATCCGCATCCGTGGCGCGATGCTGGACGAACTGCGGCGCACCGATTGGACCCCGCGCTCGGTGCACCGCAAGGTGCGCGAAGTGGCGGAAGTGACGCGGCAGATCGAAAACGAAACCGGCGCCGATGCGGATAGCGCCGAGGTGATGAAGCGGCTCGGCATGACCGCCGAGGAGTATCACCAGGTGCTGTCCGACGCGACCAACGCGCGACTGCTGAGCCTGACGGCGCCGGATGACGGCGAAGGCGGCGAGGCTGGCGCGCTGGACGTGATCGACCACGACGGCCTGGGTCCGCAGGACAGCTTCGAGCAGGAAAACCTGAGCGGAGCCTTGGCCGAGGCGATCGGTACGCTGCCGGAGCGCGAACAACTGGTGATGTCCCTGTACTACGAGCAGGAGATGAACCTGAAAGAAATCGGCCTGGTGCTCGGCGTGACCGAATCGCGCGTGTGCCAGATCCACGGCCAGGCACTGGTCCGATTGCGCGCACGCATGAGCGACTGGCGCGGTTAGCAACAACGAACGAGAAGGAGCGGGCAACGAGTTTCAGGTCAGCAACACGCATTCCGCGCACCGATGGTGCATGCCTCTTTCTTCGGAAGAGGGCTTCCGGGCAATCGAGATACGGCAGCGCATCCAGGCTTGGCCGACCGACCTACCCGAGGAACCTTCTTCCGAAGGACAGAAGAAACACCGACGGTTCGCACCTCACTCGTTTCTCGACTCCCCCTCGTTTTCAAAGCCTCTGGAGAACGTGTTTGGACAAGAACATGAAAATTCTGGTGGTGGACGACTTCTCCACCATGCGGCGAATTGTTCGCAACCTGCTGGTCGAGCTGGGTTTCAGCAACCCGCTCATCCAGGAAGCCGACGACGGCAACAACGCTTTGGCGATGCTCAAGGCCAACAGCTTCGACATGGTCGTCACCGACTGGAACATGCCGAACATGACCGGCATCGAGCTGCTGCAGGCCATTCGCGCCGAGCCCAAGCTGAAAGGCCTGCCGGTGCTGATGGTCACCGCCGAAAACAACCGCGAGCAGATCATCGCTGCCGCCCAGGCCGGCGTGAACGGCTACATCGTCAAACCTTTTACGGCGAACACGCTCAAGGAAAAGCTCGACAAGATTTTTGAGCGCCTGGCCGCTAGTGGAGCTTCCGCATGAATGCCGTGACCGTCCCCGTCAACGAGACCCTTCCGCCGGAAGTGCTCGATCTGCTCAACAGCAAGGACGGCGCTGCATTCGAGCAAGCGCTAGATGCCATGGTGCGCCAGCGCGAACAGCATCTGTTCCGTGCGCTCGGCGTGCTGGCACGCGATCTGCACGGTGCCGTGTCCCGCCTGGGCAGCGACCTGGCCAACGAGGGCGTGCCCGACAGCATGGTCGATGCGCGCAACTATCTGGCCGAAGTGCTGGAGATGAGTGCGCAGGCGGCGCATCGCAGCCTCGATTTCGTCGACCGCATCCGTCCGGAAGCCGAGGCACTGTCCAACAACGCCAAAGCCGTGCTGGATTTCAACGACAGCGAAACCGATCCGGCCGCGGTGCTCGCGCGCCAGGCGCAGGTGTTTGCCGGTGCGTGCAGCGAAGGCCTCAACGACATGGTGCTGGTGCAGTCCTGGCAGGACCTGGCCGGCCAGCGTGTCAAGAAAGTGGTCGGCTTCATCGAGAGTGTGGAATCGTCGCTGCTGGAACTGGTGCGCCTCACCGGTGCACTGGCCGGGCGCGAAGCGCCGGTGGAAGTGGCGAAGGTGCATAGCCAGGACGAAGTAGATCGTTTGCTGAGCGAATTCGGGTTTTGATGGTTGCCACCGGAAAGAGAGCTTGATGGACGCCAACCTCGACAGCGAGCTGCGTGACGATTTCCTGGTCGAGGCCGGGGAGTTGGTGCAACGGCTGGGCGAACAGCTGATCGAGCTGGAAGCTTCGCCGCACGATCGCGAATTGCTCAATGCCGTGTTCCGTGTCTTCCACACGGTGAAAGGCGGCGCGGGCTTTCTTGGTATCGAGCCGATGGTGCAGCTGTGCCATTGCGCCGAGGAACTGCTCAACGACGCGCGCAACGGCAAGCTGGTGCTGAACTCGACGCACATGGATGCGTTGCTCGAGGCGTTGGACCTGCTCAACGGCATGATGTCCGCGCTGGCGAGCGGCGAAGCCATGTCACCGCCGCCCGCCGCGTTGCTCGAACGTCTGCAGCCTGCGGTAGAAAACACTGCAACGGCAAGCGAACCGGCCAAGCCGGCGCGTTCGGCCGATCCCATCGAAGCCGAATTCGAGGCCCTGCTCGACACGCTGTACGGGCAGGGCGGCGCACCCGGTGCCACCAAGCACGCCTCCAACGACATCAACGACGACGAATTCGAAAGCCTGCTCGATGCGTTGCACGGCAAAGGTGCGCCGCCGGGCGCGGTAAAAGCGGCCGAGCCGGAAAAGAAAGAGATCAGCGACGACGAATTCGAAGCCCTGCTCGACAACCTGCACGGCAAGGGCGCGGCGCCGGGCCAACCGGCTGCGGTACCCGCAGCGCCGGCTCCTTCGCCTGCTCTCGCGCCGGCTCCTGCAGCGGCGGAGCCGGCGCGTCCGGCTGCTGCGGCAAAACCATCGGCCGCCGAAAACACGGTGCGCGTCGACACCACGCGGCTGGATACTTTGGTCAACCGTGCCGGCGAACTGGTGCTGTTGCGCAATCGCCTGCTCAGCCTGGCTTCGCGCAGCGACAACGAAACGCTGGCGACGATGGCCGGCGATCTCGATCGCGTCTCCGACGATCTGCAGAACGCCGTGCTCGGCATGCGCATGCAGCCGGTCGGCCGTTTGTTTCAACGCTTTCCGCGCATCGTGCGCGATCTCGCACGCCAGCTCGGCAAAGACATAGAACTCATCACCGAAGGCGAAGAGACCGATCTGGACCGCAGCCTGGTCGAAGCCTTGGCCGATCCGCTGATTCACTTGCTGCGTAACGCGGTCGACCACGGCCTGGAAGATCCGGCCGGGCGCGAACGCGCCGGCAAGCCGCGCAAGGGCAAGGTAAAGCTCTCGGCCAGCCAGCGCGGCGAACGCATCGTGATTTCGGTGAGCGACGACGGACGCGGCATGGATCCGGACGTGCTTCGCCGCAAAGCGGTGGAGAAAGGCGTCATCGATGCGACGCAGGCCGCGCGCCTGTCCGAAGTGGAATGCTATGAACTGATTTTCCGCCCTGGCTTCAGCACGGCCGCGCAGATCTCCGATATTTCCGGTCGCGGCGTCGGCATGGACGTGGTGAAAACGCGCGTGGCCGAACTCGGCGGCACGCTGCAGGTGCATTCGCGCCTCGGGTCCGGCAGTACGCTGGAACTGACCGTGCCGCTGACGCTGGCGATCTTGCGTGTGCTGATGGTGCGGGTGGGCGATCGCCTGTTCGCCCTGCCGCTGGGCAACGTCAGCGAAGTGTTCGAGTTGAATCCGCAACATGACCACATGCTCGACGGCCGCCGTGTCGCCGCGCACCGCGGACGTGCGCTGGTGCTGGGCGATCTCGGCGATTGGGCCGGCGTGCCGGGCTCGGTTGGCCGCCACGTGGTGGTGTTGCACGTGGGCCACATGCACCTGGGTTGCCTGGTGCACGAAGTGATCGGCCGTGAAGACGTGATGGTGAAGCCGCTGGGACCGTTGTTCGAAGGCGTGCCGGGGGTGGCGGGCGCCACCGTGACCGGCGACGGACGGCTTGCACTGGTGCTGGATCTCGCTGCGTTGTCGCAAGACGACGGGCGGTTGTTGCCATCGCTGAAGGTGTCGGCGTGATGAACACATTCAACGACACCTCACGCTCGTCATCCCGGCGAAAGCAGGGACCCAGCGACTTTTCTGGAACAACGACACTGGGCCCCGGCGTGCGCCGGGGTGACGAGCAAAGCATCGATCGCGGGATACGGACATGGACGTCGTAAGCATCGCCGGCACCATCCTCGCCTTCGTCGTGCTGATCGTCGGCGCGATCCTCAAGGGCACCGATGTTTCCGCACTGTGGAATCCGGCGGCCTTCGTGATCGTGTTCATCGGCACCATCTCTGCCTTGCTGCTGCATACGCAGGGCAAGGTGCTCAAGCGCGCAGCAGGCATGCTGCGGATGGTGTACCAGCCGCCGGAGCTGCGTCCTTCCGACCTGATCAGCCGCGTGATCGGCTGGAGCGAAATCTCGCGTCGCCAGGGCTTGCTGGGCCTGGAGCCGCACATCGATGCGGAAGACGATCCGCTGGTAAAGAAGGGCTTGCAGCTGCTGGTCGACGGCAGCGAGCCGGAAGCCATCCGCACCACGCTGGAATTGGAAGTAGCTACGCGCGAACACGCGGATCTGCAGGCCGCCAAGGTATTCGAACAAGGCGGCGTGTATTCGCCGACCATGGGCATCATCGGTGCCGTGCTGGGACTGATGGCGGTGATGCGCGATCTCACCGATCCGGCCAAACTCGGTCATGGCATCGCCGCGGCCTTCGTCGCCACCATCTACGGCATCAGCCTGGCCAATCTGCTGCTGCTGCCGATCGGCGCGCGGCTGAAGGCGCTGATCAACAAGCAGACGCAAGTCCGTGAAATCCTGATCGAAGGCTTGATCTCGATTGCCGAAGGCGACAACCCGCGGCAGATCGAGAGCAAACTGCAGGGCTATCTCGTATGAGACGCCGGCACAAGCACGAAGAGCACGCCAACCACGAAGCCTGGGTGATTCCCTACGCGGATCTGCTTACGCTGCTGCTGGCGTTGTTCGTGGTGCTGTATGCGATGTCTAGCGTCAACACCACCAAGTATCGTGCGCTGGCACAGGCGATCTCGGCCGCATTCAATGGCTCCCGCGCGGTGATCCAGCCGCTGACGCCGAATGCGCCGCAGTCGAGCATGCCGGTGCCGACCAACAAGCCGGCCCCGATTCCGCGCACGCCGCTCGCCCAGATCCTGCTGCCGGTACTGACGCAGCACATCGCCACGCCCAATACGTCGCAGGGCACGCCGTCGGATCAGAACAAGACCAAGCTCAGCGAGGAGCAGCAGAATCTCGAGCGCATCCGCAACGAGGTGGAGCATGCGCTGCAGCCGCTGATCGACAAGAAGCTGGTGGTGGTGCGGCGTACGCCGAACTGGCTGGAAATCGAGATTCGCACGGACATTCTGTTTCCGAGTGGTGTCGCCACCTTGTCGCCTTCGGCGACGCAGGTCCTGACCAGCCTCGGCGACATCCTGGCGCCGTTCGGCAATCCCCTGCGGGTGGAAGGCTATACCGACGACGTGCCGATCGACACCGCCGTCTATCCTTCCAACTGGGAGCTTTCCGCCGCACGCGCAGCCAGCGTGGCGCGCCTGTTCGCCGAACACGGGGTCGATCCGGAACGGCTCGGCATCGTCGGCTGGGGCCAGTACCGTCCCGCCGCGGACAACGATAGTGAAGATGGCCGCAACCGGAACCGCCGCGTGCTGGTGGTGGTGCTGAGCGACAAGGCGGCGCCACGCCGCTTCTACACCAACAGCGACCAGATCAATCAGGCTGCCGATGCAAGCGGCGACCAGGCTGCGTCACCCGCTCCGGCCGTGGCCGCGCAACCGGCTGCTGCCGTGCAGACGGCGCCGCTCGTCGTCACGCCGCCACCTACCTTGCCCGCGCCGCAAGTCATCACGCCGATCGCATCGCTGATCACCACGCCCGCAGCGTCGCCGCCGCACGCGGCCACACCCGACAACAAGGGATAACGCATGAGCCTCGTTCCCGATCTCGCAGCGATTGCCCGCGAACCCTGGCTGTCCTTCCAACTGGATGGCCAGCATTACGCGGTACTGCTCAGCCGCGTCAGCGAAGTCATCCGCGACAACACTCCCACGCCGGTCCCCGGCGCCGCCAGCGACCTGCTCGGCATTTGCCATTTGCGCGGCAACATCGTGCCGGTGATGGACGGACGCCGCCGGCTGGGCTTGAACGCGACAACGGCGGTTGATCCGGCGGCCACGCGTATCGTCGTGTGTACGCATGAGTCCCATCGCGTGGGTGTGCGTGTCGATGCGGTCGGCGAGTTGCTGCAGCCCAAGCCGGAAGCGATCGAATCGCCGCCGATGCGCTCCGGCCGCGTGGACGATCCGGTGCAGGCGGTGATGGGCTGGCAAGGCGGGTTCGTGGCGTTGCTGGATGTGGCGAAGCTTTGCCGGCTGGATCGTGGTGCGAAGGAAGCGGCCTGACCTGCGCGGGAAGCATTCAATAGGCTATAGCCTATATAAATTTGGACAAATCATAGCTCATAGCCTATAGTTCTGAGTCACTGTCATAGGTTAAAGGCTATGAAAACTACTGCCTCAGCGGCCCTCAAGGCCAGGAAAAACCTGGACATCCGGCTTGCGGATGGGCGAATC
Source organism: Dyella sp. (assembly GCF_035508675.1). Classification (GTDB taxonomy): domain Bacteria; phylum Pseudomonadota; class Gammaproteobacteria; order Xanthomonadales; family Rhodanobacteraceae; genus Dyella_B. The sequence goes on from NZ_DATJMN010000306.1 coordinate 16,851, forward strand.
CTCAGCCAGAAACTGGCACGTCCCAACCAGGGGTGGATTCGTGCGATCCGCCAAGCGCTGGGCATGACAGCGGAGCAGCTGGGTCATCGCATGGGAGTCACCCAAGCCACGCTGAGTGGGCTGGAGGCGTCGGAGATCAGCGGCTCGATACGGCTGGCGACGTTGCGCAAGGCGGCCGAAGCCATGCATTGCACACTGGTCTACGCGTTTGTGCCCAGCACATCGTTGGAGAACATCATGCAGGACCAGGCCAGGAAGGTCGCCAACGAACAGCTCAAGCCGGTTGAGCACACCATGTTGCTGGAGAACCAATCGCTGCAGGGAGGCGTGCGTGAGGAGTTCTTGCAGAACTACATCGACAACGAGATCGACTTTCGCAAGCTGTGGCGGTAAGCGCCCATGGTCGATCTTTTTGATGCGGACGATGGGCAGACCGAGCTAAGTGCGGAAGAACGAAAAGGTCTTAAACCCGCATACATTACCTATCGTTCCGAGCTGAACCGCGAAGAGCAAGAGAACATCCTGAAGGCGGAAAAGTGGTTGTTCGCGCGACGCCTCGGCCCGCTGAGCTTTGCGGATCAGGATTTCATTTGCCAGGTCCACGAGCGGATGTATGGAGACGTCTGGGATTGGGCCGGCGAGTATCGCCAGAGCGATCGCAACATTGGCGTCGACTACTATCGCATCCACCTGGAAATGCGAACGTTCGTGGATGACGTTCGTTATTGGCTTGAGCATGGCACCTATGCGGCCGATGAGCTTGCCGTGCGATTCCATCATCGCCTGGTATGGATACATCCCTTCCCAAATGGCAACGGTCGGTTGTCGCGCCTGATGGCCGATCGCCTGGCGGTAAGCTTGGGCGAATCTCGGTTTACCTGGGGCAGAACGCATTTGCTCAGGGCGGGCGACGTGCGGGCTCGATATGTGGACGCGCTACGAAAGGCCGACAGGCATGATCTTGCAGCACTGCTCGCTTTCGCGCGATCGTGACGCATGCTTGCAAGCGCGAGAAATGCGTTAAGCCATGGGCTCTAATCCACCTTACGCTTTGCGCGAAACCTCATAGATGCTTGCAAGCACCGCCGCCGCCGCCGCATACAGCAACGGCGGCACATCCGCACTCATCCGCAGCGATACCAGCAAAGCCGCGATCTGCGGGTCATGATGCAGCGGCAGGCCCAGTGCACTCGCATGCTTGAGCAGGTTCTCCACGTCATGTGCCTGCGCGCCGGACAATGCCGAATGCGATTCGCCGCCACCGGGAAGACGCAGCACCACCTTGCGTTGCGGGGCGGGTAACGAAGGCGCGCTCATACGGTCGCCTTCAGGAACACGGCGCTCATGCCGCTGCCGGCCTGCGGCAGGCCGAACTGGCAGCTCAGTTGATCCAGGAACAGGCCGGTGGCGTTGAGACGCTGGCGGATGTCTTCGAACTGCGCTTCCAGCAGGTCCACCGTATCGCGATGTTGCGCCCATAGCCGCACAGCCAGGCGCAGGCCGCGCAGATGCAATTCGCCCACGATCGGACCGAGCGAGGGCAGATCCAGCGAAAAGCCCATGCTCCAACCCTGTTCGGCGTCCGGCTCGTGCTTCAGCGACAACTGCAGCACGTCGGCGCCGTCCTCGGTCTGGACAGGGATCTCCACGATCCAGTGATTCGGATTGGCCTGCAGCTGCGCCACTTCCAGTCGCGCCAGGGCGGCCTGCACGTCGGTGTACAGACGCGGCAGCAGTTCGGTGGCATCGGTGGTGCTGGCCAGTTCCAGCGGCAAGGGCACGCGGGCTTGCGGAACCACGCCGCGATACAGCAGCGGCGGGTCCACCTCGCTGCCGCTGCTTTCGCCGAGCATGGACTGCCCTTTCAGGATGGCGACCAGGCGCAGCAAGGCGCCTTTCATGTCGTCATGCGCGGTAGTGGCATCGTTGGCCGGCGCCTGGGCGAGCTGCGCTTCGAGAAACAGGCCGCTGCGATTCACCGCCTGGCGCAAGCCGTCGGTCGTGGCAAGCTCGCGCGGTGTGCTCATGCTGTGTTCGAGCAAGGCCAGGGCAGAGCGTACGTAGGGCGGCAATTGCTTGGCCATGGACCATTGCGACAGCGCGCCAACGGTGGCGAGCAGCGGTGCGTAGCCGTTTTGTTGCGGCAACCGTTCGCGCAGCGCCTGATGAACCGTGCTGTCGGGGTATGCATCGGCGCCAAGAATTTCCAATTGCGGCTGCGCACCCACGCTGAGCACGCGCACCTGGAACTGCGGCGGCAGCTTGGTGCCCGGCGCTTCGGCCTCGACGGTCAGCGCACCGATCTGCAGCACCAGCAGCCCTTGTTCGTTGACACCAAGGGGGCGCGCGGACAACACGTTGCCAATGCGCCAGCCCTCAGAGCTGGCGCCGGCGGCAGCACCGAGCCAGGTCAGTGCGGCAACGCTGGTTGGCTGGATGATCACGCTTGGCTCCTTGGCCAGCGACGCGCCGATGGGCACATTGTTCGCGAACCTTTGGGACGGGTATCGGCTTGCTGGGAGGAAACTTTAGGGGTGTCTTGAAACCCCGCCTTTCTCCGGATGGCTACATGACCATCTAAAGCTGTTCGGCTTTTCGCCGATAAATCTCGTAACAGACCAACCCAGCGAGGCGACCACCATGGGCGGCAAAAGCAAACACGAGGCGCGAGTGAGCATGCCTGCCGACTGCCGTATCGCCGAGGTCGGCGCACTGCACACGCAACTGCGCAATGCCCTGGAATCCTCGCAGATCGTCCTGGACGGCACCACGGTGGATCGCGTCGATACGGCCGCGCTGCAACTATTGGTGGTGTTCCAGCGCGAGGCAAAAAAGCGCGAGCGCCAGCTGCAATGGGCGGGGGCAAGCGCACCGTTGCATGACGCGGCGAGCCAGCTGGGGCTGGTGGAAGCATTGGCATTGCCGGCGAAGAAGCCGGCCTGAACTCGAGGTGGAAGATGGCGAAGATTCTTGCGGTGGACGATTCGGCGTCGATGCGCGGCATGGTGGCATTCACGCTGCGCAGCGCTGGTTATGACGTGAGCGAGGCGGAGAATGGGCAGATGGCGCTGGATACGGCGGCATCCTCCAAGTTCGACCTGGTGCTGGCCGACGTGAACATGCCGGTGATGGATGGCATCAGCATGGTGCGCGAACTGCGCACGCGTGCTGAATACAAAGGCGTGCCGATCCTGATGCTGACCACCGAATCCAATACGGACAAGAAGATGGAAGGCAAGGCGGCCGGCGCAACGGGCTGGCTGGTGAAGCCGTTCGACCCGGAGCAGCTGCTGGCCACGGTGAAACGCGTGCTTGGTTGAAAGTAGGTTGGGGTGAGCGCATGCGAACCCCAACATCGCCATGCTCGTACACATCCATGTTGGGGTTCGCGTGCGCTCACCCCAACCTACGCAGGTCCATAGAGAGTTGAGCTTCCCATGAGCATCAGCATCGCCCAATTCCATCAAGCCTTCTTCGAGGAAAGCCTCGAAGGCCTCGATGCCATGGAGGCGGCATTGCTGGCGCTCGACGAGGGCGGCGACGCGGAGCTGGTGCATAGCATTTTCCGCGCGGCGCATTCGATCAAGGGCGGCTCGGCCACCTTCGGTTTTCCGGACATGGCGGCGCTGACGCACGAAGCCGAATCGCTGCTCGACCAGGTGCGCGATGGCCGTCGCGCCATCGACAAGCCCATCATCGAACTGATGCTGCGCACCGTGGACTGCTTGCGTAGCATGTTCGACCGTGCGCAGGGCGGCAAGCCGCTGGCTGACGCAGACAGCGAACACCTCAAGCAGCAGCTTGCTGCGGCAGCCGGCAACCATGTGCCCGCGACCGCGGACAAGGCTGCCGCAAAACCTGCCGCTTCCAGTGGCTGGATCATTCAATTCCGTCCCCACGCCGGCATGTTGGCCGGCGGCAACGACCCGTTGCGTCTGTTGCGTGAACTGGCTGCGCTCGGTCAGCTGGTCGTCGAGGCACAGTTGGATCGTGTGCCCACGCTGGACGCGCTCGACCCTTCCGAATGCCACCTAGGCTGGCGCATCGAACTGACCGGCGCGGTCAGCCAGGATGCGATCAAGACGGTGTTCGAGTGGGTCGAAGACGAATGCGATCTCCTCATCGAGCCGCTCGTTGCCGCCGCGCCGCCGCCTGCACCCGCGGTCGAGGCGGTGGCCGCACCGGCCGCGGGTGCAGGCGGTGCGACAGGGACAACACGTACCGCGGCGGCCAGCAGCAACGATGCCGGCTCCGTGCGCGTGGCGATCGACAAGATCGACGGCTTGATCGACCTGGTCGGCGAGCTGGTGATCACGCAGGCGATGCTCGACCAGTTCCGCGAAGAGTTCGATCCGTCGCGCCTGGCGATGCTGCAACACGGCCTGGCGCAACTGGCGCGGCACACGCGCACGCTGCAGGAAAGCGTGATGGGCATCCGCATGCTGCCGATCGGCTCGGTGTTCAACCGCTTCCCGCGCCTGGTGCGCGATCTCAGCCAGAAGCTGGGCAAGCAGGTGAAGCTGGACCTGGTCGGCGAACACACCGAACTGGACAAGACGGTGTTGGAAAAAATCGGCGATCCGCTGGTGCACCTGGTGCGCAACGCGATCGACCATGGCCTGGAAACACCGGACAAGCGCCGTGCCGCCGGCAAGGGCGACATGGGTACGTTGCGCCTGGAAGCGTTCCATCGCGGCGGTTCGATCGTGGTGGAAATCTCCGATGACGGCGCCGGCCTCAATCGCGACGCCATCATCGCCAAGGCCGTGCAGAAGGGTTTGATCAATAGCGGCGACACGTTGAGTGATGAAGCCGTCGGCGAGCTTATTTTCCAGCCGGGCTTCTCCACCGCGACGGTCACTACCGATCTGTCCGGGCGCGGCGTGGGCATGGACGTGGTTCGCCGCAACGTGGTGGACCTGGGCGGCAACGTAGGCATCAAGAGCCGCGCGGGGCAGGGCACCACGTTCACCATCGCCTTGCCGCTGACGCTGGCGATCATCGACGGCTTGAGCGCAGCCGTGGGCGGCGAGTGCTACATCGTGCCGCTGGTGTCGATCGTGGAATCGGTGCAATTGCGTGCCGACGCCGTGCGCAGCGTGACCGGCGGCGGCGAGCTGTTCCGCTTCCGCGGCGAATACCTGCCGATCGTGCGCCTGCACCAGCAGTTCGGTTGCGCCGATGCGCGGCAGCAGATCGAAGACGGCCTGGTGATTGTGGTCGAAGCGGACGGCACGCAGATCGGCCTGTTCGTCGACGAACTGGTCGGCCAGCAACAAGCGGTAGTGAAATCCCTGGAAGCCAATTACCGACGTGTGGACGGTATTTCCGGCGCGACCATCCTGGCCGACGGTTCGGTGGCCTTGATCGTCGACGTGGCCGGATTGATCCGCCTGCAGTCGCGACGCAAGGCGGCGTAGGTTGGGGTGAGGCGACAGCCGAACCCCAACATGAGATGCACATGGCGGCGTTGGGGTTTGGCTGTCGCCTCACCCCAACCTACGCGCTGACGAAAAAACGTTGCGGAGTTTGGGGAGGGACTCCGCATCGTCATCGGTTGCACGCAGAGAAGGCTGCGCAACCGGGCATGGAGTGCGGTGGGGCGTTTGGCCCCGTCCTCCCATGTCATCGAAGGTTGCCGTTATGAAGTCCCCATTGAAAATGCTCGAACGCCTCAGCCTGTCGGCGCGGGTATGGCTGGTTATCGCCGTGGCCGTGGCCGGGTTGCTTGCGCTCACCGTGATGTCGTCCCTGGACGGTCGCACCATGCTGATGCAGGCACGGGAACGCGCGTTGAGCGATGAAGTGGCTACCGCCACGTCGCTGATCGACAGCTACCGCCAGCGTGCGGCGAAAGGCGAGTTCAACGACGCGGACGCGCAGCGGCAGGCGATGCAGGCGCTGTCCGCGCTGCGCTGGAACAACGGCACTGGCTACGTGTACGTGTTCGATTCGAATCTGGTCATGCACATGCATCCGATCATGCCCGGGCGGGATGGCAAGAGCATTCGCGATGACCACGATTCCACCGGCAAATACCTGTATCGCGACATGCTGGCCGCCGATCAGCAAGATGGCCATGGCCTCACCGAATACATGTGGCCGATGCCCGGCGCCAAAGGCGACCAGCACAAGATTACCTATACCGCGTATTACAAGCCGTGGGATCTGCATGTCGCGGCCGGCGCGTATTTCGTCGACATCAACGCGCAGTTCCGGCAGATGCTGATGCGCCGGCTGCTGCGCGCCGGCATCGTCGCGTTGCTGGTGATGCTGGTGGTGGGCGAATCCATGCGCAGCATCCGCCGCAGCATCGGTGGCGAACCGAGCGTGGCGCTGGCCATTGCCTCGCGCATTGCCGATGGCGACCTGCGCCAGGACGAGGCAACGGCCGCCGTGCCTGGCAGCCTGCTCGATGCGCTGGAGCGCATGCGCGGCAAGCTGACCGAGGTGGTGGGGGAAGTGCAGCGCAGCGCGCAGACGGTGACGTCGGCCGCGCAGCAGATCGCTCGCGGCAACGACGACCTCAGCTATCGCACGCAGGAACAGGCTTCCAGCCTGGAAGAAACCGCCGCTTCGATGGAAGAAATGACCTCCACCGTAAAGCAGAGCGCGGACAACGCCCGGCACGCCAGCCAGCTTGCCATCGCCATGCGCGTGCAGGCCGAGCGCGGCGGCGAGGTTGCCGTCCGCGCCAGCATGGCCATGCAGGGTATCCAGCAGGCCAGTGCGCAGATCGCCGACATCGTCGGCCTGATCGACGAAATTGCCTTCCAGACCAATCTGCTGGCGCTGAATGCGGCGGTGGAGGCAGCGCATGCCGGCGAGCAGGGCCGGGGCTTTGCAGTGGTTGCCGATGAAGTGCGCAACCTGGCGCAGCGCAGCGCCCGCGCCGCCAGGGAGATCAAGACCCTGATCGGCGACAGCGAAGAGAAGGTGCAGGCCGGCGCGCAGCTGGTGGACGAATCCGGCCAGGCGCTCGCGGGGATCACGACCAGCGTGAAGAAGGTGGTCGACATCGTGGACGAGATGGCCGCGGCCAGCCAGGAGCAATCCGGCGGCATCGAACAGGTGAACCGGGCCGTGATGCAGATGGACCAGGCCACCCAGCAGAACGCCGCGCTGGTCGAAGAGGCGGCCGCGGCGGCGCGTGCCATGCAGGAGCAGGCGGATCGGTTGAATGCGCAGATGGGGTATTTCCGGGTGCATGGGGTGGTGCATGCCGGGGGGAAAGTAGCCGCGCGCAAGCCAAGTCTGGCCACTGGCGCTCTGGTGGCGATAGGTGACTAGGCTTGAGCCGCTCCCTCCCCCGCTTGCAGGGTGGGTTGGGGTGGGGTGCGAGCGAAGCGAGCGGCAGGGCTCAGAGATCGGCTAAGACGCAAATATTTCGGTATCCATTCCTGCAACCCAAAGTTACCCGGCGGCATCCGGTCGCGCGCTAAAGCACAAGCAACCCCACCCTAGCCCTCCCCTGCAAGCAGGGGAGGGAACCGCATCCCGCGAAACGGGAGCGCAACGCCAACCAGGCGCTCGGGAGAGGGGCTTCTCATGGCCGATTCCAGCACCCCCTCCACCTCAAGTTTTCCCCGCAACCGCCGATTCCTCCTACGAACGGGGAGCAGCAACTGGACCTGCTCCCATCCACGAGGCGAACCATGTCTGATCAAGCCCAATACCTCACCGTCAACCTTGCGCACGAGGAATACGGTATCGACATCCTGGCCGTGCGTGAGATTCGCGGCTGGACTCCCGTCACGCGCATTCCGCAGTCGCCGCACTACGTGCTTGGCGTGCTCAACCTGCGTGGCGCGATCGTGCCGGTGATCGATCTGCGCCTGCGCTTCGGCCTCACGCGCGAGGAATACAACGCCACCACCGTCACCGTGATCATCACCGTGGCCGGCCGCCAGTTCGGTGTCGTGGTGGATGCCGTCTCCGACGTGCTCGATGTCGCCGACGATGCGCTTCGCCCGGTGCCGGACATGGGCACCACCGTGGATACCGAATATCTGAAAGGACTGACCTCGGTCGGCGACCGCATGGTGTTGCTGCTCGACGCAGACAAACTGCTGCAACCGCAGGATGCCCAGATGCTCGATGCCGCGCTCGATGCGGCTGCTGATGTGAAAGCCGTCGCCTGAAGGACAACACCCCATGAAATTGCGTTTCCCGACATTCAAATCCAAATCGCTCACGGTACGCGCGCGGCTGATCATGCTGGTCGGCCTGCTCGGCGTCATGTTGCTGGCCGGCGCGGCTATCGGGCTCTACTCGATGTCACAGCAGAACGCCGGCACGCAACGTATCTACGAAGCCGGCATGGTGCCCAGCCAGTACCTGGACCAGGTACGCAGTGACTCGCTCAAGTCGTTCCTCACGCTCAGCGAAGCGGCCTCGCTGGTCGGCAAAGCCGATCAGGTGAAGCAGAAGATGGCGGAATTCCAGCGCTATCAGACCGAGACAACGGCTTACGAAGGGCGCTTTGCCAAGCAACAGACCAGCCCGGCGGTCGCCGCGGCGGCCAAGGACTGGCATTCCACCGACAAGGATTACAGCCAGGCCCAGCAGGATGTGCTCGATGCCATCAAGCAGTCCGACAATGGCGCTTCCGACCTGGTGGAAATGGAACTGCGTCCGCTGATGATGCAGCGCCAGGACGCGCTGGCCAAGCTTGTAAAAGTGCAGAGCGACGAAGCCGGCCAGATCTACGCCGACCAGGTCAAGAGCTATCAGCGCATCCGCATGATTACGCTGATTGCGCTGGCTGCCGGCCTGCTGTTCGCGATACTGCGGTCCACGCTGTTGATCCGTTCGATCTCGCATGCGCTGAGCTACGCGATGAAGGTCGCCAACGAAATCGCGGGCGGCAAGCTGGGCCATGCCATCGAAGTAAAGGGTACGGATGAACTGGCGCAATTGCTCACCGCGCTGCGCACGATGGATCAGCGCCTGGTGGATATCGTTGCCGAAGTGCGCAACGGCTCCGATGCGGTGAGCACGGCCGCGCAGCAGATCGCGCGCGGCAACGACGACCTGAGCCAGCGCACGCAGGAACAGGCCTCCAGCCTGGAAGAAACCGCCTCGTCGATGGAGGAAATGACCTCTACCGTGAAGCAGAACGCCGAAAACGCCAGCCACGCCAACCAGCTTGCGCGCGGTGCGCGCGAACAGGCCGAGCGCGGCGGTGAAGTGGTGGCGCAGGCGGTCACTGCGATGCGCGAGATCAACAGCTCCAGCCGCAAGATTTCCGACATCGTCAGCCTGATCGACGAAATCGCCTTCCAGACCAACCTGCTTGCGCTGAACGCCGCGGTGGAAGCGGCGCGCGCCGGCGAACAGGGCCGCGGCTTTGCGGTGGTGGCGACGGAAGTGCGCAACCTCGCGCAGCGCAGCGCCGGTGCGGCGAAGGAAATCAAGCTGCTGATCAACGACAGCGCCGACAAGGTGCGCACAGGGTCGGAACTGGTCGATCAATCCGGCAAGGCGTTGGCCGACATCGTCGACAGCGTCAAGAAGGTCACCGACATCGTGGCCGAGATCGCCGCGGCCAGCCAGGAACAATCGGCCGGCATCGACCAGGTCAACAACGCCGTGTCGCAGATGGACGAGATGACGCAGCAGAACGCCGCGCTGGTGGAAGAAGCTTCCGCTGCCGCACGCGCCATGCACGAACAGGCCGGCGAGCTGTCGCGGCAAGTGGGCTTCTTCCGCCTCGGCGAGGAGGCTGCGGCCGCGCCGGTCAAGCCGAAGGCAGCGGAGATCCTGGCTGAGACCGAAGCCGTGTTCGCCGCGGTGCGCCAGTCTGCGCCGCCGGCTGCTGCAGCGCGCCGCGCTCCGGTGCCGGCGACGACCGACAGCGATGTGTGGAAGGAATTTTGATGCGGCTCTTCCTCTGCACTGCGCAGAGGAAGGCGTAGTAGCAAGAGATTCCGTTAGCCGGTTGCCTGGGGACGCCGCCGGCCAGCGAAAGGAGTTACGCCGGCGCAACGAGAGCGCGTAAATCACTCACCTTCGAGCGGCCTCATCCGCTCGCACAATGAGACGAGGGTCATGAACACCGCAACCGCATCCGACTTCCATGCTGCGATGACGAGCGCGGGTGGCCCGTTGCTTGGCGATAGCGAGTTCGAGTTCCTGCGCGATTTCGTCTACAAGCATTGCGGCATCTCGCTCAGCGAACAGAAGCGCCAGCTCGTGCAAGGCCGCCTGCTGCGCCGCCTGCGCGCATTGGGGTTGAAGGATTTCGGCGGTTATTGCGACGTGCTGCGCCAGGACCCGGACGGTGAACTGGGCGAACTGGCCAGTGCGATCAGCACCAATGTCACCTCGTTCTTCCGCGAGATGCATCATTACGACCTGCTGGTCGATGAACTGCTGCCACGCTGGCTGGCAGCGAAGAAAAGCGACGGCCGCCTGCGCATCTGGTCCGCCGGCTGCGCTACCGGGGAAGAGCCCTATGCGTTGGCGATGGTGCTGGCCGAAGCGCTGGAACGCACCGGCAGCAAGGTCGATGCGCGCATCCTCGCCACCGATCTTTCGCCGCAAGCCTTGGAACACGCGCGTGGCGGCATGTATGCGCTCGACCGCATGGGCGGCATCAGCGACGAGCGCCGCCGCCGCTGGTTCCTGCGTGGCGAGGGCCGCTATGAAGGCACCGCCTGCGTGCATCCGCGCCTGCGCGAGCTGGTCACCATCCAGCCGCTCAATCTGCTGCACGACTGGCCCATGCGCGGGCCGTTCGATGCGATTTTCTGCCGCAACGTAGTGATCTATTTCGACAAGCCGACCAAGCAGCGTTTGTTCGAGCGCTATGCCGGCTTGCTCGAGCCGGGCGGTTATCTGTTTCTGGGCCACTCCGAATCGATGTACGGCCTCAGCGATTCGTTTGAACTGGTCGGCCGTACCGTTTACCGGAAGCGTGCCCTATGACCGCCCCTGTTCGAGGCATTGCCGTTGCGCCCACTACCAGCGAGCCCGTGCTGCCCGGTTTCGAGCACATGCGCCGGTTCTGGGATCCCACGCACAGCTGCATGACGGTGAAAGTACTGCCCGGCGAGTACTACGTGAGCACGCAGGAGGAAATGATCTCCACTGTGCTTGGCTCGTGCGTTTCCGCCTGCGTGCGCGATGCCGAGCGCCGCATCGGCGGCATGAACCATTTCATGCTGCCCGAGCCGATGGGCGGCGAGCGTAACGACTGGTCGTTGGCAGTGGGCCGCGCCGCGCGCTATGGCAGCGACGCCATGGAGCAGCTCATCAATGCCGTGCTGAAAGCCGGTGGCCGGCGCGAAGCGCTCACCGTGAAGATCTTCGGTGGCGGCCGTGTGCTGGCGCAGATGACCGACGTCGGCCAGCGCAACATCAGCTTCGTCAAGCGCTATCTGGAAACCGAGCGGCTGCCGGTGGTGGCCGAGGACGTGGGCGATATCTACCCGCGCCAGCTGCAGTTTTTCCCGGTCAGCGGCAGGGTTCGCGTGAGGCAGCTGCGCAGCCAGCGCGACGCCGAACTGGCCGCCAACGAGCAGCGTTACCTCAAGCGTTTGGCGAACGATCCGATAAAGGGAGAGGTGGAGCTGTTTTAGGGCTCCCCTGCGTAGAGGCATTGAGTGAGAAGGCGGTAATGGAAAAAGTCCGTGTCCTGGTCATCGACGATTCCGCACTGGTGCGCAAGCTCCTGTCGGCCATGCTCGATTCCGATCCCGGTATCGAGGTCGTCGGCGTGGCCGCCGATCCGCTGATCGCGCGCGACAAGATCAAGCAGCTCAATCCCGACGTGCTCACGCTCGACGTGGAAATGCCGCGCATGGATGGGCTGACCTTTCTGGAAAACCTGATGCGCCTGCGGCCGATGCCGGTGGTGATGGTGTCGTCGCTGACCGAACGCGGTGCGGAAGTCACGCTACGGGCGCTGGAAATCGGCGCGGTGGATTTCTTCACCAAGCCGTCGAGCGACCTGGCCAACAGTTTTGCCGAGAGCGCGCAGGAAATCTGCGCGAAGGTGAAGCTGGCCGCGCGGACGCGTCCGCGCCCTTACACGCAGGTGCAGAAAATCGAGGTGCCGCCGCGCCTTTCCGCCGATGCGGTGTTGCCGCGTTCGCAATCGCCCGGCACGCGCGGCAGCATGCGCATCATCGCGGTGGGCGCTTCCACCGGCGGCACCGAGGCGATTCGCGTGCTGCTGGAATCGATGCCGCCGGATGCGCCGCCGATCGTCATCACGCAGCATATTCCCGCGGCTTTCAGCGGCCCGTTCGCCACACGCATGAACAACTGCTCGGCGATGCGCGTGTGCGAAGCACGTGACGGCCAGCCGATCCAGCCCGGCCACGCCTATATCGCGCCCGGCGGCGAACATCTGCTGGTGATGTGGGACGGCGCCAAGCATGTCTGCCGCCTGCATGACGGTCCACAAGTCAATCGCCACAAGCCCAGCGTGGACGTGCTGTTCCGTTCCACCGCCGCCAGCATCGGTGCCGCCGCCATCGGCGTGCTGCTGACCGGCATGGGCGACGACGGTGCGCGCGGCCTGCTGGAAATGCGCGAAAGCGGCGCACCCACCCTGGTGCAGGACGAAGCCAGCTCGGTGGTGTGGGGCATGCCCGGCGCGGCCTGGAAGCTCGGCGCTGCCGACGAAAAACTCCCGCTCGAAGACATCGCCGCACGCCTGCTGGTGCTGGCGCATCAACCTTTTGCCGGCGCACGACGCGCCGCATCCTGACGTATCGGAATTGCTTATGTCCGCCATTCTTCCCGCCTCCGCTCCACGCCCTCTCGTCGGTATCGGCGCCAGCCTGGCCGCCTTGCTGCTCTGCCTGATCTGGAATCCGGTGTGGATGGCGCCAATGCTGGTCACCGCCGTGTGCGCGGTGTGGATCTTCGAATGCCGGCGCCTGTCGGCGTCGGCCATCGTGGTGGAAGCCCCGCCGGCGCCCGACCCTGCCCCGGTGCGCGAAGCCCTGGAAGACGTGCGCGGCGCACTGGTCGACGAACTCGGTCACGCCTCGCGCGAACTGCACCAGGCGCTGGATCTGCTGCGCGATGCGGTATCTGAACTCGGCGGCGGCTTCGATGGCCTGTCGCAGAAGACCGGCCTGCAGCAGTCGCTGCTGAAGCAGATCATCGACGTGCAAAACGGCGGCGTGTCGGTGCAGGATTTCGCGACGCGCACCGGCGATCTGCTGGAGCACTTCGTCGGCCTGATCGTGCAGCTCTCGCGTGAAAGCCTGCGCATCGTCTATCGCATCGACGGCATGTCGAAGGAAATGGATGCGGTGTTCGCACTGTTGAAGAACGTCAACACGATTGCCGAAGAAACCAATCTGCTGGCGTTGAACGCCGCGATCGAAGCGGCGCGCGCGGGCGAGGCGGGCCGCGGCTTCGCCGTGGTGGCGGGGGAAATCCGCAACCTCGCCAGCCATTCCAACCAGTTCAACGAGCAGATCGGCAGCCACGTGGAACGCGCACGCATCGCGATGGAGCAGGTGCGCGACCTGGTCGGCGAACTGGCCTCGCAGGATTTGAACGTGGCGCTGTCGGCCAAGGGCGGCATCGACGCCATGATGGCGCACGTGACCGAAAGCGATGCACGCACCACCGCGGTTGCCGACAAGGTGGTCGAGATCAACCGCGGCCTGGGCACCGACGTATCCACCACCATCCGCTCGCTGCAGTTCGAAGACATCCTCAGCCAGTTGCTCAACCAGACGCGGACGCGCCTGGTGGAACTGCAGGGTGTTGCGGCCGAAACCACGCGCGACATCGAAACGCTGGCGTGCGAGTCGTTCGATGCGCAGGTGCTGCGCCAGCATTCCGAACGCGTGCGCGAGCGCCTGGCGCTGCAGCGCGAAAAGGCCCGCATCCGTTCGCGCGGTCCGGCCTTGCAGAACAGCATGGATGCCGGCGAAATCGAATTGTTCTAAGGAGCCAAGCTCATGAACCTGCACGTTCAACACGACACCGAGCAGGATTGCCTCACCCTGCAATTCAGCAACCGCTTCGACTTCAGCGTGCACCGCAGCTTCCACGAAGCCTGCCTGGGCGAGCACAAGCCGGTGCGCAGCTATGTGATCGATCTGGGCGAAGTGGAAAGCATGGACAGCTCCGCGCTGGGCATGCTGTTGCTGCTGCGCGAGCATGCCGGCGGCGATCGGGCGGAGATTCGCATCGTCAACGCCAGCAGCGCGTTGCGCGGCACCTTGCGGGTGGCGGGTTTTGACAAGTTGTTTACCTTGCACTGACCGCAATGGCGACAACTTAGGCGCGCATCTCGCGCTCTTCGGCATCGTCCCGTTCCTGCGAAGTAGAACCTGTTCTCAGGTGCTTTAATCGCTCTGAATACAAGGTCCGCGTCGATGCTATTCAGGGCGGGCCGTCATTCCGGCGTTCGCCCACTGCTGTCCGGGGAAAATTTTGCAGATTAGCGAAAGCATCGCAAAGACCAGGATTTCAGCACTCATGCTCGGTAAGTGACTCGAATTCAACGCAGCACTCTTTTTTTGCTTGACGTCATTCCCGCTTTCGCGGGAATGACGGCCGGGTGAAATGGAACCTTGCGCGAGCATCTTGTCGTCAGCAAGGCTTCCGAAAAATTTCCCCGGACAGCAGTGGGCGAACGCCGCAGTGACAATCCGCCGGAATCAATCGGCCTACGCGCGTTAATGCGAAAAAAAGCCGACGGTGTGGGCTAGCACCGCCGGCAGGTTCACACGCAATGTTTTGGCGGTTGCAGCGTCTTACCAGGCCTTCACGTCGACCACGGTGAGCGAGTAGCTCTGCATATCCGAGTCGTAATGCAGCAGGCGACCCATGTCGAAATCCACCGATTGCCCCGGACTGATGTTGGTGGTGCCGGCAGGCCAACCCATCTTGGTGGCGAGCACGTTGCCGGAGCCGTCTTTGGCATCCAGGCGAACTTGCGCGGCGGCAGGTGCGGAACAGTTGTTGACCAGCTTGCCCCTCACGCTGAGGCGGGTGGCAATGCCCGTACCAACCGCGGAGACTTTGACGTCCTGGATCGCGAAATCGGTGGCTGCGCAGGCGGCATGGGCCGCAATGGGAGCGACCAGCAGCAGGGTCGCGACGAGTACGGTTTTCATGAATCAGTCCTCGGGTCGGATCGCCAAGAGCACGGCTTGTAATCCCTATCGGCCTGAGTGATACGAAACTTTAGGGCGCACGCATGCCGCCGCCGCATCCACTGGATGCGCTGCCGGGTATGCATCAAAAAAAACCGACGGCAGATGCCGTCGGCGGATTCACAAGCGAGTTGTGAGGCTGGAAATGTCTTACCAGGACTTCACGTCGACCACGCTGAGCGAATAGCTCTGCATGTCCGACTGGTAATGCAGCAGGCGGCCCAGGTCGAATTCCACCGACTGTCCGGGGCTGACGTTGGTGGTGCCGGCGGGCCAGCCCACCCTGGAGGCGAGCACGTTGCCGGAGCCGTCCTTCGCATCCAGGCGAACCTGCGCGGCGGCAGCGGACGTGCAGTTGTTGACCAGCTTGCCCTTCACGCTCAGGCGAGTGGCGATGCCATTGCCGACGGCGGCAACTTTGACGTCCTGGATCGCGAAATCGGTGGCGGCACAGGCATGGGCGGCGATGGGGGCGACCAGCAGCAAGGTCGCGGCGAGTACGGTTTTCATGGATTGGTCCTCAGGGGGAAAAGGCGCGTGCGCTTCAAAAGGCGCAATCGGAAAGAGTTATCGGCGCGGGCCGCGCGAACTTTAGGGACAGCCGATCCCCGGGGATCCAAAAGAAAACCCCCGGCAAGCCGGGGGTTTCCGAACAGCTCGCACTTGCGTGCAGCGATCCATCAGAAGCGGTATTCCACCGAAGCGGAGTACGCTGCCACGTTCGTGCGGTTACGGCCCACGCCAACGTAGTTCGCGCTGGTGCTGTTGCCGGAGTTGATACGGTAGTCGTCGTAGTTCAGGCCGACGCTGACGTTCTTGGTCAGGTCGTAGCCAACGCCCAGGCCGGCAAACACGCCGTTGTTATAGGTCGTGTAGTCGCCACCGAGATTGCCGGAATAAGCGAACTTGGTCTGCGAGCGCAGGTAGCCGGCGTGCGCGGTCACGAACCAGTTCTGGTACACGTTGTACTTGGCGTTGACGCCGATGGTCACCGCACGGGCCTTCGCGGAGAGCGAGGCAAAGCCGTCGCCGATATCAGCCTTCGGGCGGCCGAGGTAGGCATAACCGATTTCCGGACCCACGATGCCGTTCCAGCGCCAGCCGAAGCGCACGTTCTGGAACACGCTGTTGTTGTGGTCGAGCAGGCTGGTGCGGGCCTGGGTCTGGCCGAGCTGGCCATCAACGAAGAAGTTGTCTTGCCAGTTAGGGTTGACGTTGGCGCCGTAGGTGGGGGTGCTGTCGTCCGCATGAGCGGCCTGGCTCAGCACAGGGGACAGGGCAAGCGCGGCCACGGCGGCCGAGAGGGCTAGCTTATTCATGGAGGGCTCCATCTCTTTGTTATGTGCCTTCGACGCGATGGGGAGGTCGCGACGAGGGGCCGTGCGGGGATACACGACGTAACAAGTTTGTAACGTAAGTCCTGAACAAAACTTCGCCGGACATTTTGCGGACCGCTTGATATTCAGCTTTGCTGTCCACGCTGCGTCATCCTTTTCGGCGTGCAATTCCATGCCCGGCAAGGCCTGCGCGTGACCTCTGGCAGGGGGGCAGCGCGTGTGCGCGTGGCTAGGATCGTGGCCTTGCGTCGCCTTCGCGTTCAGCTTGGCGGCATCGCATCAGGAGACCCCCTTTGAAACGTACCCCGCTTGCCGCCGCCATCTTCGCCACCGTGCTGGGATGCACCGCCCTTGTCGTTCATGCCGACGACGTGCCCGCGCCGCAGAACGTTCCTTACAGCGCCGGTGCGCTGAAGATCGACGTGGACGCCACCGACCTCGCCCATCGCATATTCCGCGTACATGAAACGATCCCGGTGGCGGCGGCAGGCAAGCTCACGCTGCTGTATCCGCAGTGGATACCGGGTAACCACTCGCCCACCGGCCCGATCGACAAGCTCGCCGGTCTGGTGGTGAAGGCCAACGGCAAGGTGCTGCCGTGGACGCGTGACGAGTACAACGTTTACGCGTTCAACGTCGACGTACCGCAGGGCGCCAGCAGCGTGGACGTGGATTTCCAGTTCCTCTCGCCGCAGGACACCCGCGAGGGCCGCGTGGTGATGACGCCGGAAATGCTCGACCTGCAGTGGAACACCGTCACGCTGTACCCGGCCGGCTATTACGCGCGCCAGATCCAGACCGAACCCAGCGTCACGCTGCCGGCCGGCTGGCAGTTCGGTTCGGCGCTGGAAGTGGCTGCGCAGGACGGCGGCACCGTGCACTTCAAGCCGATCAACTATGACGACCTGGTCGACTCGCCCATCTATGCCGGCAAGTACTTCAAGCGCGTCGATCTCGACCCAGGCGCAAGCACGCCGGTGCATATGGACCTGGTGGCGGACGATCCGAAATACCTGGCGATCACGCCCGACCAGCTCAAAGTCCATCGCGCGCTGGTGCAGCAGATGTACAAGCTGTACGGTGCGCATCATTACAACCATTACGACTTCCTGTTCTCGCTCAGCGACAAGATGAGCGGCAACGGCCTGGAACATCACCGCTCCAGCGAAGACGGCACGCCCACCGGCTACTTCACCGAATGGGACAAGAGCTGGGTGATGCGCGATCTGCTCTCGCACGAGTTCAACCACTCCTGGGACGGCAAATACCGCCGCGGCTTCGACCTGTCCACGCCGAACTACAACGTGCCGATGGGCGATTCGCTGCTATGGGTGTACGAAGGCCAGACGCAGTTCTGGGGCCAGGTGATGGCGGCGCGTTCCGGCCTGTGGAGCGACAAGCAATTTGAGGAAATGCTCGCCGCCGTTGCCGCCACCTACGACAAGGGCCGCCCCGGCCTGGCCAGCTGGCGCAACGTGCAGGACACCACCAACGATCCCACCATCGCCATGCGCCGCCCGCTGCCGTACCGCAACTATCAGGGTAGCGAGGATTACTACTCCGCCGGGCAGATGATCTGGCTGGACGTCGACGGCAAGCTGCGCGAACTCACCGGCAACAAGAAGACCATCGACGATTTCGCCAAAGCCTTCTTCGGTGTGAACCCGGGCGCGTGGGACGTCGACACCTACACCTTCGACGACGTGGTCAAGACCCTCAACGACATCGCACCGTACGACTGGAAAACCTACCTGCGCACGCGCCTCGACGGCCATGGCCCGCTGATCGGCGGCCTCGAGGCACACGGCTGGAAGCTGGTCTACAACGACAAGCCGTCCGATGCGATCAAGGCGGTGGAAGCCTTCCGCAAGAGCGCCGATTTCATGTACTCGCTGGGCCTCTCCCTGGGCAAGGAAGGTTCCATCAACGATGTACTCTGGGACAGCCCGGCCTTCAATGCCGGCATCTCGCCGGGCATGAACATCGTCGCCGTCAACGGCCGCAGCTACGACCCGGATGCGCTCAAGGATGCAGTGACCGCCGCGGCAAAGGACACCAGTCAGCCGATCGAACTGCTGGTGAAGAACTTCGATGAGTACAAGACCGTGCGCATCGACTACCACGGCGGCCTGAAGTATCCGCATCTGGAACGCGACACCAGCAAGCCGGACACCTTGAGCCAGCTGATCAAGGCCCGCTGATCCAGGCGCGCCCCAGCCTCTCTCCTGCGGCGACCGCCGCGGGAGAGATGGCTCGGGTAAGCCGCCGCGCCCGCGAAAAACGCGTCATGTGGGCGAGCCTGCGCCAACTCCGCTATACTCCCGCTTCGCCGCTGGCCCGCACCTCCCGGATTGCCCATCCAGCGCGCATCACACCACGCGCCCGTAGCTCAGCCGGATAGAGTAGTGGCTTCCGAAGCCATTGGTCGGGGGTTCGAATCCCTCCGGGCGCGCCAATTCTCTTGATGTGGCGGCGCTATGGGCAAATCACCATAAAGTGTCACTTTTGACGCTTTATGCCGCCTCGGGCTCTGACGCGATTTGCCGTTTTTTCGTT
>NZ_DATJMN010000307.1:0-3322 GCF_035508675.1 Dyella sp.
AAGGCGCTGCTAGCTTATGCAGCCAGTCTGTACTTAAGGGAAAAAGATGGGCCTACAGGCAGCAGGGCTGGATGATAGCCAGACAGCGGCAACGCGGCGGACGTCTCGGCGTGCTCCCATCGACCATCGCGCCAATTTGGCGCTCCTTGGTCTTGTCGCGACGGCCGTGCTGGTGCAGCTCTTCGCATGGCCATTCTTGTTGCGGCAATGGGGCGCACTCGCGCTGTGGGTCGCGCTGCCGCTCGTAGTGCTGGCTCCGACGCATTGGGGGCTGGTCCATGAATCGATTCATGGGCAGTTGTTGCCCCAACGGTGGCTCAACGAATGGCTTGGGCGGGCATTGGCCATCGCCTTCGCGTTGCCGTTCGACGCCGTGCGCTTCGGTCACTTGATGCATCACCGCTTTACGCGCGAACCCTATGATCGGCCGGACGTGCATGATGGCGTGACGCATCACCTGCTTGCGCGCATCCGCTATTACGCGCATTTGTTGGGTGGCCTGTATCTGGCGGAACTTGCCATGCCGTTGCTGACATTTCTGCCGGTCACCTGGGTGTGCCGACTTGTCGCGCATAAGCTTCGCAGCGAAGAGCCGATAGACCGGGATGTCCAGCGCCTGTTTGTGGGTTTTGCAAAAAATCGGGAACGGCGCATTCGCATGCGGCGCGACTGGATCCTGTCGGTCCTGCTCCATGGCTGCGCATTTTATATCTATGGGGCGTGGTGGCCTGTGCTTGCCGTAAAGATGTTTCTGCGCGGATTGTGGCTGTCACTGGCGGATAATCTGCCGCACTACGATGTGACGCTCGACGAGCAGGGGCGGGCTCGCAACTTTCGCGTGCCTGCGTTCTGGCGACCCGTGTTGATGAATCATCATCTTCACCGATTGCATCACCAGCATCCAACGCTGCCGTGGACAGCACTTCCGGCGCTCGCGCGCGCCGATGCTGCCGCTTCTGCGACCTATGCCGACGGCGATTATTTCAGGGCTGCATTCCGGCAATTTCGCGGGTTTGGCAAAGTACGCTGAAGGAAACGCGACACTGCCGGGTGCCCGTCTGGGCATTACGGCCGGCTTCGAGGTAAACGCGGCGGGAAAGCCGAGGGACTGGCCGTGCGCGGTGTTGCGGCATGCCATGGCGCGAGCTACATGGCAAAGTGGCTGGCGTCGCTCGTGTCGGCACCTGCGTGGCGGGAACGCAAAAGCGCGCGGCAAGCCAAGGCGGGGGATACGGACTTCTGCTGAGCGTTATAGATCGACCGTCATTGTCCGTATCCGCGGCGGGTGCACTATTATCGAGGTCAGGGCGGGGCCGCGATTCTCGCCGGCCCACATCTATCGGAAGCTTTTGACAATGAGCGGTTCAAATAACCACGGCGGCAAGCGATGATCGTCCAACGTGGCGGGGGCCTGTTTTCGTCGCGCGATGCGCGCGAGTTTGCTTGATATTTGCAGCTGTCGGCTTTCTGGCGCGGTTCGGCGTCTCCGTGCAAACCGCTGTGGCCTACCTATCCTATGTCAATGAATTGCGCCGCGTAGGCGTCGAGTATCGGGCACCTCATGAGTCTGGTTGAGCCCAACAACGATGCTTTTCAGAGGTGTTCCTGACGTCGATGCGGACCGGATCTTGCAGCGAGGCGCTACTGGGGTCGGTATATTCTGCAGAATGGGTCGCTTTACAGGCTTTGGATTTCCCTTTCTTTGGATGTTGGACCTTTCCGCATAATCGATATCGACCACCATGAGCAAGCAAGCAACGACGATCAGCGCGCCCGATGGGCGCAATCTTTATGTGGACATGTTGCGCGGCATATCCATCCTGCTGGTGATGCTGTTGCATTACACGTTGTCTTACCGGCTGGTATCCAGTCCGCTGCAGCGGTGGATTCCCGCGCCGACATTGCATGCGATTTTTTATAACGGCAACTACGGTGTGTCGATGTTTTTCGTGATTTCGGGGTTTCTTATCACCTCCAACATCATCGCTCGCTACCAATCGTTGTCTGGGATTGATGTGGTGCACTTTTACAAGCTTCGCCTGTTCAGACTTTATCCGTTGGTAGTGGTGGCCTTGATCATCATCAGCACATTGGGGTTGGCTGGACTTTCGAAGTTCTCCAACATCTCCCACAAGACCCCGCTAGGCGATGCTTTCTTCGTCATCGCCGATCTTTCGGTGCTTACCTTTTGGCACAACGTCTTGATGGAAACGATCGGTTATTTCAACTATGCCATGAACATCTATTGGTCGTTGTCAGTGGAAGAGGTGTTCTATCTGCTTTTTCCGCTGGTGTTGCTCGTGCTCCGTCGTCGCTGGCAGCTGTTGTGCCTGGCCGGGATCTGCATGGTCGTGGCCCCTGTCTACCGCCAAATACATAAAGATAACGAGTTGTTTTTCATGTACGGCAACCTGGCCTGCGTTGATATGTTGACTTATGGATGTGTCGCGGCAGTGGTCAGCCGTAGCTTGCAATGGAAAGCGTCGCTGCGCGCGCTGGTCGCCGTGGCGGCCCTGATTGCCACCGCGTGGATTTACATGCTCGGCATTCCGGGTAACGAGGCGCTTGGCGCAAGCTGGCTTGGCATCTTCACCGCCATCTTTCTCATGGCCGTATACGGACTTCAGGCGAGTACATTCGCGCGCCGGCTGGGCGGGCCGCTGGCCTGGCTGGGATCACACAGCTATGAACTGTACCTGTTCCATATCGTGGTGTTGGGCATCATGGTGGAGCTCATGCCGAAGGCGTCCATGACGATGGAACTCAAATTGCCCATGTTCGCGCTATTCTTCACCCTGTCCGCGCTGGTAGCCTCGGCAGCCGCGCGCTTCCTTGGCAATCCACTTAATCGGCAACTGCGACGCCGCTACGCGCAACGCAGCACGGCGCGCACGGCAAATGCGGGAGCGGCCGCCACCGATGTCATCTAGGCCACACCAAAGTTCTTGACCGGCGTAGAGCACAGAAAGACGAAGGCGAAGGCAATATTCAAGGGCATGGACGATGCGTAATAGACGAATCTTGAACTGGCTTTTGCTTACGTCGCTGATGGCATCACTTGGGTTCATCGGATTATGGACTGCTGGTTTGTCGCTCATCAGTCCGGTCCAAAGTTTTGTCGGAGCGCCGCCTCCTGATCTTCCCGCGCAAGCGATCATTTTCCTCGATGCCGCCGGGAATCCGATTCATGCTTGGTTTGTTGCCGGCACCAAGGGGCAGGGTGCTGTTCTACTGCTACATGGCGTTCGTGCAGATCGGCGCGCCATGGTCAATCGCGCCCGATTCCTGCATGCGGCCGGCTATGCAGTGCTGTTGATCGACT
>NZ_DATJMN010000308.1:0-10288 GCF_035508675.1 Dyella sp.
TGGGTAGTGCATTTTGCTGGTGGCGGGCAAAGGCCAGCGCGCGCCGCCGCACATGGCGAAACCAGGCCAGCGCTTCCACCAACTGCCATTGCCACCAGCCCAGCAGGCCCATCTGGTGCAAGCTGCGGCGAACGTCGACGGCGGCGGTGTACATCGCATGCATGTCGCCGCTGAGTCCGCCGGCGCCGAACGGCGGCTTGTGGTACGAGGCGAGCACCTGGTCAAGCTTCGCGCAGCGATAGCCGGACAACAGAATCTGCGCCCACAGCAGGAAATCTTCCGCGCGCTTGCGCGTTTCATCGAAGCGAAACGGCAGGTCGCGGCGCAGCATGATCGATGCGGTAGGAAACGGGTGGCGCAACATCAGCAGATGGCGCGCCAGTACGCGCACCCGCGGCGGCTGCCGCAGCGCGGGCGGCGGCGCTGTGCGCGATTGCACGTTCATCGGGTGCCCAAGCAGGGCGATGTCGGGATCGTTCCGTAGCGCGTCCAACTGCAGCTTCAGTTTCTGCGGATGCCAGGTATCGTCGGCGTCGAGAAACGCGATCCATGGCTGCCGCGCCGCATTCCAGCCGCGGTTACGCGCAGCTGATGGGCCGGCGTTGCGCGGCATGGCGATCACCTTGATCCAGCCGGGTGGGAAGTCTCGTGCGATCGCTTCGAGCTGTTGCAATGTGCCGTCGCCGCTGCCGTCGTCCACCAGCAGCACTTCGGCGGGGCGAAGTATCTGCGCCGCGATCGACGCTACCGCCGGGCCGATGGTGTGCGCGCAGCGGTAGCACGGCACCACCACGCTGACCGGCGCGAGGCCGTCATCACCATTCTGGCGGCGATCGAAGTCCGCCGCGGTGGCCGATGGCGGTGAAGTCCTGCGTGTGGTAACTGCTCGATCAGTGGTGACCAATGGTGTTTTTTCCCATCGATGTTGGCCGCGCGGGTGATGGTCGCGATCATGCATTCAAGCCTGCTGTTGCTCCGACGATTCCACGCTTTCCTGATGGGTTTCGTTTTCATGTTCCTGATACGGCCCCACCGTGGTGGGTTGCAGCGGCGCGGCGAGCGACAACCGTTGCCCTGCGCCGATCGTGCGCGCAGTGGCGACCATCGCCTTGCTAGCCTGTTGCGTGTGATAGATCCTGCCCAGTAGAACGACGTAGATCGCGGCGACGGAGGCAAACGCCAGCAAATTGCTGCCCGGTGTGAGATGGCGCGTCCAGGTGCCGACATAGACCAGCGCCATCGCCAATCCAACCAGCAGCACCAGCGCGCTGTGCGCGCTGCAACCGGCGTTCATCATGACGTGATGGATGTGGCCGCGATCCGGCTTGAATGGCGACTTGCCCTCGCGCATGCGTCGGATCATCACTTGCAAGGTATCCAGCACCGGCAGCGCGACGCACCACAACACGTCGACCGTCGACAAATGCGGGTGCGGCTGCTGGCTGAGCTGAATCAATGTCCATGCCAGGAAATAACCGATCATCATGCTGCCGGCGTCGCCCAGGAATACCTTGCGTCCGATCAAGTCGAGGTTGGCGGCGAGGTCAGGCAGCAGCGCTGCGGCGAGCAGCAACAGCAGGATGATGCTGTGCCATTGCGAAATGCCCTGGAATACGCTGATGGCGCCGATGCTCACCAGCGTCAGCATGCCGGCCAGGCCATCGATGCCATCCATCATGTTGAACGCGTTGAGCAGGCCGATCACGGCGAGCAGGGTCAGCGGAATGCCGAAATCGCCCAGTTCCAGGTTGTGACCAAACAGATGGCCGAGCGTGTGGATATAGATGTGCGTGCAATAGACCATGGTGAGGACGGCCGCGGCCTGCACCAGTAAGCGGCTGCGCACGCTCAGGTCGAAACGGTCGTCCAGTGCGCCGGTCAGAGCCAGCACCGCACCGGTGCCCAGCAGCGCATTGGTGAACAGCAGGGATTCGCCCTCGAAGCACATGCCGGCTATGACGCCGAACAGCGCAGAAAGTCCACCGATAAGAGGGATGTTCCCGACGTGGCGCTTTCGCTCGCTCGGCTTGTCCACCAATCCGATCGACTCGGCATGGTGGTAGAGGAAGACCAGGGCGACTGCAGCTGAAAGCATGGCGATGACGCATGAAATAAGCGCGCGGTAACTCATCGGTTCTCCCAACTACAGACGGTTTGAAGGTGGCGCGAAGCTTCTACTTGGCTACGCGATGAGTCATGTGAAACACGTGTGACGGGTGAGCGATCCTAGGGATTGGACGATGAGCGCAGCGCCGTGAGAGGTTCCTCGAAAAGAATGGTTTTTCTGCTTCTTTCTGAGTGAAATAGCGATGAATGGGTATTGAGCGAGAGGATGGAACGGGGTCGTGGCGTTTTTCGTTTCTCTAACGAAATGTGCATGCGGGTAGACATAGAAGAGGTGCTCAGGGTCGATTCGTCTATGCGATTGTCGCTATGGGGGCGTATGCGCTGCGTGTGCAAATGCACAAGGAAACGACGTCGATTTATGCACATTCATGAATAGTGAACGGCGAGGCGTTCGTAAAGGTCGCAGCGTGCATAGCGTGAACAGCAAGCTCTCGTAGGTTGGTGCTGAGCGAATGCGAACCCCGACATCACCATGCAGAATGCAACGTTGGGGTTCGGCTACATCTCACCGCCGACCTACGCCTTGCTTCTTGCCTTAGGGCCGCAGCGTGCGGCGCGTGAACAGAGCAACTGCTCAGTCCGCTGGCTGCAATAGCAATTGCGCCTTGTCGAGCAGGTCACCCATGTCGAACGGCTTGATCAAGGTCTTGGTTGCTTCGCCGAGATCGTTGTATTCCAGCCATTCGGAATCGGCATAACCGGTCATCAAGATCACGCGTAGCTGGGGCAGCTGTTTGCGCGCCTGCGAGCACAACTCGTAGCCATCGATGGCGGGCAGGTCGATGTCCGACAGCAACAGATCCCATGCGGGGCCGCCGGCCAGCAGCGACAAGGCCTCGTTGCCGGAGGCCGCTTCCGCCACCTCGCTGCCCAGTTGCCGCAAGCGTGTCGCCACCGAATGGCGAATGGTTTCGTTGTCTTCTGCCACCAGGATGCGAAAGCCATGCAGGTCCGGCGGCGGGTTGCCGCTTTTCAACGGCGCGGCTTCCGGAATGGCGGTGTTGTCACACGGCAGGTAGAGCAGCACGCAGGTGCCGGCGCCAGGGCTGCTGCGGATATCCACGACGCCGTTGTATTGCGCCACGAAGTCGTAGACCATCGATAGACCAAGACCGGTGCCTTGTCCTTCAGGCTTGGTGGTGAAGAAAGGTTCGAACGCGCGTTGGAGTACTTCTTCGCGCATGCCAGGGCCGTCGTCGGCCACGGCGATCTCGACATACGAACCGTGGGCAGGCCCCAGCGCGACACGGACGCTGCTGTCGTTCTGCGTGCACAGGCGGCAGCTGATGCGCATATGTCCATGGCCGCCCATCGCGTCGCGCGAGTTGACGGCAAGATTGACCAGGGCGCTTTCCAATTGGTCGCCGTCGCATGCCACCAGCGGCAGATCATCCGCGTGCGAAACCTCGAGCGTGATGTCGTCGCCCAGCGTGCGGCTGAGCAATTCGCGCATGGATTGCAACACCTTGGCGACATGGATGAGCTGGGAGGGCGGCGCATGCCGGCGCAATAGCGACAGCAGCCGTTGGGTGAGCCGGCCGGCGTGCATGGCAGTATGCAGGGACGCCATCATGTGGTGCCTGGCTTGCGTGACGTTGTCCATGTCGAGGCTGAGTGCGCCCAGCTCCAGCGAGCTGATGATGCCTTGCAGGGCATTGTTGAAATCGTGCGTAATGCCCCCGGTAAGGCGGCCGATGGCCTCGATTTTCTGTGCATGCACGAGCTGGCCGCGGGCTTCGCGCAGACATTGCTCCACCAGCTTCTGCTGCGTGCAGTCGTGGATGAGCGCCGCGAAGCCGATCAGCGAATCATCGTCGGCATGAACGGCCTGCACCTCGGCTTCGGCCGGTACGTGCGTGCCATTCGCATGCGCCAATTCGCACTCTACCTTTACAGGATTGCCGATCGCCGCCCATTGCAGCAACTGCGCCGAAAGCGGCAATGGCTGCGGTGTTTCCGGGAACAAGGCCGAGAACGAACGGCCGACGATATCCCTGGCCGCATAACCCGTGATGCGCCGCATGCCGGCGTTCCAGTCGAGCACGTTGCCGTGTCGATCCAGCATGCAAATGGCATGCTCGGGCGTGCCTTGCATAAATAGCCGCAGGCGGCGTTCGCATTCGCGCAGGCGATCATGGGTGCGCCGGTTCAAGCGCATGTCGCGCAGGATCATGGCGAAGCCGTGGGGGCGCTGGCCCGCGGCTTTCAGCACATGTACGGATATTTCCAGGCGGATGCGAAGGTTGCGCTCGCTGGGCAGCCAGGATTCGACGCGAGCATGCCGGCCGGCCAGATCCGCGTCGAGCGCCAGCTGCAACAGGTCGGCGCCACCTGGGTTGGGGTAGACATTGGCGTAGTGCTTGCCAAGCAATTCGCGCGCGTGCCGCTCGTCGAACAGCAGATGGCTGTTGTGGCAGGCGAGGATGTGGCCGTGGAGATCGAGGATGAAAATGCTGTGGTCGGTCTGGGCAGAAGCAGGCAGCGCGTGGTTCGAGACTGCAATTTCCATGAGTACGACTCTATACACATGACGCCGAGTGGATAATGCAGGGTCATCCAATTCACCTGACACTGCGCCTTTGCTTTGCGTCAGCTGGCGACACCACGTTCACACGTGAGGGTCGTGGGATTTTCATCCAACTCGATAGCTCACGACGTTCGATTGGCGTAATGCATACACGGTGTCCACGCCCCAGCTTCCAAACGCAACGGTCTTGCTCCGGTCTTGGCGTAGAAACGACACCCTGACAACGGCAGCATCCGGCTGCCACAAGCCCCTCACCGTTGAGTCGGCGTAAAGATGATGGGAATACTGTGATGGGGTCGTGAATGCTGCGCATTCATATGCCCCAAAATATTGCGATTTTTCTCCATTTACGAAAGCTGAATCTGACCGGTTCGGAGCGTGGCGGAAAAGCAGTGCAAGCAAGCATGCGCCAGCCAATGCTCATGGTGCCGTCTTGTAGGCTGACCCGGGGCGACTCCACCATCGGCTTCTGCATGGCGACGTTGGGGTTGGCGTGCGCTCACCGCCTACCTACACGGCGATGCATGCTTGAGTTATTTGTCATACCCGCCTTTCGCCGGCCTGGCCCGATACAACGCCAGCGATCTGGCCAGCAGCGTGACATGACCTTCGTTGACGACCGGCGCATAGGCTGCGGTGCTGATCAGCAAGCGCCACTCTACCGTGCCGGTATCGTGCGGCAGGGTGAAAACCACATCCTCGAAATGGCCGTTGATCAACAGCAGCAGCGTGGTATCGGCGCCGGGCCGCTTGATGCCGGTGGGCTTGGCACGGCCGTCGAGCAGCATGGCGAGGCAGCGCTCCTTGGGGTTGTGCCATTGCGCTTCGTTGAATTCGTGTCCGTCGGGCGTCAGCCAGGTGACGTCGCGAATGCCGGACTCTTCATCGACCAGGCCGCGCAGGAAGCGGCTGCGGCGCAGCAGCGGATAATCGCGGCGCAGGCGCGTGAGGCGCCGCACGAAATCGGTGAGTCCGCGTTGCTCGCCGGCTGCCGGCCAGTCCAGCCAAGTGACGTTGTTGTCCTGGCAATAGGCGTTGTTGTTGCCACCTTGCGTGCGTCCGAATTCATCGCCGGCCAGCAGCATCGGCGTGCCTTGCGAGAGCAGCAGCGTGGCGAGCATGTTGCGCATCTGGCGCTGGCGCAGGGTGAGAATATCCGGATCGTCCGTATAGCCTTCTTCGCCGTGGTTCCAGCTCAGGTTGTTGTCGGTGCCGTCGCGATTGTTTTCGCGGTTGGCTTCGTTGTGCTTGTCGTTGTAGCTGACCAGGTCCTTGAGCGTGAAGCCGTCGTGCGCGGTGACGAAATTGATCGAGGCATTCGGCCGGCGGCCGCGCTGGTCGAACAGATCGGCCGAGCCGGTCAGGCGCGTGGCAAGTTCCGCCAGCCAGCCTTCGTCGCCACGCCAGAACGCGCGCGTGGCATCCCGAAAGCGATCGTTCCATTCGGCCCAGCCGGGCAGGAACTTGCCGACCTGGTAGCCGCCGGGACCGACGTCCCACGGTTCGGCGATCAGTTTCACGCGGCCCAGGATGGGATCTTGCCGGCAGGCATCGAGAAAGCCGCCGCCCTGGTCGAAGCCATGCGATTCGCGGCCGAGAATGGTAGCCAGGTCGAAGCGGAAACCGTCCACGCGCATTTCGGTGGCCCAGTAGCGCAGCGAGTCCATCACCATCTGCAGCACGCGCGGATGACTCAAGTCCAGCGTGTTGCCAGTGCCGGTGTCGTTGATGTAATAGCGGCGCTCCTCGGTGAGCCGGTAATAGCTGGCGTTGTCGATGCCGCGCAGCGAGAGCGTGGGACCGAGGTGATTACCTTCGGCGGTGTGGTTGTAGACCACGTCGAGAATCACTTCCAGCCCTGCATCGTGCAGATGCGCCACCATCTCCTTGATTTCCGCCACGGTCGACGTCGCCATGTAGCGTGGATGCGGCGCGAAGAAACCGATGGTGTTGTAGCCCCAATAATTGCGCAGGCCCATTTCCAGCAGGTGCTTGTCGTCGACGAAGGCATGGATCGGCATCAGCTCTACCGAGGTCACGCCGAGCGAGCGGATGTAATCCACCACGAACGACTGCGCGAAACCGGCGAAAGTGCCGCGCAAGAGCTCCGGCACATGCGCCAGCAGCTTGGTGTATCCGCGCACGTGTGCTTCGTAGATGATCGTGTGATCCCACGGCACGCCCGGCCAGTAATGCGTGCCCCAGGTGAATGCCGGATCGATCACGCGCGACTTGGGCATGTACGGCGCGCTGTCGCGCTCGTCGAAGCTGAGGTCGCCATCGGGGTGGCCGATGGTGTAGCCGAACAACGCATCGTGCCAGGTCAATTCGCCGATGATCTGCTTGGCATATGGATCGAGCAGCAGTTTGTTGGGATTGAAGCGATGACCCGCTTCGGGCTCATAGGGGCCATGCACGCGATAACCGTAGAGCTGTCCCGGACGCGCATCCGGCAGATAGCCGTGCCAGATTTCGTCAGTGTATTCGGGCAAGGTGATGCGTTCGGTTTCGTGGCCCTCGTCGTCGAACAGGCAAAGCTCCACGGCGGTGGCGTTGGCGGAGAACAGCGCAAAGTTCACGCCCAGCCCGTCCCAGGTGGCGCCGAGCGGAAACGGCAGTCCTTCGCGCAGGCTGTTGCGGTGCTCGGTCGCTCCCGTTACGTGGCGCGGAAGCGTGGATGTGGTCATGACGTCCATCTGCCTGATCATCTCTGCGGTTTGTTTCGTCGGCATGGGCATGGATGAAGTGCCAGTCTGTCAACACCTACTTTTGCGCTTTTTTCTTGTCGCCGTTTTGCTGCGAAGCATGTCGTTCCTCCGCCAGCACCAGTTTCTCCGCCATCAGCCAATGCCGCGTTTCCTGGCCGGCAGGGCGTCCTTCCGATTCCCAGATGCTGTGGGCAATTTCGCTGATGCGGGCATGCCGTTCGGCGGGGGAGCGTGATGTGTTCATGAATCAATGCTCCGAACTCAAGAAAGTTTCAGCCATTAGAGACACAGCCACTCGTCATTCCGGCGAGCGCTCGCATGCGGGGGGCGCATGGATGTGCTTGGCTCCGAGGGGTCCGGAATCCAGTTTGAATGCGTCGTGCGAAGCATGTGCAGTGTGCTGCGCACGCCATGCTTGACTGGATTCCGGCGTTCGCCGGAATGACGATAGAGAAATCCTGGTGATCGGAATATGCGTTCATGAATGGGATTCGGATATCAGCACGGCTACCGGCCATTCGGAAAACAGCGCTTGCGCGGACAGTCCCTGCGGGCTGCCCTGATGCGTACGATGAGTAAATAGATCAGTGAAGGTGCACAGGCCGTCATCGGTGGGGCAGGCGATGGCGGTATTGCTCCAGAATTCGCCGTCCACCATCGGGCGATCGTCGGCCACCATGCCTTCGGCGCAAAGCCGCGGTACGGCGACCAGCAGGCGATGGCTTTCGTGGCGGCGCAGGAAGGCGACCACATGGTTGCGCCGCCAGCCGCTCACTTCAGCTGGTTCGTAACTGGCACGCAGGAACATGTCCGGCCAGCGGCGGCGCGCGCGCAGCAGGCGGTGGATCACTTGCTGCTTGATCACGCCGTCGCGATAACCGGCCAGCAACTGCACAGGCAGCAGGTTGCCGTCGAGGCTGGCAAGGCGTGGCGCGTAGGCGACCGGGCGGCGATTGTCCGGGTCCACCAGCGAGAGGTCCCAATACTCGGTGCCCTGGTAGAGGTCGGGCACGCCCGGCACAGTCAGGCGTAGCACCGTGGCGGCCAGACCGTTCAGCGCGCCTGGCGCATCCAGGCTGCGGGCGGCAGCGCATAGCTCGCGGCGCAGGCTTTCATGGCGCGGCGATAGCAGCGTATCGCGCACGACCGCCTTGCAAGCGTCTTCATAGATAGGATTAGGCGTGGTCCAGCGCGTATGCAGCTTGGCTTCGCGCTCGGCCTTCAGCAGCCACTGCTCGATACGCGCCGCAAACGCGGACATCGCCTCGCCGTCGTCGGCGTCGAGATCCAGCGGCCACGCACCCAGAATGGTTTGCAACAACATCCACAGCGCGCCGCGGGAAGGTCGGTTGGCGTTTTCCAGTTCGGCTACCCAGCGGCTCGCCTGGTCGACGAACCAGCGCGCGCGTTCGCTCAGCACGGCGAGCCTGGCACGCACGTCCTCGCCACGCTTGTGGTCGTGCGTGGCGGTGGCGAGCAGCGCACGCGGCCATGCACCGGCACGCTGCTGCATGGCGGTGTGAAAGCGATGCGGGTCGATCGCCAGGGTGCGCGGATCGCTGCCGACCTCGTTGCGCGACAGCAGTACGCCGTAGCGATAGAAAGCCGTGTCTTCCACCGCTTTAGCGTTCAACGTGGTGCAGAGCTGCTCGAACAGTCGCCGCGCCGTCTGCAGATGGCGGCGCTCGGACAGGGTGTTCAACCAGCGCGCCTTGGTTTCCAGCAGATACTGGCGCAGGTACGCGCGGTGCGCGGTCAGGTCGGGGTCGCCATAGCGCATCGCGCGCTCGAACACGTGCTCCAGCGTGTGGCGGTCCTCATCGCTGATCGTGCCGGTACCCAGATACGTGCGATATACCGGCATCTGTTCCAGCAATTCACACAGTGCACGTTGCAAGGCCAACGGCGTGACGTCGCCGGCTTCGGGCGTATCCATCACGTAGCGCTCGAACGCGCGTACGCAACGCGCCAGATCGGTGGCGAGGCCGGTCGCCAGCATGCCGCGGCGGGCCTCGCGCTCTTCGCTGCCGAAATGCCGCGGGCGGCCGGTGAGCGCCTCCCACGCCCGCGCGAGCTCCGTGTGGCCTTGCTGGTCGTGCAGCAAGGCGCCTGCCTGGTGCATGAAGTCGTAGCCGGTGGTGCCGTCCACGGGCCATTCCTCGCGCAGCGTTTCGTCGTGCGCCAGGATTTTTTCCACGTGCAGCGTCATACGCCGTACCGGCTGGCGCGGATCGATGCGCGCCGCGCGATCCGCGCGCAGACGCAGCTTGCGCAGGTATTCGCGCGGTTGCGTCAAACCGTCGACATGGTCGATGCGCAAGCCGTCGATCATGCCTTCGCGGATCAGCCGCAACGGCAGCGCATGCACGGCGTCGAACACGTCGTCGCGTTCGACCGCCAGCGCCACCAGCGAATCGATCTCGAAGAAACGGCGGTAGTTGATCACCTGGCTAGCGCTGCGCCACCACGCGAGCCGGTAGTGCTGCAGGTCCAGAAAGCGGTGCAGCAGCGCCTTGTCGGCATGCACCTGGGCGATGGCGCGATCGATGTGCGCGTGCAGGCTTTCATCCTGCATTGCCAGGCGCACCGCGTCGATGGCATCGCTGGCGCGTTTGAAGCGTGGCAACGCGTGGCCGGCCAGGTCGAACAGCAGGCGCAGGCTCGATTCGGAAATCGGCAGCTTGGTGCCCGGCACGCCCAGTGCGAGGGTGGTGCCGCCCACGTGGCGTTCCACCTGCAGTTCGCCGCGCGCCAGCGCGTGCTCCAGCGGTACTTCCAGGATCGGCAGCCACAGCTTGCCGCCGGTATGCGGCGCATGCCAGTCGATATCGAAGTAATGCGCGTAACGGCTGGCGCGTCCGGCCGCCAGCACGTCGTTCCACCACGGGTTGGCGACATCGGCGGCCATGTGGTTGGGGACGATGTC
>NZ_DATJMN010000309.1:0-6112 GCF_035508675.1 Dyella sp.
GTTGGAAATTGGCCTGTAGAGATGTGCAATACGCCCCATCATGACTGCTGAGCCGATCACACTTTTTTGTAGGTGACGGCAACGCATGCGCTGCGGATGTTCAAAGCTTCGACGACGCGGTGGGATTGCAAAGCGCCGAGCCACCGCTAAAGAGCCGTTCTTTTCAGCCGTTAAATAAGGCAACGGCATCGGCGGTCGAAGCAGTGAGTTAGCAGTCTCTTTGCCTGGCTGCCAAGCGGTGGCGTATTCAGCGCGGTAGGCTGGAAGCGTCGGACGACCAGGGGGAAGACGACATGTTTGAAGCATTCCGAAATGGCACGCCAGTGGAGCTCTGGCAAGCACTGGTGCAGCAGGCATACGAACGGACCGGGCGGCGACTCGATGAATCGAGCGAGAGCTATCTGGTGTTCGTGTTGCTGCGCTACCAGGCCGACCACCTGCTGCTTTCGCATGCGCAAGGCATGGATTGGCTGCAGGCGCTGGAACTGGCCGGCCGCGCGCGCGCGGACGCCCTGCGCGACGTCGGCGATCGCTGCCTGCTGGTGGCGGGCTTGTTTCCCGGCCTGGCCGAACGGCGGCGGGTCAGCGTGGATTACTTCATCAGCATCGGACGCAGCGCCTATCAGGGCGTGGCCGACGCAACCCGGCAAGCCTATGCGGCGCTCTACGAGCAGCTCGCGCGTGTCTACCGCGAGCTAGTGCATACCCTGAACGCAATACGGACGCTGCCAAACATCGCTGAAGCAGCTAACTTAAGGGCACTTCTATAAATTGCCCGCTACTCGTCCAACAGCGTGACAAGTCGGTACAACCTGATACGCGCCACGATGCACTCCCGCCCCTGCGGCGGTAGAGCCTGCCCCGGACTTGATCCGGGGGGACGGTTGGGGTGGGGCTGCTTGGGCTTTAGCACACCGCGGAATGTCCCGAGCAAGGGTATGCAGGCGATGGTCGGCTCCCGCCGCTCGCTGCGCTCGCACCCCACCCTAGCCCTCCCCTACTTCGCAGGGGAGGGGACGTATCCTGGCGAGCGAGAGGTACACGCTTCGATTCTAGCTTAAGTTCGGAGCATTGACCCTAGCCCTCTCCTACTGCCGCAGGGGAGGGAATAGTTTCCCGCGATGATCCACATACCCGCTTCGCTATGCGAGCAATTTATAGAAGTACCCTAAAGCGCCTGACCGGTACGACGAGCAAAAAACACAGCAACGGAGACTCGACGCTAATCAGGTACTGGCGCAGGGGAGGGAGCGCATCGCGGCACGCATCAGGCGTCGCGTCGGTGCCACGGCCGGCGCATGCTTTTGAGCTTTGAAAGTTCATCACCCAGCCAGGCGCGCATCGCGGGATCGCGTACTTCGAACAAGTCGAACATCCCCAGCGCGCGCAGCACGGGCAATTGCGCCACCAGGGTAGGCTCCACCCGCTTGCGGACCGACTCGGGCGTGGCGGGGTCCAGTAATTGATGCGCGCACGCCACGAAAGTTTCCAGTGGCGATGAGTGCAATTCGTTATTCAACACGGGCAAATCGATCGGGGACATCAAACCATCCTCTCTGCATCAGCACACCAGTGACCTGGCCGATGAACAGACACTCGAAGTTGAACGAAAAATCCTCGATTCGCACACGTGCATGTTCACGACCAGTCGAACGTTCATGTTCGGCGCAGCGTTGACATATTCACTCGCCAGGATCAGGTCGCGACACACCGTCATGTCGCTTCCCTTTTCATTTCGCAACCCTGCAAGCCAGCCCGCCTTCAACGCAGCAGGAACCTCCGCTACCCTCGCCTGCATGACTCATGGATTGCGCTGAACCAGACAACATGAAACCAGAAGACTTGCAGCGGCTGGTCACCGTCACCATGCCGTTCGGCAAATACCAAGGCCGCCTGATCGCCGACCTGCCCAGTGCCTATCTGGGCTGGTTTGGCCGCAAAGGCTTCCCGCGCGGCGAACTTGGCAACCTGCTGGCCTTGATGCTCGAACTCGATCACAACGGGCTGCGGCCGCTACTGGATCCGCTGCGAAGGGGTTGACTGCGACCGACCAATAGCGCGGCTCACCTGGCCAGTGTCACGTTCGGCTGGCCGGCGCGGTCGATGCCACGGTTGATATCGTTGGTATCGAGCACCGATCTGATAGCGCCATCTGCGCACGACACGGAATGCCGCGTAGGCCGGGATGAAATCCCAGCATCCATCAGCAATCGAAAATCATCCGGCCCATGTGCTCAAAACGCCCAGTTCACTAAATCGAGCGCTACCTTGCCCCAAGAGGAACCTGAAAAATGCGGCGTGGGCCGCGGTGAGCGGAACACGAACCCCAACGTCCGCAAGTTCAAACCCTATCGGGTGTGAACCGATCAATCGGTCTTGAGCACAACCACCGTGTCGTTTGGATCGAGCGGCTTGCCGGGCAATTGCAGGTCGAGTGCCGTTCCCGTTTGCGTATAGCTGAGCGGGCGGTGTTTCGGATCGGCCAGGAAATAAGCCTGCTTCACCGGCACGGTCACATTCGCCAAATGGAATGCCTTGCCCGGCCAGGTCAACAGGTGGATATAGATTTTCCCTGGCCTCGTCGTGGCGCGCCAATCCCAGGCCGGCATCCATTTGGGTTTGTTATCGCCCACGGTTTTCTCCGTGGTCGAGAACTTGCCGTGATCACCCGGGAATGGCGTAGGGCCAGTGCCGTAAATCGATTCGCCATTGACGTCGAGCCACTTGCCGATCGCCTGCAAGCGCTCCGCTTCCGGCGCAGGAATCACCCCTTGCGCGTCAGGCCCCACATTCAACAGCAGATTGCCGCCCTTGCTCGCCACATCGACCAGCGTACGCAGCAGTTCCTGCGTCGATTTGAAATTCGTGTCGGTGGATTTGTAGCCCCAGGTATCGTTGATCGTCATGCAGGTTTCCCAGTCGCGGCCTGGGTAACCCTGCGCAGGAACGTTCTGCTCGGGCGTTTCGGTATCGCCCTGGTAGCCGCCGCCGAGGCGATTGTTCCAGATCAGGTTCGGGTGCTGGTTGAGCAGCTTGACGATCTCGGAGGCAAGCTGCGGCGTCATCTCCGCAGTGGGCGTATCGAACCAGATGATGGCCGGCGAGGGCTGGTAGTTGCTCAGCAACTCTTTCAACTGCGGAATGGCCTTGGTATGCAGATACTCGGCAAAGTTGCCTTGCTGCGCCTTGTCCCAATGACCGTCGTGCAGCTTGTCGTACGTCATCGCCGCGCCGCCGGGCGCAGTCCAGTCCTGGTCCTGCGAATAGTAGAAGCCAAGCTTGATGCCCTGCTTCTGCGCTTCTTTGGCCAGTTCCTTCAAGGGGTCGCGCTTGAACGGCGTCGCGTCCACGATATTGAATGGATTCGCCTTTGAATCGAACATCGCAAAACCGTCGTGATGCTTGGCAGTAATCACGATGTATTTCATGCCTGCGGCTTTGGCCAGCGCCACCCAGGCATGCGCGTCGAACTTGGTGGGATCGAACTGCGAAGCCAGCTTTTTGTAATCGGCAACGGGAATCTTCGCGTTGTACATGATCCATTCGCCGATGCCATTGACCGGCTTGCCCTGCCAAATACCGGCCGGCACCGCATACAACCCCCAATGAATGAACATGCCGAAGCGCGCCTGCCGCCACCACGCCATGCGTGCATTGCGCTGCGCGGGCGTTTCAGTGTCCTGCACCGCGGGGACCGGATGCGACGAGAGCGCCTGCGGCACCTGCTTTGCGCCCACAGAAGCGGACGACACCGCCAGCGCCGAGGCCAGCGATACGGCATAAACCAGCGATTTCATTGCATATATCCCTTCGATGCCTGCCTTGCGGCAGTAGATGGCGATACAGCGCGGAGCACCCGCGCCACGCAGTTTCATATATGAACCTATGTTTCAAATAGAAAGTGTTCAAGCTGCAATGCAGCAATAGCCGCAGATGCCTCTTACCAAACACGCGCGCGCCCTCGTAGGTTGGCGGTGAGCCCACGCGAACCCCAACGCTGCTATGCAGACGGCGACGCGGAGTTCGGCTACACCTCACCATCCGATCTCGCACCGCCTTTCATTTTCGGAATAAGGCGCGTGCGATTTTCTTACGTTCGGCGCATTGGGATGGCCGCAGGCGCCCAAGCACTGGATCACACACCGACCTTTTCCGGATGCTTGATCAGGTAACCACGCATCTCCGCCGTCTGCGTTTTCCATTGCGGATCGTCGCCGAAGCGGTCGATGAAGTAGTGAATGGTGTCGTAGACACCCGGAAGGTTGTGGTCCATCTGATTGCATGAGCGCACGATGTAACCGCCAGCTTTTTCCGGGTG
This sequence comes from Dyella sp., assembly GCF_035508675.1. Classification (GTDB taxonomy): domain Bacteria; phylum Pseudomonadota; class Gammaproteobacteria; order Xanthomonadales; family Rhodanobacteraceae; genus Dyella_B. The sequence goes on from NZ_DATJMN010000309.1 coordinate 4,319, forward strand.
CTCGCTGATCATGGCATCTGCCAGCGACTCGGCCTTCTGAGGTTGGTGGCCGGCGTGATTGTAGAGATCACCCAGCACTCCCATCGCATCGTAGTTATGGGGATCGCGCGCAAGCACGGCGAGCAGGGTTGTTTCGGCGTCCTTCGCGTCGCCGGCCTGGGCGTAGATGTTGCCCAGTTGCGTGGCGATGGCATCGTCATCAGGAAAGCGACGCGCCACGGCAGCGAAGCTCGCCATCGCGCCAGCCCGGTCGCCAAGCGCAATCATTTCCTGCGAACGCCACCGCAAAGCGTCGACGTCGTCCTTTGGCCCAAAACGTAGCGCCTCGCTATAGAGCTCCACGGCCAGGCGTCGATCCGAGTCGTAGACTTTGCCTGCGAGATCAACCATGTCCGAGGCAGTCAAATTCTTGTCGGCGGCCTGCAAAACAAGCCGCTCGGTTTGAGCTTGGGTGTCGCCGCAATCACAGGTCGCCCGATACACGGCCCGCCTCTGCGCCACCATGCGCAGCAGCGGATTTTTTGACGACAGCAAAGTGTCTTCCCTGCTCTGCTCATCGACGCCGCCGAAATTCTCGCCCCATCTCGGCTGCGCGTGATGCATCATCTGCAAGCGGATGGAAAAATTGGACGGATCGGCATCCAGCCCCATTTCAACGGACCTGTACATGTAGCGGTCGTCGCCATTCAGGCCGCTGGCGTGGATCATGGAAGGATAGATCGCCGTGATGGAAGCATCCAGCGATACCGCATGGTTGAGATCCTTGAACGCCAACGCGAGCTGCTGGTTCATATCGTCCACCTGCCCGTCAGTGAGATCACGGCTCCAGCCGCCGCCTCGCGCCTGCTGCGCGGCATCAACGTATTGCACGCCGCTTGCCCCGAACGCGAATGCACTGTCAGGCGACTGCTGCTTCCACATGTCGATGACCCGGCGCGCATGGTCGCTGGCATCATCAAAACCGGCATTCAAGAAGGCGATATCCAATAGACCCGGTTGCTGCGGATCATGGCGCTGCGTGTCCAGATAACCCTGGAAAACACGATCCACCTCGCCGGCCTTGCCCTGCTTCAGCAGTGCCTCGATCTCGGCCAGCCGGATAGTCTGGTGGTTGCGCAGCATGCAGTAAGCGCGAGTCGTGTCTGCGTTCCAATGGCTGCCAGGAAGATCCGGATAACTAAGGCAGCGTTGCAAGGGATCTGCCATCGCATCGGCCTTCGCTACGGCGGCCATGAAAGACGAATACGCGTCCCCTGCTTCCTTTTCGAGCTTGGCGTTATGCCAGTTCGGAAAGGTATACGCTGCAAAAACTACCGCCAGCACGGTCAAAAGCATACCGAGCACAAGCAACTGCGATTTGGATGAACGATTGCCGCCGACGGCGTCGGCATCGCGCGGATTTGAATGTTCCATATGCCCCTGTTCCCTGACTTGCGTATCCGCTCCACGGCGGATCGCGGCGCGGCCGGTATTTTATATCAGTCGTAGATGCCGCTTGTGTAAAAAATCGGCACGTCTTCGGCAGCGTGCACTTCAGTAAGTCACTGGGCCCCAGCTTTCGCCGCAGTGCTCCGAACTTAAGGACGTAGCGTGATCCCTCGTAGGTAGGCGGTGAGCGCAGCGAACCCCAACATCGCGATCCACGTGCATGGCGACGTTGGGGTTCGCGCACGCTTTCCACCCACCGTAAGCTCCCCCGTCAAGTGGACATTTTAGAAGTAGAGCTTCTGGCGTAGTGGTCACGATATTCGGCAGGTGTCAGGCCGCCGAGTGCGTTGTGGGGACGTTGCTCGT
>NZ_DATJMN010000310.1:0-14016 GCF_035508675.1 Dyella sp.
GCACCGGCAAGGCCACCGCTGCCAGGTCATATGCCTGTATACGGCCGGCTCGCTGGCACATGAGCTGGACGCGCTTGGCATTGCGGTACACGTGTGCGCAAAACGGCAAGGCCCGGACCTGCGGGCATTGGCGCGCGCCCGCGCAATGGTGCGCGCGCATGCCACCGACGTATTGCATACCCACAACGCCGTCGCGCATTACCAGGCGGTGCTGGCAACCTTGGGGCTGCCCATGCGCTGCATCATCAATACGCGCCATGGCATGGGCGTCAACCGCAACGCAAGCCGGCGGGAATGGTTGTATCGCCGCGCGCTGGCGCGCACCGATACCGTGGTTACCGTTTGCAATGCCGCGCGCAACGATGCGATCAAGCGTGGCATCGTTCCTGCCGCCAAGGTGTGCGTGGTGCCCAACGGCATTCACGTGGAAAAATTTCAGACCGCCTCGCCGGCGATGCATGAACGGCTTGCGGATCTGCTGGACCTGCCCGTGCAAGTGAAGATCATCGGTACGGTCGGGCGCCTGAACTGGGCCAAGGATCAGCTCGGCCTCATCCGCGCTTTCAGGCTGGTGCACGCGCAACACCCGGATACCGTGCTGGTGCTGATCGGCGACGGCGAACTTCGCGCCTCGCTGCAGCAGAGCGCCATCGACGAGGGCATGGGCGGCAATGTGCACTTCCTGGGCGACCGCAGCGACGTGCGCGAGCTGCTGCAGGGGCTGGACCTGTTCGTGCTTTCCTCGCTGAGCGAGGGCTATTCGATGGCCTTGCTGGAAGCGAGCGCCGCCGCGCTGCCGATCGTCGCCACCGCGGTCGGCGGCAACGGCGAGATCGTGCGCGACGGAACCACCGGCCGCCTGGCGCCGGCGGAAAATCCCGCGGCGCTGGCCGAGGCCATGCTGGCGCTGTTGCGCCATCCGCAACACGCCATGGCGCTGGGCGAGGCGGCGCGCGCATGGGTCGAACAACACGGCTCGCTGGAAGCGATGGCGAGGCGTTACGCCCAGCTTTACCGCGGCGCGCAACGCTACGACGGCGCCGATCTGCACGACAGCCCAAGGGAATGCCATACGCCATGAAAGTGCTGATCCTCACCAACCTGTTTCCGACGCCGTGGGATCCGCTGCGCGGCGCCTTCAATCGCCAGCAGTTCGAACGCCTGGGCCAGCTGCACGAGGTGGACGTGATCACCGCGGTCGACTTTCGCGAACGGCTCGGCGACCGCCGTGGCGACGTGCATGCCGATCATCTGCGTACCGATTATTTCGTGTTTGCGTTTCCACCGCGCCTCGGCCGCTCGCTGCATGCGCTGTGCTGGCTGCTGTCGCTATGGTGGCAACGTGGACGGCAGATACGCAAAGCCCATTACGACTGCCTGCTGGTGAGCTGGGCGTATCCCGATGGTGCCGCCGCCGGCTGGCTGGCGCGCCGGCTGGGCATTCCCTATGTGGTGAAGGTGCACGGCAGCGATCTCAACGTGCAGGCCAATCATTTATTGCGCCGGCCGCAGATCCGCTCTGCGCTGACCGGCGCGGCGGGCGTGGTCGCGGTCAGCCGTGCGCTGGCCACCAAGGCCATCGCATTGGGCGCGCATGCATCCAACGTGCATGTGCTCTACAACGGCGTCGACGCGTCGATCTTTTCGCCTGAATCGCGCGCCCCATCGCGTGCGCGGCTGGGCCTTTCCACGTACTCGCCGCTGCTTTTATTCGTGGGCAATCTGAAAGCGTCCAAAGGTTGTCTCGACCTGCTCGAAGCGTTTCCGGCCCTGCTCGCCGTACGGCCGCTGGCGCGCCTGATCTACGTCGGCACGGGCCCCGCGCGCAGCGCCATCCTCGAACGCGCCAAGGCGCTGGGTTGCCTGGACCGCGTCGAAATGGCCGGCGCGGTCGCCCATGCCGAACTGGGCGACTGGTTCCGCGCGGCGGACCTGCTGTGCCTGCCCAGCCATAACGAAGGCGTGCCGAACGTGGTGCTGGAAGCCATGGCGTGCGGCACGTCGGTGGTGGCCACCCGCGTGGGCGGCATTCCGGAAGTGGTACCGGTCTACGCCGGCATCCTGGTGCCGCCACACCAGCAGCAGGCGCTGTCCAGCGCGCTCATCGAGGCCAGTGCGCGGCGCTGGAATCACAAACGGATCGCTGCGCATGCGCGTGGTTTTCGGTGGGAGGACAACATTCGGCAACTGGATGCGATCTTGTGTGCGGCTGTTGCTGGGGCGGCCGCTCCGGCAGGAGCATCGGCATGAATATGCGGCCGAAAAAACACCGCTTGCTGGGTCTGCTCCCAGACGCGCTGGTGCTGACCAACGGCTCGCGCCGCGACAACGCGCGCTACCTCACCTTCGACGACGGCCCTGACCCCACCTATACGCCGCCGCTGCTGGACCTGCTGGCTAAGCACGGCGTAAAGGCCAGCTTTTTCCTGGTAGGACAGAAGATCGAGCGTCACCCGGAGCTGGTGGAACGCATCGTGGCGGAGGGGCACATGCTGGGCAATCACTCCTATAGCCACTGGTCGTTCAAGCGCATGACCACGCGCAAAAAACTGAGCGAAATCCACGACACCGACGCCTTGCTGCATGCCTTCGATGGACGCGCGCATCATCGGATGCGGCCACCGCACGGCTACGTGGGCGCCGATCTGCTGTGCTACTTCGCCATACATCGGCGCAGCTTTGTGTACTGGTCGTACGACAGCCTCGACTACCAGGACCGGCCCAACCAGGAAATGATCAGCCGCCTGCGCGCCGATCCGCCGCTGCCCGGCGACATCGTGCTGATGCATGACGACAGCGACCGCGCCCACGACGCGCTGGCGGTGATGCTGCCGGAGTGGTTGGGCGAGGGCCATAGCTTCAGCGCGCTGCCGCAGGATGCACGATGAGAATTCTCTACCACCATCGCACGCGGGGGCGGCACGTCGAGGGCGTGCACATCCGCGGCATCGTGCACGCGCTGCGGGGCCTTGGGCACGACGTATCGATCCTATCGTTCCCGGGCGCCGATCCCGAGCATGAATCGACCCCGCAGGCGAATTCGAAACGCAGCCGGCTCGCCGCAGCGATCACCCGCTTGCCCGGCGTGTTGTTCGAATGCCTCGAACTTGGCTACAACGCGGTCACGTTCTTCCGGGTCGGCGCCGCCATCCGCCGGCAACGGCCGCAGCTGATCTACGAACGCTATTCGCTGTTCCTGTTTGCGACGGTATGGCTGGCGCGGCGGCGCGGCATTCCGCTGGTGCTGGAGATCAACGATTCGGCGCTGGTCGAACGCGTGCGGCCCTTGCGCCTGAAGCGCCTGGCCCGGCGCATCGAAGGCTGGTGCCTGCGCCACTGCACCGGGCTGGTATTCATCTCCAGCTATTTTCGCGACCAGGCGAAAGCCGCGTACGGCGATATCGCGCCGTCGGTGATCTCGCCCAATGCGGTCGACCTGGCGCGTTTCGATCCTGCGCGTTTCGACGTGGCCAAACTGCGCGCCGAACGCGGGCTCGCCGGCCGCATCGTCTGCGGGCATATCGGCGTGTTCGCGCACTGGCATGGCGTGGATGCATTCGTCGAAGCCATCGCCGCACGCCTGGCCGAAGTGCCGCAGCTGGCGCTGGTCTTCGTCGGCGATGGAAAAACCCTGCCCGCCGTGCGCGCGCTGGTGGCCGAACGCGGCCTGTCCGACCGCGTACTGCTGCCCGGCCGCGTTGCGCACGAGGAGATCGCCAGCTGGATCGCCTGCATGGATTACGCCGTGCTGCCGAATTCCAATCACTACGGTTCGCCGATGAAACTGTTCGAGCTGATGGGCATGGGCGTGCCGGTGGTCGCGCCCGATTATGCGCCGGTCGCCGAAGTGATCGGCGACGGCGACACCGGCTGGCTGTTCCCGCGCGGCGAGATCGCCGCCTGCGTGCAGCGCGTGCTGGACCTGGCCATGCAGCAGGAAGAACACCGCCGCGTGGGCGCCGCCGCGCGCCGCTATATCGAGCGCGAACGCCAATGGCGCAACAACGCGGAGCAGTTGCTCACCCTCCTGTCCGCACGAGGCTCGCACTGATGGGGACGATCGCGCTACTGGCTGCACTGGCCTTACTGGCGATGCTGGCGATTGCCGTAACGCTGGCGATACGCGCACGCCAGATGCACATCTGGCTGGGCAGCTACCTGCGCCGCCGGCCGCCGCGCGTAACGGATAAGCCGATACACGTGATGTTCTGTTTCGTCGATCACTTCGAACCGATGTGGGGCAAGGTCGACCTGGCGACGCAACGCGCGCGCGTGGATCGCTGGTGCCGCGACTACCGTACCCTGGCCGATGCGCACCGGGACGCCGACGGGCGGCCGCCGCAGCACAGCTTCTTCTATCCCGAGGAGGAATACCGCGAAGAACATCTGGAAAAACTCGCCGCGCTGTGCGCGGACGGTTACGGCGAAATCGAGATCCATCTGCATCACGACAACGACACGCCCGAAAATTTCCGCACCACCATCGACCGTTTCAACCGGCTGCTGCACGAACGGCACAACGCGTTGCCGCGCGATCCGAACACCGGCCAATTGCGCTTCGCCTTCATCCACGGCAACTGGTGCCTGGACAACTCGCGTGCGGACGGCCGCTGGTGCGGCCTCAACAACGAACTGATCCTGCTGCGCGAACTGGGCTGCTACGCCGATTTCACCCTGCCCTCCGCGCCGAGCGAAACGCAGACGCGCATGATCAATGCCATTTATTACGCCACGGACGACCCGACGCGGCCCAAGTCGCACGATACCGGCGAGCCGGTGCGCGTTGGCGGCAAGCCGAGCGGCGATCTGCTGATCGTGCAAGGACCGCTGGGCTTGAACTGGCGCAGCCGGCGCTTCGGCATCATCCCGCGCATCGAGAGCGCCGACGTGCGCCGCGCCTGCCCGCCGACGCCGGACCGGGTCGACGCATGGATCAAGACCGGCGTGCACGTGGAAGGACGCCCCGAGTGGGTGTTCGTGAAGATCCACACCCACGGCACGCAGGAGCGCGACATGGACACGTTGCTGGGCGAGGCCGCCCACCGCATGCATAACCACCTGGAGCAGGCCTACAACGACGGCAAGCGTTACGTGCTGCACTACGTCACTGCGCGCGAGGTGTACAACATCATCAAGGCGGCCGAAGCGGGCTTGACCGGCAATCCGCACGACTACCGCGACTACGAGCTACCGCCGCCTGGCGTGCTGACCACTGCCAAAGCGCAGATCGCGTGACGCCATGAACAACGACCTGGTCAGCGTGATCATGCCGGTCTACAACGCCGAGGCGTGGCTGCAACGGACGATCGAATCGGTGCTGGTGCAAAGCCACACGTATCTGGAGCTGATCGCCGTCGACGATCGCTCGCACGACCGCTCGGCCAGCATGCTCGATGCGTACGCGGCGGCCGATGCGCGCGTGCAGGTCTTGCATCAACCGGCCAACAGCGGCGTCGCCGCGGCCCGCAACGCCGGCATGGCGGCCGCAAAGGGCAACTACATCGCGTTCCTCGACGCCGACGACTGGTGGCATCCGGCTAAACTCGAACGGCAACTGGCGAGCATGCGCACCAGCGGCGCCCTGGTCAGCTACGCCGCGTATTGGCGTGTCGCCGAAGACGGCCGCGTGCTGAGCAAGGTGATGCCGCCGCCGCAGGTCGATTGGCGCGACATGCTCGCCAGCAATTTCATCGGCACGCTCACCGGCATGTACGCGCGCAGCCTCGGCGACGTGCCGTTCCAGCGCATCGGCCATGAGGACTACGTGTTCTGGCTGGAACAGGTGCGGCGCGCCGGCAAAGCGGTGCGCGTGGAATCGCCCGAACCGCTGGCCTGGTACCTGGTGCGCGAACGATCGCTGTCGGCCAACAAATGGCGGGCGGCGTCCTGGCAATGGGACGTTTATCGCAAGGTCGAGAAGCTGGGGTTGATGCAGTCGGTGGCGTACATGGCGCGGTATGCGCGGCATGCGGTGATCAAGCGGCGTGGGGGGCGGGTTTAGGGGGATGCCGCGTTATTCGAACAGGGGGGCGACTTTCGCGACAAACAGTTCCCTCCCCTGCGAAGTACCTGATTAGCGTCAAGCCTCAGTTCGCCAGATCTGCCCCCTCCCCTACGTGTAGTAGGGGAGGGTTGGGGCAATGCTCCGAACTTAAGCCAGAATCGAAGCGTGTACCTCTCGCTCGCCAGGATACGTCCCCTCCCCTGCGAAGTAGGGGAGGGCTAGGGTGGGGTGCGAGCGCAGCGAGCGGCAGGAGCCCCATTGCTTCCATACATCTCATCAGGACATTCAGCTGCATGCTAACGCCCAAGCAACCCCACCCCAGCCCTCCCCTGCTTGCAGGGGAGGGAGCAGATCACCGCGAACAACAAGCTTCTTGGCTTAAGTTAGTGCCATTAGGCTTAAGTTCGGAGCATTGCCCCCCCGGATCAAGTCCGGGGCAGGCTCTACTTCGCAGGGGAGGGAGTCATGCACCGCGTAACTGAGAGATAGCGCTAATCAGGTGCGAAGTAAGGGAGGGAGCGCATCGTGGCGAGCATCAAGGCATCGTGCGTTCTCATGCAGCGTGGCTCACGCTTGGGGCGCGGCCTTGGCCGAAACAATCCACGACTCCGTCGTCGCCAGCACCTCGGCCGTCTTGCCGGCAAACCGTTCATCGATACCCAGCATTCCCTCGCGCAGCAACGTGAGCGACGTTTCATCCACCGTCGGCTCGGTCGCAAGCACGGTATGCCCCGCCGCTTCAAACAACGCCAGAAAATCGTCATGGCGCAGCCGGTTCATGTACATGTAGCGATTGCCGGCGTAGCGATCCCACTGCGCATCCGAATACTGCAGGAAATTGATCGGCGAGATGTGTGTGTCGGAATGCGAAAAATGGTCGGAGTAGTCGACGCGGTGAACGAACAGGCCCGTATCGCTGATGATGCGGTTGCCTTCCGAAAGAATGGCGGCCAGCACGTGGCGCGGAATGTGTTCGAAAACGTTGAACGAGGTATGGAAATCGATGCTTGCAGGGTTCAGGCCGGTACGCGCGGCATCGCCTGGCGCGATATAGCTGATATGGCATAGATCCAGCAGATGTTGCAGCCGGAAGCAGTCCTGGCGCTGGAAGTAAAGCAGCGTGTCGAAGCGTTTTCGATCCAGCTGCGCACCGAACGCGGCCTCCGTTTCTTCGACGTGCTCGGCGATGTACTGCAGGCACTCCTGCGTCAGTTCCGTCTTCAGGTACGGATTCAGGTCGATGGTGATGACCTTTTTTGCGCCCATCAGCCAATAGGCCAGCGGCGTCATCGGTACGCGGCCCGTGCCCACCTCGAAAAATGTCCGGTTGGCCGGTTCACGGCCGAGCTTTTCGATCTGCCGCCAGGTCTCGATGCCGGCGCGCAAGCGCGCCATGGGATTGATGTTGCGCAGGCCGCCGAAATGGCGCTGCAGCCAGTAATACGTGGCGTATGAGGATTCGGAGGGCAAGCGGGACACGGCGTTCTGCAGCGTTGCCTTGGTCTTCCAGTACATAAAGCCCCCTACGCCTTCGCCGGACCATGCAGCAAGGCCAGGCCGCGCATCAGCGTGCGCCCGGGCGGTCCAAGGCGATTGGTGATCAGGGTCATCAAGCGATAGTCCTCTTCATTCCAATAGCGCACCAGGAAACTGGCCGGCACAAACATCCCGACGAACACGATGCCGCCGACGATGAAGCCGAAACGGCTTGGAATGACATCCACGGATAGCCACGCCACCGCGGTTGCCACCACTGCCGCGCCGAACAGCCGCGCCATGTCCGCAATGGGAAGGCGCCCGCGGGTTGCACGCCGCAGGTAGAAGATGGCAAGGCCCAACTCCGCGAATCGCGTGCCGCCGTAGGTCATCATCGCGCCGGCCAATCCGAAATGCGGCACCAGCGCCACGCCAAGCACGGCGTTGACGCTCAGCGCGAGCACCGAGATGCGCACGCGATCGTCCTGGCGATCGACCACGGTCTGGAAGGCGGCGATGCTGTTTCCGATCAAGAGCAAGCCGGCCAGCACGAGCATGGCCTCGATCGCCGGTATCGCGGCCACGTAGCGGTTGCCATACATCAGCCGCACGATCTCCGGCGTGGTGACCAGGCCGACGCCCGCGATCACCAGGCCGGCGGCCCAGTAGAACCGCGCCGCTTCGGTGAGCAGGCGCGCCGCTTCCGAGGTGCCATTCTTGCCGAACGACTTGGCCATGTAGGGCAGCAAGGTGGTGGTCAAGCCCACGGAAAGCAGCTCGACCGCACCACGCGTGAGCGTGGAGGCGATCGCGAAGAAGCCGACCGCCGTAGATGTGGCATAGGTGTTGAGCAGAAACACTTCGATCGTGCTGGACCTGAGCGAGATCAGCAGCACCAGGGCCGCGGTGAGGCGTAGATGCCTGGAAAGCCGCTTGCTGACGTCATCGGAAATCGGCCCGGCAGCGAACGGCCGGCAATACCGGTGGAACGCCAGCCGATTGATCAGGTTCAACATCAGGCAGGCCACGGCGAACAGCGCAAAGAACGCCACCATGGTGGCGTGCAGCGCCGCCGCGGCGCCGATCAGCCCTACGCCGATCACGCCGGAAAGCACCGTCGCAATGGATACGGGCTCGAAACTCTCCTGCCCTTTTTCAATTGCCACCAGCATGGCGTAGTTGGCCTTGGCGACCACGGCGACGATCACCAGCGCGGTGATCGGCCACAGCGATTGCCGCCATTCGACCGGACGGATCACCAGAACCGAGGCGACAAACAGCAGCACGACGATGAGCGAACTCAGGTTCTGGTACCGGCTCAAGCGATGGGCGATGTGCGAGGCGAAATCCGGCCGCCCTGCTCCATCGGCCTCGGCAATGAACTTGGTCGACGACGTCGTCAGCGCATGATTGCTGCAGGTCATCAGCCAGCTGCACAACCACACGGTGAAGGCATAGCGGCCGAAATCCGCCGGACCCAGGCTGCGTGCTATCCACACGCTGACGACCAGGCCCAGCGCGTATTCCACATAGGTGGAGACCGACACCAGCGTGACGCTTCGCAATACCGCGATGCGCTGCTTCATGGCGTTGCCCTCTTGGCGGGCAATGCCGGCGCGCCGCTGCCGGCCGGCTGGCGTATCAGCCATGCGACGACGCCGCTGCCGCGATTATTCCAATTGAAGCGCCGCAACGTATCGGCCGATTTCGCGCATTCCAGGTTGTAGGACGAGGCCAGGGCAGCGAGCCGATGCTTCAACGCCGCACTTTGCTTGGGGTCCCGCTCGAAGTAATAGGCCGCGGCCACCGGCAAGGCGATCTCCACGGTATGCGCATCGCTGTACCAGCCGTCCGACTCCTCGATATGCGCAAGCGTCTTGACGTCGGCATGCGCCGATGACCAGTACCAGGTGATTTGGCCATCCGGCCCGGAACAGGGGTTGCGCCAGTCGTGCTCGTAGTGCAGCAGCTCGGGCTTGATCCAGCCGTATTGTTCGAGATAGCGGCCGAACGCGGTGATCATCACCGGAATGCGCGCGTCGCCGGTGACCAGCCACGCATGCCACAGGCCGTCGATGATGTTTTCCGTCATCCACGGCGAGGTGCCGCGCACGTCCGTCGAGGGGTTCCAGCTATCGTCCTCGTGAAGGTTCCAGCTGTTGCGCCAGGAACCGTCGTTGCCGAGGCCGTCCGGGTTGTTGCGCTGGTGGTCGTACAGCCAGCCGATGCGGTCGTTGACGCGTTGCAGGTAGCGGCGGTCGCCGGTCAGTTCGTACGCGCTGACGGTTTCCAGCAAGCCCAGGCCCGCCAGGCGTTCGGTGAAATGCTGCGCGGGACTGGTGTATGGCCCTGGCCGGTTGCTCCAGCCGCCGTTCTCCCACAGCGTCATCATCTTGTCGACGGTTTCCGGCGTGTGTTCGCTGTCATCGCCGGTGAGCGCAAGCGCAAGCAGAATCGGTTCCACATAGACGTATTTCACATCGCACGGCTTTTGGCCGTAGGTCCATCCGCCGCCGCAGAACGGGCTCATCGCCAGGCCATCGCGGCGGATGTACTTCATGTAGAAGTGATAGCTGAGATCGGCCGCCTGCAGGTAATCGAAACGGCCGGTGCGAACGTAGGCCTCGAACAAGGTGGAAGGACGATCGAACAGCCATGCGGTCGGATCCTTCACCGGCAAGGGCTTCGCCCATTGAAACTGTGCCGAGACGTACTCGGCATAGGCTTCATGCGGCGGCGCCGGAAACTGCGGCCCGGCCACCAGGGAGCGGCACAGCCATGCCGGACTCAGGGTTGCCAAGGCAGCGGCCACTTTCAGGCCTTGCTCGCCATCCACCAGGCCGTCGGCATAGGGCCAGCCGGGCAGATCGCGCTGGCGCGGCTTGCCGATCGAGAAATAGAACGTCTGCGTGTCGCCCGCCAAGTGCGCATGGAACTGCGCGCGCACCGCGCGCACGCTGCCGTCCTTGGCGTACCACAGCAAGGTGGTCTGGACGGCGGCGGGAACTTCCTTGCCGTTCTCATCGAGGATGCGCAGCAGATGCGTGTCGCGCAAGCTGCCGGGTGCAAACGGAATGCCGACGGAGACGAGTATGTCTGCATCCTTGCCGGCGTTGCGATGTACGACGATGCGCTGGTCTGGCGTGGTGCCCGCGGGGGCGCTGTCGTTCGCTGCGTGGACGGACATCGAGATGGCCATGATGCTGCTCAGGATCAGCGCGGCGCAGCGGCGGGTGGATACGGCTGTCATCGTTGCTCCGAACGTAAGTGCCGCGCGTCACGCTCGTCATTCCGGCGAAAGCCGGTACGCGGGGAGAGCACAGGGACGTGCTCGGCTTTGAGGAGCGAGGAATCCAGTCCAGATAGGAGTCCGGAGGACACAAAACCCAATGGCACTAACTTAAGCGTCATTGCTTCATGGCTTGCCGCGATGTGCCCCCTCCCCTGCGACAGTAGGGGAGGGCCGGGGTGGGGTTGCTTGTGCTTTAGTGTGCAGCCGAATGTCGCCATGGCTTCTGATAACAAGAAGCAAGGTGGCAACGTCAGGCTCTTGCCGCTCGCTGCGCTCGCACCCCACCCCAACCCTCCCCTACTTCGCAGGGGAGGGGGCACATCACTACACGCGTCGAGATACACGCTTAAGTTAGTGTCATTAGACACAAAACCGGTTTTGAGTGCTTCGCACTGCATATTAAAACTGGATGCCGGCTTTCGCCGGAATGACGAGCCACGCGGCATGTGGTCAGGACTGAAGTGAGCAAGCATTCAAGCCACCGACGAAAGCGGAACACGCTTGCACATCAGCTGCTGCTCCCAGCGCAGCGCGGTGCCGACGATGAAATCCAGGTCGTCGTAGCGCGGCTGCCAATCGAGCACCTGCTTGAGCCGGTCGCTGCAGGCGATCAGCATGGGTATGTCGCCCGGACGGCGCGGCAGCTCGATCACGTTCAACGCCTTGCCGCCCGCCCGCGCCACCGCATCGATGACCTCGCGCACGCTGTAGCCATGCCCATAGCCGCAGTTCAGCGTCTGCGAATCGCCGCCGTCGCGCAGATAATCGAGCGCGCGCAGATGCGCGGCGGCCAGGTCGTCGACGTGGATGTAGTCGCGGATGCCGGTGCCATCGGGCGTGTCGTAGTCGGTGCCGAAGATCGACAGGCTGTCCCGAATGCCCACCGCATGCTCGCAGCACACCTTGATCAACAGCGTCGCATTGGGCGTGGAATGGCCAATGTGGCCCTGCGGATCGCAACCGGCCACGTTGAAGTAGCGCAGCACCACGTGCCGCATCGCACCGGTAGCGCTGTGATCGCGCAGCATGGTTTCGGACATCAGCTTGGAGGTGCCGTATGGGTTGATCGGTTTGGTCGGCGTGTCTTCGTCGGCAATGCCGTGATCGGTTACGCCGTAGACCGCCGCCGTGGACGAGAAGATGAATTTCTGCACGCCCGCCTCGGCGCAGCAGGCAAGCAGGTTGCGCGTGTTGCAGGTGTTGTTGCCGTAATACTTCAGCGGATCGCAAACCGATTCCGGCACGATCGTATGGGCCGCAAAATGCAGCACCGCATCCACCTGGTGCGCGGCCATCACATGGCTGACCAGGGACGAATCGCCGACATTGCCCACCACCAGTTCGGCGCCGCGCACCGCTTCGCGAAAACCGGTACTCAGGTTGTCGACCACCACCACGCGCTCGCCCCGCGCCACCAACTGCTGCACGACATGACTGCCGATGTAACCGGCGCCGCCGGTAACCAGAACCGTATTCATGAAGAAGTCCCCGCAGTGACGGGAAAGTTTTGGGCCAGCCAGCGCTCGATCTGCTCCAGCAGACGCTTGCGATCGCCGGTGAGGATGTAGGTGTGATCGGCTTCCTTGAAAAAAAGGGTAAAGACGTCCGGATGACGGACGAGCCCGCCAAAGCATTCGCGGAACTGGCGCGCATGATTGAAATAACGGCTGATGCCGCCGCTATAGATCAGGCACAGCTTGAGGCCGCGCTCGAGCATGCCGGCCAGATCGGTGCGCACCACCGCTTGCGGCAACGGCGCCACGGTGAAGGCCGGCTCGCTGCTGCCTTGCTGCGCCTGACGGCGACGCGAAAAGGCATCCCGCCAGCGCTTCGCATCCAGCAGGCGCGGCACGTAATAGCGCAGGTGGTAGCCGAGCGTGCGGTACGCGTAACCGTCCAGGAACACGGCGCCGGCCACCCTGGCGTCGCTGCAAGCCACCATGTGCGCGCTTTGCGAACCGGAACACAGGCCGATCAATACGAAGCGCTGGCATGCCGCCTGTTCGCCGAGCAGCTTCATCGCGTCGGCCACGTCGGCGCAAATCTGCTGCTTGCGGGTTTGCGATTCGCCGCTGGCAGCGCTGTCGCCAATGGTGGAGAGGTCGAAACGCAAGGTCGGATAACCCCGCGCATTCAACCGGCGCGTCATCTCCACGTGCAAGCGGAACGGGCCGATCCGGTGCACCAGCCCCGCATTGAGCACGATCACGCCAACGGAATCGCGCACGGTCGACGGCGGCCATCCGGCAATGCCGACCAGATGCCGCGCACGTCCAAAACGGAACGCCTGCTCCGGCATCAGGCCACCTCCCGCACGTGCTGCGTGACGGCCTGGATCAGCGGATGCGAAAGAATCGCCACTTCGAGCCGGCGTGGATCATCCCAGGGCGTGGGCGGCTGCAACGACCTGATCGTTGCCGCATCGATCACAAAACCGTTCCAGGCGCGCGGCCGGTCGGGCGGCAGCGATTCGAGCAGCAGCGTCGGCACGGCCGGCCGCTTGAAATGCATGCCTGCGATCTGCTGGCGAAGGCTGTCGCTGACCGCAAAGCCGAGCCATTGCGCAGCGACGTCAGCCTCCTTGCGCGGCTGCATGAAGCGCGCCCGGTCGACGCGCAACGCCAATTGCAGCGCATCGAGTTGCTCGACATAGGCACGGCCGTCCAGCACCGGGTCCCACGCCACCACGCCGGCAAAGCGCGCTTGCGCAGCCGAGGCCAACGCAATGCTTGCGCCCAGCCGCGCGCCAAACGCGAAGACCTGGTCGATGCCGCTGCGTGCGCGCAGTTCGGCGGCCGCAGTGGTGGTATCGGTCAGGCAGCGCGCCCAGTCCACTTCTGCGCTGTCGCCGGCCGAGTCGCCGGTGCCGTAATAGTCGAAACGCAGAACGGCCACGCCTTCGGCCACCAGCGCCTGCGCCAGCTGCCGATACAGGCGATGACAACGAATCTGGTCCTGCCCCAGCGGCGGGCACAGCAGCACCGCTTTTCGCGCCGGTGTGCCGGCTGCGTGGAACAGGCCGAACAAGGCTTGATCGGGCCCGAAATAGAACGGCAGTTCCGTCTCGGCACGCGCGCTCATCGCCGGAACACCACGGTGAAAAACACTTCATTCTCGTGATAGCTCTGCGCCAACGCATTGCTGTTGCGCAGCTGCCGGATATACGAAACGTGCCAGCTCCAATGTGGGGTCCATTGATGGCCAACATCCAGGCCGTAGCGATACGTCTTATCGATGCGATCGA
>NZ_DATJMN010000311.1:0-6767 GCF_035508675.1 Dyella sp.
TCGTTGAACACCAGCAGATCGCCCTTGCGCAGCAGCGAGGGCAGGTCGCGGAACATGCGGTCCTGCCAGGTGCGCGTGGGCACGTTGAGCAGCAACAGGCGGCTGGCGCTGCGTTCGGCCAGCGGCGCCTGCGCGATCAGCTCTGGCGGTAGATCGAAGTTGAAATCGGATTTCTTCACGGTGCTGGTAGATGGGCAGTGTGGTGCGGGCGGGACGGGGTGGGCCATTATCGCCCATCGAAGCCCGCCACCCGCGGCCATTCCGCGTTTGCTGGCCCACCACGTCAGCCAGGCGCCATTCGTGCACAATCCCGGTCCAGCAACGGGCGTCCGCCCGAAGCGCCCTTCATGCCGAAAGCACAAGGAACGCCCATGCCTCGTTACGCCCTTCCCTGCTCGCTCGCCATGCTTGTCGCGCTATGCGGCAACAGCTGCCTGGCGCAGACCGCTCCGACCTATCCGCACGAACAGGCCGATCTGCACGCCCTGGCCAGCGCGCCGGACGAAGCCCAGTTGCGCGACACCATCACCACGCTGGTCGGCTTCGGCACCCGCCACACGCTCTCCGACACCACTTCGCCCAAGCGCGGCATCGGCGCGGCGCGGCGCTGGGCGAAGTCGCGTTTCGAGGCCATCTCGCACGACTGCGGCGGCTGCCTGGAGATCGTCACGCCCTCCCAGACCGTTACCGGCAAGCGCATTCCCAAGCCGACCGAAGTGATGGACGTGGTGGCGATCAAGCGCGGCAGCAGCGATCCGCAACGGGTGATCGTGATGACCGGCCACCTGGATTCGCGCGTCAGCAACGTAATGAACGCTACCAGCGATGCGCCCGGCGCCAACGACGATGCCTCCGGCGTCGCCGCGCTGATCGAGGCGGCACGCTTGCTGTCCAAGCAAGACAACCGCGCCACCCTGGTTTTTGCGGCGCTTTCCGGCGAGGAACAGGGGCTGTACGGCGGCAAGGTGCTGGCCGACTACGCCAAGGCGCAGGGCTGGCAGGTCGAGACCGATCTCAACAACGACATCATCGGCAACAGCCGCGGCCAGAATGGCGTGCGTGACAACACCGTCGTGCGCATCTTCAGCGAAGGTACGCGCAGCACGGAAACGCCCGAGCAGGCCAAGGCGCGCAACTACTTCGGCGGCGAAGTCGATTCGCCTTCGCGCAACGTGGCGCGCTATATGGCCGCGCTGGCCGATCAATACCTGCCCGACTTGCACGTACGCATGATCTACCGCACCGACCGCTACGGCCGCGGCGGCGACCAGGTACCGTTCCTGGAAGCCGGCTATCCCGCCGTGCGCATCACCGAAGGCCACGAGGATTACACGCATCAACACCAGGACGTACGCGAGGAACACGGCGTTAAATACGGTGACACCATCGACGGCATCGATTTCCGGTATCTGGCACGCGTCACGGCCTTGAACACCATCACTATGGCATCCCTCGCGCGCGCACCGGCGCCACCGGCGCACGTTACCGTCAGCGGCGCCGTGACGACCGACACCACGCTGAGCTGGCAGAAGGTACCCGGCGCGGCGGATTACCGCGTGCATTGGCGCGACACCACCGCGCCGCAGTGGCAATACAGCCGCAACGTGGGCGATGTCGATCGCTACGTGCTGAAGGATGTGGTGATCGACGATTGGTTCTTTGGTGTTTCGGCGGTATCGGCCGACGGCTATGAAAGCCCGGCGGTGTTTCCGGGCGATGCGGGGAGCTTTGCCCTGCCTGCGGCGCGATGAAAAAAGCCGCCTCGTCGAGGCGGCCATTCCAGCCTGCGATGCGCATCATCCTTTTACGCAAAGCACCTGCCGCAGCGTGTGCAGTACTTCCACCAGGTCCGTCTGCGCAGCCATCACCGCATCGATCGACTTGTACGCCGCCGGCGACTCGTCGATCACGCCCGCATCCTTGCGGCATTCCACATGTGCCGTCGCGGCCCGATGCTGTGACAGCGTGATGTTTTGCCGCGCTGCCGTACGGCTCATCACGCGTCCGGCACCGTGGCTGCAGCTATGGAAGCTGTCCGGGTTGCCCTTGCCGCGCACGATGTAGCTGCGTGTGCCCATGCTGCCCGGAATGATGCCCAGCTCGCCTTCCCTGGCGCTCACCGCGCCTTTGCGCGTCACCAGCAGCGATTCGCCGCCGTGCGTTTCACGTTGGACATAGTTGTGGTGGCAATTCACCGCCAGCCGGTCCAGCTGGAACGTCGGCAGGCGATGGCGCATCTCGTCCAGCACACGCGCCAGCATCGCCTCGCGATTGTGCCGCGCGTAATCCTGCGCCCAGGACACGGCTTCCACGTAGTCCTCGAACAGCGGCTCGCCCTCCATGAAGAACGCCAGGTCCTTGTCCGGCAGATGAAAGCCAAGCACGCGATGCGCCAGCTCTTCGCGCGCACGCTCGATGAAGTACGTGCCGATCAGGTTGCCGGTGCCACGCGAACCGGAGTGCAGCATCACCCACACCGCATCCGTCTGGTCGAGGCAGATTTCGATGAAGTGGTTGCCGCCGCCCAGCGTGCCGAGCTGCCTGTCCAGCTTGTCGGTGCGAATGCGGCGATGCTTGGCCTTGATCGCCTGCAAACGCTCGTAAAGCCCCGACGCAGCCAGGCGCGTTTCGACGCTCGCCGGCATGCGGTGGTGATCGCCGCCGCGCCCGTTGCCGACCGGTACGCCGCGCTCGATGCTCGAACGCAGCTGTGCCAGGTTGTCCGGCAGGTCTTTCGCCTGCAGCGTGGTACGCACCGCGGCCATGCCACAGCCGATATCCACGCCGACGGCGGCCGGAATGATCGCGCCGCGCGTCGGCACCACCGAACCCACGGTGGCGCCCTTGCCAAGATGCACGTCCGGCATCACCGCCACCCACGGGCCGACGAACGGCAGTGTGGCAATGTTTTGCAATTGGCGATGCGCCTGCTCTTCCAGCGGCACCCCGCGCACCCAGCCCTTGATGGGCGTGGCGCTGCCTTCGGCGTGCAGCAGTTGGTATTGGGATTGCGTTTCCATGTTTTTTCTATCCATTGAATTTGTAGGTTGGGGTGAGCTTGCGAACCCCAACGGGTCATGTGCCTGGCGGTGTTGGGGTTCGCATGCGCTCACCCCAACCTACCGGCAAGCTGATTCAATACGCCGTCCAGGCCGCCGAACACGGTGAGCGTGCCGATCTTCTCGGTGACCTTTTCCAAGGCCTCCAACTCCTTCAGGCGCATCAGCGTCGGGCTTTCCTCGATCAGCCTGGCTGTGTTGAGCAGGGAACGCGTGGCGTTCGCCTCCTCGCGACGACGGATCACGTTGGCTTGCGCCGCCTTTTCCGCCTGCACCACGCCGTTGAGGATTTCCTTGATGTCGCCGGGCAGGATCACGTCTTTCACGCCCACGCCGAGCACGTCCAGACCCAGCTCGCTCACGCGGCCGTGCACGTAGGCGAAGATGTCGGAGTCCAGCGACGCCTTGTCGCCCAGCAGTTCGTCCAGCGTCTTGGCGGAAACCGCCTTGCGCAGGCCGTACTGCAGCTCGCGGTACAGGTAATCACCGTACTTGGCGACCTTGGTACGCGCAGCAATCGGATCGACCACACGCACGCTGGCCGCCAGGTTCACGCGCAGGCTCACCTTGTCGCGCGTCAACAGCTCCTGGCCGGAAACCTCCACCGACTGCACGCGCAAGTCGATCACCTCGGCCGCTACGTTCTTGCGGAAATTCCAGAAGGCATAGGCACCCGGCGCCAAGGCACGCACCAGCTTGCTGTCGACGAACAACAGACCCGTGGACTCCACCGGTACATCGACGGTGACGGCGACCTTGGACAGCGCGCCCAGCTGGCGCAAACGCGCCACCACGTTGGCATCGATCGCCAGCGATTCGGACAGCCACACCCGTTGCACTTCGATCTGCACCAGCGCATGCCAATAGAGCTTGCGCGTACCCGGCGCCAGCACGTCTTCGAGCTTGCCGTTCTTCAACACCAGGCCGACATGGTCCGTACCGACGTCGGCCACCAGGAAGTGCTTGGCAAGCTCGTCGTTTGTCGATGCCATCAGCACCTCGGCATCGTTGCCGCTGTATTCCGGGCGCGCGACGTTGTGCACCACCACGGCGATGCGGTCGAACGGGTCGACGTAACGATACACGCCGGCCGTCAACACGGCCTGCACGCGACGGTTGCGATACAGCAAACCGCGTTCGCCGTCGCCGATCACGATTTGCTTGATCCAGGACATGGGAATACTCCTTTTCGTTTTCCCGATTCGGTCCGCTTGATAATCCGTCACGCCGGCAGACCATTCGTACGTGACGTTTATTTCGAAAATGGCGGGCGCACTACGCCCTCCCTTCCGGGATAATCGGCGCATAAACCATCCGCGTCGATTTAAAAAGTGGAAACACCCCATTACGCATACAAGGCGGGATATAGGTGCCTTGCATGGGGAGATCACCGTTTCCATGCACCGGTCGGCTTGCCGCGTCCGGTGCGTATCCACGGCGACCCGCCCAGGCTTGGGACGGACATCCGGCTTTGTACCCGCTGCGCCACTGGCTGATCGCCATCCTTGGCGATCCATCCAGTCCACGCACGGGGCGTTTCCTGTTGAGGGGCTTTCGCCCCGATTGGAGCGGGAGTCGAACCCGCGACAGTCGGATTGCTGATCCGATGCTCTACCTCTGAGCTATCCAGTGGAACGACGTGCCGGATTCGAACCGGCGGCCAACCGCATCATCTGCAGCTGCTCTAACCTCTGAGCTAACGTCGATAACCGCAACATCCGCATGCAGGCTTCGGTATACGCCAGAGGCAAAACCCCGCGCACCGGATGGGCTTTTTGAACCCATGCCGCTGAAACCTGTCGTTTTGATGCTGCATATCGCCGACTGTTTCCAATCGGCAATGCGTGCGGGCGCAAGCGCCCGAATAGATGAAACCGATCCATCGCCGCCCGCACCGAAGCACCCAGGTGCAGCGCACATGCGCCTGTAGCAGCCGCGCCCTTTGCTTCGGCGCGGGCCCGCACCGGGTGCTTCAGAGCGTAAGAGATATTCCGCAGACCGGATTCACCATGTGTTGTCGCATGACCATTCCTTGCGAACGCCAAAAACAAAACGCCCCCGGGTGTGGCGACCCGAGGGCGTTCGCGTTGCCTCGGGAGATCGGGGTGACCGATCTCCGCGAGAGAGTCGGTCAATCAGTGAAAAACTTGGGGCATATGCCGCCCACCCTGCGCGCACGGCAGCACGTCGCGATTTTTGCGCGACAGCAAACCGATTTTTACGAGGTGATGCAGCATGATTGAACCCTTGAATAAATCGCCGGCATGGGCGAAGGACGCGAACATTACGTTAGGTTTATTTTTAATGCAAGCGTTTTTTGGCTAAGAATATTTCCTAACGCAACGACCACAAACGAATTAAATAGGTAACTACAACCAACCTTTCTGCCGCGCCAGCCGATACGCCTCGATACGATTGGCGGCACCCAGCTTGCCAATGGCGTCGGATAGATAATTGCGCACCGTGCCATGCGAGAGATTGAGCTTGGTGGCGATGTCGCCGGCAGACTGGCCTTCACCGGCAAACCGCAACACCTGCCGCTCGCGATCATTCAGGGGATCGGCTTCCGACCAGGCTTCCAACGCCAGTTGCGGATCGATCGAACGGCCACCGCGATGCACCATGCGCAAGGCTTCGGCAAGGTTCTCCGCGGGCGCGTCTTTCAGCAGGTAACCCGATACGCCCGCATCCAGCGCACGGCGCAAGAAACCGGGGCGCGCGAAGGTGGTGACGATGACGCACTTCACCGGCAGCTCGTGGCGGTGAATGCGCTGCGCCAGCTCGAGCCCGGTGATGCCGGGCATTTCGATATCGGTAACCAGCACGTCCGGTTTCAACCGCTGCACGTCGCGCCAGGCGGTTTCGCCGTCGGGTGCAGAGCCGAGCACTTCGATATCCGATTCCAGATTCAGCAGCGCAGACAGCGCGCCGCGCACCATGGCCTGGTCTTCCGCCAGCAGCACGCGGATCATGCGGCTCGCCCGGCAAGATCGCCTTGGCTTGCTATCTCGGGAATAACCAGTTGCTTCTGCGCCCGCAACGGTACGCTGATCAGCAGGCGCGTGCCGCGGCGCGGCGGCGAATCGACCTGCAGGCTGCCGCCGATAGCGCGCACGCGCTCACACATGCCGCTCATCCCATTGCCGTGCGCAACGAGGGCGCCTTTTCCGTTGTCGCTGATCTGCATGTCCAGTTTTTCTTCCGTGCGGACAAAGCGCACGCCGGCCTCGGTGGCATCGGCATGCCGGTGGATGTTGGTCATGGCTTCGCGAATGACCAGCGCAAGCGTGCGCTCGACGTCCTGCGGCAGCGCATCGGGCAGTGCACCGTAATCCAGGCGCACGGCGGAGGATTCCAGCAGCAGTCGCGCGGAAGCCAGCTCCGCGGCAAGATCGGTCGAGCGGATGCCGGTGACCGCGGCGCGCACTTCCGCCAGCGCGTGGCGGGCGACGCGTTCGGCTTCCTCCAGCTCGCGCCGCGCGGCGGCGCTGTCGCGATCGAACAGCTTGCGCGAAAGCTCCAGCTTCAAGGTGATCAGCGAGAGGGTATGCCCGAGCAAGTCATGCAGATCGCGCCCGATGCGCTCGCGCTCCGCTGTCGCCGCCAGGCGGCGGACCTCCTCCTGCGACAGGCGCAAGGCGGCGTCGCGCTCGCGGTTCTTGATCTCGACGAAGATCACCGTGCAAATGATGAGCGTCATCACCGGTA
>NZ_DATJMN010000312.1:0-6113 GCF_035508675.1 Dyella sp.
TGCGCCGGTCTTGGATGGAGCCGCACCATGAGCCAGCGCGACGATGACCGATTCCGCGTCCGTCCCGGTGCGCCGAAGCAGCGCGGCGACGCCTTCATCAACAAGGTGCTACGCCAAACCAACCAGGCCGGTGCCAAGCTCGGCAAGGCGGCTGGCAAAGTCGGCCAGCGGCCCGGTTCCCGGCTGGGCCGCGGCCATGTCGCGGCGCGCTTCGCCGGTCGTGGACTCGGGGCGAATGCGCGGCGCGTGACAATCAAGGCCCGGCTGGTCAATCTGGCGCAGGCCGGCTCCCGTTCGACTGCAGCGCACCTGCGATACATCGAGCGCGAAGGCGTCGATCGCCAGGGTGGGCCGGGTCACGCCTACGGGCCGACGACCGATGCCGCCGACCTCGAAGCGTTCAAGGAGCGCGGCGAAGGCGACCGACACCAGTTCCGGTTCATCGTCTCGCCGGAGGATGCCGAACAGCTCGACGACCTGCGCACCTACACCCGGCACCTGATGGCGCGTATGGAGGCCGACTTGGGCACGCGGCTGGAATGGGTCGCAGTCGATCACTGGAACACCGACAACCCGCACGCGCACGTCGTCTTGCGCGGCAGGGACGACACCGGCAAAGACCTCATCATCTCCCGTGACTACATCGCCGAGGGGATGCGCCGACGGGCGTCGGAACTGGCGACCGAGTGGCTGGGGCCGCGCACCGAGCTGGAGATGCAGCGCGCCATGCAGCGCGAAGTCGATCAAGAGCGGTGGACGCACCTGGATCGCACCTTGCAGCGCGAAGTCGGTGACGATGGCCTGGTACACATCGAACGCTTTGTCGAACCTCGGCTGCAACGCCAGCGGCAGGTGCTGATCGGCCGCCTGCAATGCTTGCAGCGCATGGGGCTGGTGACTGAGCAGCGGTCTGGCGTGTGGGCCGTCCATGCCGAGGCCGAACTGACCCTGCGGGCGATGGGCGAGCGCGGAGACATCATCCGCACGATGCAGCGGGCCATGAGTGGCAGGCAGCGCGAGCTGGCCGTATTCCAGACAGGCGAGGATGGCCGCGCCGTCATCGGTCGCGTCGTCGGCAAGGGATTGGCCGACGAGCTGTACGGCAAGGGCTATCTGATCGTCGATGGCACGGATGGCAAGGCACACTACGTCGGACTGCCGCTGCGCTCCGAGCTGGAGCAGTACCCAATCGGCGCCGTGGTGGAGGTGAAAGGCGCGGTCGATGTGCGCGCCGCCGACCGCAACATTGCTGCGCTGGCCGTCGATGGCGTGTATCGCACCGATCATCACCTGGCCGTTGCCCAAAGTCAGGCGATGCCCGACCGCGACCCGCGCGAGGTGGTAGCAGCGCATGTGCGCAGGCTCGAAGCTCTGCGTCGCGCCGGCATCGTGGAGCGCGCGGCCGAAGGTGTCTGGCGCGTGCCCGGCGACTTGGCCGAACGAGGCCGCCAATACGACGCGCAGCGCCTGGGCGGCGTGGCCGTGGAGCTGAAGTCGCACCTGCCCATCGAGCGACAGGCGCGCGCGGTCGGTGCCACTTGGCTGGATCAGCAGTTGATCGGCGGTGGCCAGGGATTGAGCGATCTAGGCTTTGGCGGGGAGGCCAAGCAAGCCATGCGGCAGCGCGCCGACTTCCTAGTCGAACAGGGACTGGCCGAGCGGCGTGGGCAGCGCGTGATCCTGGCACGTAATCTGCTGGCGACGCTGCGTAATCGGGAAGTGATCCAGGCGGCAAAGACCATCGCTAGTGAAACCGGCTTGGAGCATCGTCCCGTGGTAGACGGGCAGCGCGTGGCCGGCATCTACCGTCGCAGCATCATGCTTGCCAGCGGACGCTACGCCATGCTCGACGATGGCATGGGCTTCTCGCTGGTGCCGTGGAAACCGGTGATCGAACAGCGGCTGGGACAGCAGCTTGCTGCGATGGTGTGCGGTGGCGGCGTGTCATGGGACGTTGTTGGACGGACGCGAGGGCTCACGATTGGCTAAGTTTTGATTACAAGCTTTTCGTGACATGCCAATTCTTTTCACCGGCTATAGCAACTCACCGAACATCATGGCTTCGAGAATCTCTCGCTTGCTCTAGCTGGCAGGAGATTCCGTTCGGGCGAAGCCAGACTTTTACCACCTGCAATCGAACGCCGCCATGAAGCTTCTTTCTGAGCGCTCCAGTCAATAGTCGGCGTTACGATCAAAGAACTCCTTGTATGGTTGGGATGACATTCGCATCGATCGTCAAAGGATGGCCAGAACCTACATGCAGGATGACGTGCTCTGGAAGTTGGAATTTTCACCAATGTGGAGGGTGTCTTTGTCCGCACGGATTGACGTGCACAGCCAGATGCCGACACCGTTGGCAGGATGCACGTCACCGAGGACGTGGATTTTATCGCGCCTCTGCCGAGCGATAGGATTGGTCGAATGCGACGCGATTTTGCGCGATGAACTCCTTCAACGAGAGCGGCAATTTTCCGGTAAGACGCTGCAGCTCAATGGGGTCAGGGTCTCGTGCTAGGGCCTTGGCTGATGCCAGCATGGCCCCAACCGCAGAAATGTGGCCTGCCATGTCTGTATTGATGACCTCGGTCGGATCTTCCTTTGACAACTCACGCAGCGCCGCAGCCCATTGCTGTGGAGTGGCACTGCTGAACCGGACTTGTTTGCCAAGTTCGGCGCTCAGCATTGCCGCAATCTGGTGGTGGCTCCGAAGCTCTGCGCCGGGTGGGTAGTGAATGGTCTTGCCGGCAAACAACTCCGGCTGGAGTACAGCTGCGACCATTAGCCTTGCTGCATCGAGGCCGCTAATCCATGGAACGTCTGCATCACCGAAGCTGTTAGAAAACTCAGCGGCACGGCTTATCGACGGACCATGCAATGCGGGTATGTTTTCAAAGAACAGTGCGGCAATTCGGAGGATGCAGAGATCAAGACCTGACCAGGTAAGCACTTCTTCGGCAAGCCATTGCGCCTGTCCCAAGGGACTTAAACTGTCTGGACGCGCGACGGCCATCGACATGACGACGACGCGAACTGGCGCCTTCGTTTCCCTTGCGGCGGAGGCGAAGTTTGCGGCAGCCGGTACGATGCCTGCGGCGACCGGATAGGTGAAAGTTGCAGTGCCAACTCCATCGAGCGCCGCAATGAGGCTGCGTCGATTGTTGAAGTCCCCAAAGACGATCTCCGCTCCCTGCGCAGCTAGCACCTCAGTTCGTTCGCTTTTAGTCCGGGCGAGCACCCGTACCGGTCGCTGAGCTTCCAAAAGGGCCGTGACCAGATGCGCGGAGGTGCCTCCATGTCGACCTGTCGCCCCCGTCACGAGAACGGCTTTTGACGGTTGAATATCCGATGACTTATCAGATGGCATGTCTTTCTCCTTCGTAATGGCGAGGTGAAATCAATTCGAAGTTTGGTCTTTGGGTTTGCCACGGGCGCTATCCGGTTCCGTGTCAATGACGAGCAAGGTCGATGTTGCCGACGCATACAGTCGCTGATTCGCATCGAGCAAATCAGCGGTGGCAAAGGCGACACGGCGACCGATAGATACGATGCGGCCTTCCGCACGCATTGGCCCTGTTTCGCGCGTGATCGGCTTGTGGTATGCCACCTTTAATTCCAGCGTGGTGTACCCCTGTTGCGCGGAAAGCTGGGAGTGAACGGCACAGCCACAAGCCGAGTCGAGCAAGGCGGCTGCATAGCCGCCATGTACCGTACCGAGCGGGTTGTAGGCGTGTTCGCCGGGCGTGCCTATAAACAGCGCCCAGCCCTTCGCAACCTCGGCGAAGTCAAAATCCAACGACCGCAAGATGCCTGGTTTCCGTCCGGAGGCCAGCAGTGCACGCAGCTGCGAGAGGCCATCCAGGCCTCTTCCAACTTCTTGAGCAAGGCTCATAAAGAGACTCCTTTTGACACCGGCGGGATGCGGGTAGACGCCCCTGGCCGGCAGGTGCTCGTGACGAAGGCTTGTCACTTGCATGATGCAAGTTTATTATAACTTGCATCATGCAAGCAAGTGGTTGAGGAAGGGGATATCAGATGAAACGTATTGATCTAAGCGCGTGGCCTTGTCCCGTGGCTCGCAGCCTCAGCCGCGTTGGAGAGTGGTGGAGCATCCTCATCCTGCGCGATGCCATGTATGGCTTGACCCGCTTTGACGAGTTCGAAGAGAGCCTTGGTATTGCGTCGAACATGCTCACCCGACGATTGTCCGACTTGGTTGGCGCCGGGCTGTTGGATCGCGTCCAGTACAGCAGCAAGCCTCCCCGGTACGAATACGTCCTGACCGAACTCGGCTGGTCATTCCGTCCGGTGATGTTGGCTCTTATTGAATGGGGGGGCGAGCGCCTATCGCCGGAGGGGCGCGCCATTCAATTGCTCGACAAGGCATCGGGACGGCCCGCACGGATCGGATTTGTGGACCTGGAGACAGGGCAGCCGATCACGCGGGACAGTCATGTAGTAGCGCCTGGACTCGCTGCCGACGCGATCATCAAAGAGCGTTTTGCGCGAATGGCCACAAAGCGCGCAGCGAATGAGCGAGCGTGAGGCGATTGCCCTTCGACAACCAACGCATCTGTCGACATGGAGGACGTTAATTTTGTCGCGGCAAACGCTCGCAATTTTTGATGATTGAGTGGAGTGAGTATGAAAAGAATTGTTGTAACTGGTATGGGAATAATCTCGCCCCTCGGGTGCGGTCTGGAACACGTGTGGCGTAGGTTGCTTAACTGCGACTCCGGCATCGTCGCTCTGCCACCTGAAATCGTTGACGGCATCCCGGCAAAAATCGGTGGCCTGGTTCCTGATTATAAGGATGGGTATTCGGCCGGTTTCGATCCAAATTTAGCTGCTGACGTCAAAGACCAGAAGAAAATGGATCGCTTTATCCTTCTTGCTCTCGCGGCGGCAAAGGAGGCGTTGGACCACGCGAAGTGGTCCCCTACGAGTGAAGATGAGCGAACAAGGACCGCCACTATCATTGCGTCTGGCATTGGTGGATTTGGAGCGATTGCGGACGCAGTACGAACCACCGATACCAAAGGGCCTCGCCGTCTATCCCCATTCACCATTCCCAGCTTCTTGGCGAACATGGCAGCTGGAAGTGTTGCAATTCGGCATGGCTTTAAGGGTCCAATCGGTGCCCCAGTTACAGCTTGCGCAGCGGGTGTCCAAGCCATTGGTGACGCCGCCCGCTTGATTCGATCGGGCGAGGCTGACATTGCGCTGTGTGGTGGGGCGGAGGCGTGCATTGATAGGGTTAGCATTGGCGCGTTTGCGGCTGCCCGGGCTCTTTCCACGAGCTTCGCCGACCATCCGGCACAGTCTTCGCGCCCCTTCGATCGGGCGCGTGATGGATTCGTCATCGGTGAAGGGGCTGGACTCCTTGTTATCGAAGAACTCGAACACGCGCTAGATCGGGGCGCAACGCCGATCGTTGAGCTGGTCGGCTATGGAACGAGTTCAGATGCCTACCATATGACATCGACACCGGCCGACGGCAACGGCGCACGCAGAGCGATGGAATTGGCTCTAGGACAGGCAGGTATTGCCGCGACTTCCGTTCAACACCTGAACGCACATGCAACGTCCACTCAACTTGGCGACAGCAGCGAATTGAACGCCATTAGGGCGGTGTTTGGGGCGACCGGAAATTTAGCCGTCTCTGCTACGAAGTCTGCTACGGGACATTTACTGGGTGCCGCCGGTGGGGTTGAGGCCATTTTTACGGCACTCGCCATACGAGATCAAATCGCTCCGGCGACACTCAATCTGGAAATGCCGGATGAAATGGCTGCCGGGGTGGACGTTGTACATACATCCCCCCGGCGAATGGAAATCGACTATGCCATTTCCAACGGGTTTGGTTTTGGTGGTGTGAACGCCAGTGTTTTGTTCCGCCGCATTAGTTAGTCAGGGGCCGGGCACTGTGATCGTGGAGGCGAAAAGCAATGGACATCCGGCATCTCCGCTGTTTTCTTGCAGTCGCGGAAGAACTCCACTTTGCGCGTGCTGCCGAACGGTTGCACATTGAGCAGTCGCCGCTTTCACGTGCGATCAAAGAACTGGAGGAAGACCTCGGCATCCAGCTCTTTGTGCGCACCACTCGCAGCACCCGC
>NZ_DATJMN010000313.1:0-9405 GCF_035508675.1 Dyella sp.
AGCTCGCGGTTGTAGTAGCGCAGCAGTCGCGGGTCCATGGGTTCCTTCTTAGCCGAAGCTGTCGGACACGTTGAACTTGCCTGTTTCCAGGTCCACTTCGGTCTTGAGATAAAGATTCAGCGGAATCGGCTGCGCCCACATTTCCGATTCGATATTGAAGGTGAGCGATTGCCGGTCCATGCGCTTGAGGTCGGCGTTGACCACCACGCGCAAGGTATTGGGCGTAAGCCGCGGCTCGAAGGCGAGAATGGCGTCGCGGAGCTTGCGTTGCAGCACCTTGGCATCGATACCGGCCACGGCCACGCCGGTGAGATCGGGAATGCCGAAGTTGACGACCGAGCGTGCCACTTCGGGGTAGTCGGCCAGTTCGTCATCGATGCCGAGATTCACGCAGTTGAGCAACCAGGAAATATCGCGCGCCACGCAATCGCGGAGGCGCGAGGCGGAAATCACGCGTTTCTCGCGGCTTTCCTCTGCTTTCGCCGGTTCGTCATCGGCCAGCCGATCCAGCAGCGATGGCTGCAGGCGTTCCTGGGTGGTCAGCTCGGCCATAAGCGATCAGGTGTCAAACGTGATAGTGCGAATATCCAGCAACGGATATTCGCCGGCATCCGTCGCCAGCATGCGCTGGCCCGAACCCACGTAGCAGTCGCTGCCGAGCTCGATCCACTCGGTCTTGCGCGCCAGCACGACATCGCTGTCGGCGGCGCGTTCGGAATTCGGATAACGGCATGGCACGAAGCCGATCGCTTCACCGCCGTTGTTCCAGGTGATCTGCACCGGTGCCCACACTTTGTCGCGCAGGTCGGTGGGTGCTTCGAACTTCAACTCGCGGATGCGTGCGAACGGCACCCATGAATAGCCGCCGTTGACGATCACTTCCAGGCACGGGCCGAAACGCGGATCGGCATCGGCGATCCATTCGAAGCGCTGCCCATCGATCGTCCCACTCACCGCGTCGGCGGCGTCAAAGGCCTGCTCGCGCAGCGGCAAGGCCTGCGCGTAGCGCTCCTCGCCCATCAGCTTCAGCGATTGCAGCAACAGCGCCAGCCATTGCGCCGGTTCGCCGATCACCAGCGGCGGACGCGCGCCGCTCACCACGGCGTGGCGTTCCAGCTCGCCCTGCAAGGCGCGGCTGTAGGCGCCCACCATCAGCGCGTTGCCCGGGTCCAGTTCGCCGCTTACCTTCAGCTGCGTTTGCGCGCGCTCCCACTGTCCCAACAGCGACAGCAGCTGAAACAGAAATACTCTCGCCTTGGCATCGGCCGGGTTGCCCCGCACTTGGGCGGTCAGACCCTGCAACGCCTCATCCAGGCGGCCTTCTTTCAGCATGTTTTCGGGAGTCATGTCCTAAGCCCTGCGTTCCGGAAGGACCGTGGTTTTTGCCGGGACGAATACCGTTTCCCTCTCCTGCATGCAGGAGAGGGTCGGGTTACCGTGACGCCAGCATCCACCCAGGGCCGTCCTGCCCGCGAAAGCGGGCATCGATCAGTGCTCTGATTGATTCCCGCCTGCGCGAGAATGACACCCCTGGATAACCGCCATCATGGCCAATGATTCGGCGTTACTCGAACGGACCGTTGCGCGCAACGCCAAATTTCGTCGGCAAAACCTTCGGCAGTTGTCACCAAGATCAGTGCAAAAGCCGGATCAGGCTCAGCCCTTGGCGACCTGCTGCATGTCGAAGGTGAAGTCCTTCGCACCGCCGTCCTTGCCGCCCTTGTCGTCCTGCGGCTGGAACGAGTACTTGAACTTGCCGAAGTGCAGCGTGACGTTCTCGGTGAGACGATCCTCGCCACCGCTGCCGCCGGTGGACACGGAGGTGATCAGCACGCCTTCGCTCAGCTCGATGGTGAGGAAGTCGGTCTGCTCGCCGGTCGCGTTGGTCACGTACAAGGTGGCTTTTTCCACGCGTGCGCCGGTGCAGCACGCCTGCATCAGTGCGTTGGAGCAGCCGTCCACGTACTTGGTGATGGAAATGTCCTGCACGTGCGCCTTGCCGCCGCTGGCAGCGCCCGCGCCGGAGTGCAGGTCACCGGTGTTGCTCACGCCCCACGACCAGGCCAGGATCGGCACTTCGCCCTTGTGCTTCTTGTGGTTGGAAGCGCCCTTGATCGCAACGCTGCCGCCTTCAAACTTGATATGCATGTCGAATGCCATGAAACATCTCCTCGGTTACCTGATTGATGATGGCTACCGCCGAACTGGCGGCTCCTTTTACTGCACTACTTCCTGATTCAAGCCTTCGCCGCCGACGGCAGACGCGAGACCAGGCGCAACGACACGGTCAACCCCTCAAGCTGGTAATGCGGCTTGAGGTAAAACTTGGAGCTGTAATAACCGGGCGCGCCTTCGACTTCTTCCACCACCACTTCCGCTGCGGAAAGCGGCTTGCGCGCCTTGGTTTCTTCACTGGAGTTCTGCGGATCGCCGTCGATGTACTGGCTGATCCAGTTGCTGAGCCATTTCTCCACCGACTCGCGCGTGCTGAACGAACCGATCTTGTCGCGCACGATGCACTTTAGGTAATGCGCAAAACGGCAGCAGGCGAACATGTACGGCAGGCGTGCAGCCAGGGCCGCGTTGGCGGTGGCGTCGGGGTTGTCGTATTCCTCCGGCTTGGCCAGCGATTGCGCGCTGATGAAGGCGGCCATGTCGGAGTTCTTGCGATGGACCAGCGGCATCAGGCCCATCTTGTCCAGTTCCGCCGAGCGGCGGTCGGTGATGGCGATTTCGGTGGGGCATTTCATGTCCACGCCGCCGTCGTCGGTCGGGAAGGTGTGCACCGGCAAGCCTTCCACCGCACCGCCGGATTCGATGCCGCGAATGCGCGAGCACCAGCCATATTCCTTGAACGAGCGGTTGATGTTCACCGCCATCGCGTAGGCGGCGTTCTGCCAGGTGTACTTGGACGAGTCGGCGCCGGCGGTGTCTTCTTCGAAATCGAATTCGTCCACCGGGTTGGTCTTGGCGCCGTACGGCAGGCGCGCCAGCGTGCGCGGCATGGTCAGGCCGAGGTACTTGGCGTCATCCGATTCGCGCAGCGAACGCCAGGAGGCGTAATCGGGGGTGGAGAAAATCTTCGCCAGGTCGCGCGGGTTGGCCAGCTCGTTCCAGTTGTCCATGCCCATCAGGGTGGAATTGGCGGCGCTGATGAACGGTGCGTGCGCGGCGGCGGCCACCTGGGCGATGCCGGTCAGCATTTCCACATCCTGCGGGCTGTGGTCGAAATAGTAGTCGCCGACCAGGCAGCCATACGGTTCGCCACCGAGCTGGCCGTACTCTTCTTCGTAAACCTT
The DNA here is from genome assembly GCF_035508675.1 of Dyella sp. Classification (GTDB taxonomy): domain Bacteria; phylum Pseudomonadota; class Gammaproteobacteria; order Xanthomonadales; family Rhodanobacteraceae; genus Dyella_B. The sequence continues at coordinate 3,300 of NZ_DATJMN010000313.1, forward strand.
CTTGAAGATCGGGCTCTGGTCCCACGCCGTGCCCTTGTAGCGCTTCAGCGTCTTGCCCAGTTCCTTCTTGGAGATGTTGAACACGCGGATCTTCAACAGCTGATCCGTCTCCGTGTTGTTGACCAGGTAATGCAGGCCGCGCCAGGCGCTTTCCAGTTTCTGGAAATCCGGGTGGTGCATCACCAGGTTGAGCTGCTCGCTGATCTTGCGATCCAGTTCGGCGATGTAGGCGTTGATGGTCTGGGTGACGTCGTCGGAAACGATGTCCGCCTTGTTCAATACCTGCTCGGCAAGCGTGCGCACCGCCGATTCCACTTCCTCGCGGGCGCGTTCGCTCTTGGGCTTGAATTCCTTGTTGAGCAGCGAGGCGAAGTCGCCGGCATCGACGGTTTGTACCGCGCCACCTTGTTCGGCCAGTTTCTCGGTTGCCATGATTGCTTACTCCCCTTCCGGCTTGGGCGCGGAGGCCAGCGATTGCAGCAGGGCCGGATCGTTGATGGCCTGGGCGATCAGCTTTTCCGCGCCGGCCTTGCCATCCAGATAGGTGCCGAGGTTGGCCAGCTGGGTGCGTGCTTCGAGCAACTTGGCCACCGCCCCCACCTTGCGCGCGACGGCGGCCGGCGAGAAGTCGTCCATGCTTTCGAAAGTGATGTCCACGCTGAGATTACCCTCGCCGGTCAGGGTGTTAGGCACGGCGAAACTGACGCGCGGCTTCATCGCCTGCAGGCGGGTATCGAAGTTGTCGACGTCGATTTCCAGCGCCTTGCGCTCTTCGATCGCCGGCAGTTCGGCGTTGTTGGAGCCGGAGAGGTCGGACATCACGCCCATCACGAAGGGCACCTGCACCTTCTTCTGTGCGCCATACACCTCGACGTCGTATTCGATCTGCACCCGAGGCGCGCGATTTCGCGCGATGAATTTCTGACTGCTCTGCTTGGCCATACGACGTCTCCTTGAAAAAGGATCAAACTTCAGTGGAACTGCGCTATTCCAATCCACCGCCGGGTTAAGCGGTTTACAGCCATATGACAGACGTGCGTCACCCGACGGAGCAAATCCTGCAACCGGCATCAAAGGTGAAACAAAGCGGCTTGTGCAGCCCTCCCCCGTGAGCCTGCGTAGCGAAATGGACGCGTCGAGTCGCCGCAAAAAGATGACGTGTAACGACGCGAAAGAAAAGATCCCTGTTACCCCTTTAAATTTATGCTCAATTGGGCTGACTGGCAACGTCAATTTCACATGTGAAAAACTGGTGAAGGCATATCAAGCCCCGAGCTTTCATCCGTAACGAACCCCTTGATTGGCCGCAAGTTTGTTCATGGCGACAGCGCGCCCAAGCAGCATCGTCATCATGACAGGTTGGCCGCATCGGTATATGCCTTGCGATCGGCAGCCGCCAGGCATGCCCGTTCGGTCGCGGCCACATCCAAAACCGGCGCGTTCTTCAAAAACGGTTGGTGCAGCGGACGGCGAAAATACACATCATGGCTATCGCTGCAATGCTCCGCAAAGCGGATGAGCGTCAAAGACGCGGCGACATCGGCTTCTTCGTTGGTCATCATGATCATCCCTGACAAGGACCGCGCACGACATGCGGCAGCAAAGGCAGCATCACTGCCCAGAAACGAAATGCGGAACAATGTATCCAGCCGCAGGGTGCGAAATTTACCGATAGTCGGAAAGGGATTACAAGTAGCTGCTACAACAGGAGACTGACTATCTCATCAATTCAACGCGTTATGGCAGCGCGCTGTAGGCCAGGATAGAATCCCAGCTTGCCTGAGGCTTCCCGATGCTGGGATTTCATCCCAGCCTGCGATGCCGTCCTGGCTGGAACGACGCGCTTTCGCGCAACGATGCCGAAGCGCTGCTGGCGCTCTACGCACGTGACGCCACTTCGAGAGCCCGCTATGGATTTCACCGAGGTGATGGACATCAACGACGATGGCCTGATCCAGCTGCACTGCGTTTACTGGGGCTGGTTCGGCGTTCGTGTGCTGCCGCGAAACGAATACCACTGTTGGACCGGCTCTCAGGTCACTTCATCCGGCGCCGGCACGTAGCAGTGGTCTTTCACCTGCGCGGGCTCGACTTCGATCGGATGGGAGAAGTCAGCGATGAGCGCCCCGTTCGGATTGAAGTGCTCACGCTCGACGGCTTCCCAGGTTACCCATACCTGCGGCGCCTCCGAGTCGTTGGCCTGCGAGCGCGCGCGGCATGGATAGACGGTCATGGTGGGCTTGATGCGAGTCTGCATAGGCGTTTCCCATTACCTGAGCGAACAACCCGCCGTAACGGCTGGGCAGAGATGGAAAGCTACCGCGTTCACAGTTTTCATGCCAGCTGCGCTTGTATATTCATTTACGTGAACTCGCTTGCGGCCGTGCCTGGACGCCGTCGACACGGGTGAGATGCCCGCTTCGAAGGGTGAGTTGGCACACATTTTTCCAGCATCGCGCTGGCCTAAAGCGACAGTCATTGGGCCCTTGCAGCTCTTAAGTGCGCACGCCGCCTTCGGGTATGGTCTCGCCCGTCATCGGATGCGGCACTTGGCTGCCTAGGAACCAGCACGGCGCAGCATCCGATGATTTCCACTCGAGCCCGACAGACTCCTAGTCCGACCGATTCCTGGCCGCAGTGCCGCAACCATCTCTGATTTCGCTATAGTTTCCCTGCAACAGGGGATCTGGAATGTCTATGAATACTGGCCAGCCGCAGCCCACCAAGGCCGGCAAGCTTCGCGCAGGCCCGCAGGGCACGCAACTGCTGTCCGCGACGGAGATGCAGCAGCTGGCGCTGGACGATGCGCCCGCCTCGGATGGCCGCGCCACCTCGCGTGAACCGGTGCTGGAAGGTTCGCAGGGTTCGCTCAAGGGGTTGCGCTTCACGTTGCGCCAAGGCCGCCAGACGATCGGCCGGCGGGTCGACAACGACATCGTGATCAACGACCCGAGCGTGTCGGCCACGCACGCATGGATCGTCAACCAGCACGGCCACTACGTGCTGATGAACACGCTTTCCACCAACGGCACCTTCGTCAATGACAAGCGCATCCACGAGACCGTGCTGGTGCATGGAGACCGCTTGCGTTTCGGCCAGGCCGAATTTTCCTTTCTGACGCATGAGCAAGGCCGGCAGAAAGGGCGTGTTGCCGGCTACGCCGCCGCAGCCGTGCTGGGATTGCTGGTGCTGGCCGGTATCGCCTGGTGGGTACTCTGAGCCAGGCCATTCCCGCCACCATCGGACGCTATCGCATCGACGGCATTCTCGGCGAAGGGGCGATGTCGATCGTCTACGCCGGCTTCGATCCGGAAATCCAGCGTCAGGTGGCGATCAAATGCCTGCACGACAACTTCGCTGAAGATCCCGATTACCGCCGGCGCTTTCTGGTGGAAGCACGTGCGGCCGGCCGCCTCACCCACCCGCATATCGTCACCTTGTTCGACACCGGCGAAACCGAGGATGGTCACCCGTACATAGCCATGGAACGCCTGTCCGGCGAAACGCTCAGCTCGCATGTGGCGACGCATGGCATGCCATCCGCCTCGGCGCTGCTGGAACTGGCCACGCAGCTGGCCAACGCCCTGCACTACGCGCACTCGCAAGGCGTGATCCACCACGACATCAAGCCCGACAACATCATGCTGCTGGATGGCTGGCACGCAAAGATCGCCGATTTCGGCATCGCCGAACGCCGCTCGGCACGCGCCAAACCCGCGGCTTCCATGCAGGACAAAGTCGGCGGCACACCCAACTACATGTCGCCCGAGCGCCTGCGCGGCGAAACCGCGGACGCCAGCAGCGACCTGTTCTCGCTGGGTGTGGTGCTGTTCTGGCTGGCTACCGGCCGGCTGCCATGGACGTACTCCGGCGACGTGCAGCGCTTTCTGCGCCAGCGGCAGCGCCTGCCGGAACCGCCGATCAAGCCGCACGATCCGGCCACGCCGCCGATCCTGGTCGACATCATCCGCACGCTGATGGCGCCCGCGCCGGAAGCGCGCTACCAATCCGGCGCCGAAGTGGTCGACGACCTGCGGCTGGCACGCCGCAGCTACGAACGATCCCGCGAAGAACTGCCCCACCCTCGCCTGCAATCGCTGGGTCTGCAATGGGCGGTTGCGCTGGGCGCCACGGTGGTCGCCGTGCTGCTGCTCGGCATGCTGGCCATCTACGGCGTGCAGCATGTGGCGGTCACCGGCCTGGCGGAAGATTTCGGCGGCTCGCTGGGACAGATCATCGCCCGCAGCGCTGCCGAAAACATCGTGATGGGCGACCGCGCCGCCACCCGCGCCCTGGTGCAGGACATGGCGCGCAACGAGCAGCTCGACTACCTGGCCATTGCCGGCCGCGACGGAAAGATTCTCGCCAGCACGCAGCCCGGCGAAAACGATCAAAGCCTGCCGGCGGCGACGGTTGCGACGCGGCAATGGCCCAACGGCATCGAGAGCTACCACGCCCGCCTTGCCGGCACGCACGGCTTGCAGAATGCGCTCGTGTTCGACGTGCCGATCCGGTATCAGAGCAAGACCGTGGGCCGCTTGCGTCTTGGCGTAAGCCAGGCGCCGTTGCGCACGGCGCAAAACACCGCACTCGGCGTGATTGGATTGGTGCTATTGACGACGCTGGCCGCGGTACTGCTTACCGCCTATTGGTTGTTCCGCCGTCTGCGCGGCGCGCTCGACCTGATGGTTGCGTCGCTGTTGCGCGTAGCACGTGGCGATTATCAACATCGCATCCGCATCGTTCGACGCGATGAACTGGGGCGGCTGTTCGCGGCGTTCAATCTGATGGGCGAAACATTGGATGCGCCGCCGGAAAAGGTGGCGGTAGTTTCCGATATGCCCAAGCCGGAGCTCACGCCGCAACCGACACTGATGGTTCCTGTACCCGGTTCGCAGGAACGACGGTCCTCATAAGCTGGCATGAAATCCCGGCATTTCCCTGCATGGTGAGGCTGGGATTTCATCCCAGTGTTTGGAGCACTGCCGCTAATACTGCTGCAAGCGCTGCTTGAGCTCCAACGCCCGCGTGCGATAGACCACCGCCGGCTCATAGCCCGGATCGACCACTAGGATGCGGTTCCACAGCGCGATGGCCTGGTCTAGATGCTGGTCCAGGTACAACACCATCGCCTGCTGATGGGTGTTGGCCACCCATATCCTGCGTAGCGCCGCGAAGTTGGGGTCGGCGGATTTCAGTTGCGGATTCAGCGTCAGCGCCTGGTCGAACACGGCCACGGCCTGGTCCGTATGCCCTTGCCGGTACAGGGCAAGGCTCTGGTTTTCCAGTTGCTGCGCGTGCTGCACCGGCGGCTCCGAGGGGGGCGCCGTAGGCGCCGCCGCGGCGGCGGGGGCCGGTGCGATGGTTGCTGCCGGCAGCGCAGGCGGTGCCGCTGCCGCGGTGGGACTGCTCTCAGGCAGCTTCAGCGTGGAACCCACCAGGATCAAGGAGGGATTGGTCGAATCGTTGTAGCGCGCCAACGCCAGGAACAGATTGGGGTCGCCCAGGTACTTGGCTGCGAGCGTGCTGTACGACTCGCCCCGTTGCACGATGTGCGGCGTGGACGCCTCACCCAGCAGCTTTTTCGGGTCTTCCGTCAGCTGGCGCAGAAAGAACTGCGCCGCGCGGTCGCCGGGATGATCCTGCAGATAGCGCCGCAGCGCCGTCTCCCCTTCCGCGTAATGGCCATTCTGCAGATCGCGATTGATGATGGCCGATAAAGACAGCCGTGGCGCTCCCGCGTCACTGGAGCCGCCCTCTTCCGGCGTGGACGCAGCTGCGGGTGCAGGCGGTGCGGCCGCCGTCTTCGGCTTGATGCTGACCTTTGCACAACCGCCGACCAGCACTGCCACCAGCAAGGCAGCCACGAGCATGCCAAAGCGCAGCGATGTCCAGCGAGCTTCCCTATACACCATCAACGTACGCTACCCCTGAGCAGATGCCGATTGTTTGCCCCGTCGCCCAAACGACTTGGGCCGACAAGTTAAGCCACTCTCTCAACACATGCAAACCTGGCGACGGGCTGTGAAGAAGGCGAGAAGACGTTATCGGCAACAGCGGGAGCGGCTTGATGGCTGCTCGTGGCAAAGGGGCCGGGATGACATCT
>NZ_DATJMN010000314.1:0-6072 GCF_035508675.1 Dyella sp.
AACGCCTGCCGCTGTCCATCAGTCGGTGCACGATCGGCACCTTCCACGTCGGTGGCGATGGCGGTGAGGGCGTCGTTCATCGCTTCCAGGTTGGTAGCGTTTTCGCTATCGCCGGAAACGAGCGGGGCGGTTTTCTTGCGCAAGGCGTCGATCTCGTCGTGCAGCGGTTTGTTGCTGCCTGCTTTTTTATCTGCTTCGTCGAGTTGATCGCGTACGGCATCTACTTCACCGTGCGTTTGCCAGACTTGCTGCAATGCCGTGCCGACTTCGCGCGAGAAAGCCAAGCCCTCGGCGAGCGCGTTCGGGTCGAGCGTGACACGTGGATCAGGCACGATGTTCAACGGTGCGCGGTAGGACTTGCCGTCGACGCTGAGCACCACCTGGTATTTGCCCGGCAGCGCCAGCGGGCCTTCGGGCGTGAGTGGCGTATCGGAATCCCAGGTGGCGGCGATGCTGTAGCCGTAGAGCAAGGCCTGCGGGCGCGGGTAGCGCAGGTTCCACACGAAGCGGTGCATACCCGCGCCGGTGCCGAGCATCTCCGGCGCGCCCAGCCAGCCTTTCTGGAAGTAGCGTTCGGCGGGGAGATTTGCGGGTTTGTCGGCGCTGGAGAAGTGGCGCACCGTATTGCCGTTGCTGTCGAGAATGTCGAGCGTGACCGGACCTTTCGCGGCGCCGGCCAGCTGGTAATCGATGATGGCGCCGGCAGGCGGATTCTTGCCGAGCGGTTCGTCTGGCGGTAGCGGCGTGTCCTTGTTTTCGTTGGCGCGCACGCGCACGGCGTCGGCAGGCGTGTAGAGCACGGTCTTGCGTGCGTTATCGGCGCCGGCCTGGCGCAGCGGCGTGATGTCATCGAGGACCCAGATCGCCCTGCCCTGCGTGCCGGCAATAAGGTCGTCGCCGTGGATGGTCAAGTCGCGCACCCAGGCCGTGGGCAGGTTGCGCTGCAGGGATTGCCAGTGCGCGCCGTCGTCGTATGACACATACACGCCACGGTCGGTGCCGGCAAACAGCAAGCCTTCGCGCTGGGTATCGGCGCGCACCACGCTGACGAAATCGTCTTGCGGCAGGCCCGCGGAGATGTCGGTCCAGGTTTTACCGTCATCGTGCGTGCGCCACACATGCGGACGGAAATCATCCTGGCGATGATTGTCGACCGCTGCGTAAGCAGTGCCTTGTTTTACCGCCGAAAGATCGAGCGAACTGACGATGCCCCAGTGCGGCAGATCCTTGGGCGTGACGTTCTGCCAGTGCTTGCCGCCGTCGCGGGTGAACTGGATGGAGCCGTCATCGGTGCCGATCCAGATTTCATCGTTGCTGAAGGGCGACGGTGCGATGCTGTAGATCACGCCGTAGCCGCAATCGCGTGCCTGCTGCGCGGTGGGATTGCCTTCGCAGCCTTCGGTGGCGCCTGGCTTCTTGGCGCTGAGGTCGGGGCTGATCACATCCCAGTGCTGGCCTTGGTCGGTACTGCGGAACAACACTTGCGAACCGAGATAAAGCGCATACGGCGGCTTGGCGGAAAACGCGATCGGCGTGATCCAGGTGTAGTGGTATTTGAAGTCGGTAGGACGCTGGCCGTAACTGCTGACCGGCCATGCCGTAACGTTCTGCACGACACCGGTGCGGCGATCCCAGCGCGATACGCGTCCGCCGAGACCGGAACCGAACACGATATTGGAGTCGGCCGGATACGGCAGGTCGTAATCGCGCTCGTCACCGCCGACCGGGCGCCAGTCGCGATAGGAAATGGAGCCGTAATCGCTGCGACTGGCGATACCAACCGTGCCGGAATCCTGCTGGCCGGAGTAAATCCAATAGGGAAACTGGTTGTCGGTAGCGAGGTGATAGAACTGGCCGGTAGGTTGGTTGTACCAGCTGCTCCAGCTCTTGCCGCCATTGACGGTCACCACGGCGCCCTGGTCGCTTGCCGCAATCATGCGTTGCGTGTCGCGCGGATCGATCCACAGGAAGTGATAGTCGTCGCCGCCCGGTGCGCCTTTGAAAATATCCCAATGCTTGCCGCCGTCATCGGAGCGGCGGATGGACTGCCCCGCCGAATAGATGCGATCGCGATCCTGCGGATCGACGGTGATGCGGCTGAAGTAGTCGTTCGGCAGCCAGGATTCATGGCTTACCGCTTGCCATGTCGCGCCGCCGTCATCCGAGCGGTACAGGCCGCTGTCCTTGCGCGGACTGGCAGCATTCACCACGGCATATACGCGATGGCCGCTGGCCGTGGCAATGCCGATGCGCGCCAGCGTGCCCGTCGGCCAGCCGTTGCCACTGATGCGTTTCCAGGTGACGCCGCCGTCGGTGGATTTGTAGAGGCCCGAACCCGGTCCCGCATTCGGCTGGAAATACGACAACCACGGATAGTTGCGCACCTGCCATGCCGCGGCGTAGACGATGTTCGGGTCGGATGGATCGGCAGCAAGATCGACGACGCCGGTGTCGGCATCGACGAACAGCGTTTGCTTCCAGGTCTTGCCGCCGTCGGTAGAGCGATAGACGCCGCGCTCTTTGTTCGGGCCGAAGTAGTGGCCGAGCACACCGACCAGCACGGTATTGGCATCGTGCGGATCGACCAGGATGCGGCCGATGTGCTTGCTCTGGGCAAGACCGATGGGTTGCCAGCGCTTGCCGCCGTCATCGGAGCGGTACATGCCATTGCCGGCAGCGACATCGTAGCGCGCGGCGACCTGACCGGAGCCGGCGTAAATCACGTTGGGGTTGGACGGCGCAACGGCGATGGCGCCGATGGGCGCGGTGGCTACGTTGTCGAACGTCGGTTGCCAGGTGCGGCCCGCATCATTGGTTTTCCACACGCCGCCGCCCGCGGTGCCGATGTAGAAGGTATCGGGCCGGGTGGGATCGCCGGCGGCCATGGTGGCCCAGCCGCCACGGAACGGGCCGACCAGGCGCCACTGCAGGGCATCGGCAGTGTGGTTGGGAGTTGGCGTGGTGTCCGCATGCAACGCTGCGGTGCCAGCAAGCAGACAGGCGCAAGCAAGCGCTGAAAGTGGGCGAAGCAGAGAACGTTTCGACATGTGGACTCCCGCTGTAAAAGAATGAGCAAGCAAGTCGCCCTTGGAGCGAATGCTCAATAACTCAACGCAAACCCCGTATACCAAGTCCTGCCAAACGCCGGTTCCAATCCGTTCTGCCAGACGCGATCGAAGTAATGCCGGTTACCGAGATTGCTGACTCCCGCCAGCAAGCGCAGCGAGTGATTCAACTGCCAATCGGAGGCGATGTCCACTACTGTGTACGCCGGTATGCGTGCCGGCATGTACGTTGCGCCGCTGCCATACGCCTGATCGGAGTCCTGCCAGTACTGCGCTGCCGAGCTCACCGCCGTCAGGCTAAGCTTCACGCGCTCGTTGCGCCAAGTCACGCCGGTCTTGAGCAGGTAGTCCGGCGAAAACGCGGGCGTCTTGCCCACTTGCCCGGGAATGGCGCTGGCGACGAACCTGGCATTGAGCAGGCTGGCATTGAGGAACGTTTCCAGATGCTGGCCTTCGGTAGCCAGTTGGGTCGGCGCGAAGAAATCGTAGTCGAGCTGCGCTTCCAGGCCACGGCTGCGTGTATTGCCCGTGTTGACGTAAACGGTGTCGACGGCGTTGATGTACTGCGTTTCCAGGCGGTTGCGGAAATTGATCCAGAACAGACTCACGTCGTAGTACAGGCCGGTCACCGGCGCGCCGTGCACGCCCGCTTCCCACGACACCGACTTGGACAATTGCGCGGCGTGTCCTTCCAGCAGATTGCTGAAGGGCGGCGCGATATCGAAGAAGCGCAGCGGGCGCCAGCCTTGGGATACGTTGAAGTACGTTTCGTTGCCATGCCCGAAATCGTTGCCCAGCCCGAGGCCGAACAGCGGCAGGTGACGCGTGTCGGCTTCGTGGATCAGCGGGCGTGAAAGAAACGGCGGGCGCACCGTTTCATCCACGGCAACGCGCTCATGTTCCAGGCGCACCGACGGCACGATGTGGAAGCGATGCGGCAGGCGGAATACGTTTTCGGCAAACACGGACTCGTATTGCGAGCTGCGGCGTTGATTGAGTATCGGCGTGCCGCTGTGATCGTCGCGCCCAACCGTCAGGTCCGTGCTGCTCCATTGCCGGAACGGATCGTTGCCGCGATACAGCACCGTGCCCACGGTGAACGCATTGCCCTGCCCCCAGTTTTTGCGCAGGCGCACGTCGGCGCCATAGGTACGGAAGGCTTCGTCTTGCAGCGTGGTGGTGCTTGCGTTGGGCGCCGCCGCACGGCTGACCAGGTCCTGGTAGGTGAACCACAGTTTGGCTTCCAGCGACCAGCGGTTGCCGAAATCATGCGTATGCCCCAGCACCAGCTGATCGCGATTGACCCAGTCGCGGTTGTACGGCGTGGTGACGGTGCGCGGGTCCTGCTGCCATTGCGTATAGCTCAGCCGCCCCGGGTCGCCGGAGACGGCGCTGATCGCGTGGAAATCCAGCCACCACTGCTGGTGCTCGTCCGGTTTGTAGGCCAGGTAGACATCCGCCTGGCGATTCTGCGAGCCATCGTTGGCGCGCGTGCCGTCGCTGTGCACGTAGCCGGCGTCGGCGCGGAAGGCCCATTGCCCCTGGTTGCGCTCGATCACGTTGTAGCTGGAAAACAGGCCGTGCTCGCCGACCACGTTTTCGGTGCTGACGGTCAGTGGCGTGTTCGGCGCCGGGCGCTTGGAAACCAGGTTGATCACCGGCGCCGGTTCCGGGCCGTACAAGAGACTGGAACCGCCGCGGATGAGCTGGATGTCCGCCAGGCTCTGCGTCATCGGAAACGCGTACAGCGTGGGGAAGCCGATCCAGTCGCCTTCCATCGGGATGCCATCCTGCATCACCAGCACGAATTCCGATTCCTGCGGATTGCCGATGCCGCGATAGCTGAAGTTGAACTGCGTTGGCGTGGGTTGTTCGGAAACCAGCACGCCGGGGGTGCGCGCCAGCGCCTGGTTGAGGTTGTTGCCGATCACGGTCGGCTGGTCTGCCAGGTGCGTCACCGTGGTTTTCTTGGTGACGGTGATCTTCGGACCGTCCACCTCCGGCATCTGGTATTGCAGCTTGGCCTTCAGGTATTTACGCCAGTCTTCGGCGTGCACGTTCACGGCGGGAAGCTTGGTGGTTTTGTGGCTGCCGGCAGGCTGATCGTCGTCCTGCGCGAAGGCAGCGAGAGAAACCAGCGAAAGCAACAAGGCAAACGGCAGCGCGGCGCGGCGCAACGGCAACATACGGTATCCAGGCAACAGCGAGGTAGCCGAGCCTTATCGCGCATATGGCTGCGCTTGGCTATATGCCATCGGTTTACCCTTTGGAATCGTGAATGGGGGCGTTACAGTGTAGTGATGGCTCCCTCTTCCATCAGGGAAGGGACTGAGCTGAGGGGCGAACCTAGCATGACCACACGGACGTCCTTCCTGCGCAAGCGGGAATCCATTTGATCCTGCGGTGAAAAACCAAAATGGATTCCCGCGTGCGCGGGAATGACGGCTCCGAGGGTTGCGCAGCATAGGCACGCTTGAGGCAAGAGCGCCCCCTCACCCCAGCCCTCCCGGAAAGCAGAGGGAGCACATCGCGCGTCCCCACGCCCACTGCCTAAAGAGATACCGCCCCGTGCAACTGCGCCGCCTTGCTCTACTCGCCTTCGGCATCACCACCGCCCTTGCCGCCCACGCCACCGTCGATGCTTCCCTGTTCCAGGACCTGCACTGGCGCCTGATCGGCCCCTTCCGCGGCGGCCGCGTGCTGGCCGTCACCGGCATTCCCGGCGATGACCGTCATTTCTATTTCGGCGCGGTGGATGGCGGTGTATGGAAGACCAACGATGCCGGCCGCACCTGGCAACCGATCTTCGATGGCGAACGTGTCGGCTCGATCGGCGCCATCGCCGTGGCGCCGTCGCAGCCCGACACGGTGTACGTCGGCACCGGTGAAGCGGACATGCGCTCGGATATCGCGCATGGCAACGGCATGTACAAATCCACCGACGGCGGCAAGCATTGGCGCCACATCGGCCTGGACGACAGCCGCCAGATCGGGCGCATCCTGGTCG
>NZ_DATJMN010000315.1:0-14130 GCF_035508675.1 Dyella sp.
TGGATTCCCACTTTCGCGGGAATGACGGCCATGCATAGGTTGGTACGTGTTCGCCCGTCACAGGCCATCCCCGCGCGGTGCGCTGTAACCGTGCTCGCGGAACAACGCCTGGCCTTGCGCTCCCTGCAGGAACGCGACGAAGTCCCGCGCCAGCGCCGGCTGCTGCGCGTTGCCCAACACGCCGGCATAAAACACCAGCGGCTGCACGCGCAGTGTCTTGCCGTTGTCCAGCATGAGGGATGCACGGTCGTACCACGGCTTTTGCATGGCCGGATCGCCGAGATTGATCTGGTCCGGCAACGCAATCGTTGGCAGATGGTGCGATTGGGCCGCGCTTAGATAACCGATGGCGGCATCGATCTGGCCGGCTTCCAGGCGCGACATCAGCGAGGGCTCGGTGAAGATCTGTGCCGGATTCTGCGGTGAGCCGGCAATGGTCTTCATGAGATCGGGTTGATGGTAGTAGTCCGCCGCAAGCTGCAGCGTCAGCAAGATGTTTGCGCCTTGCGGGTCGACGGCCGGATCGGTGCGGCCCAGGCGCAGGCCCTTTTCGCTCAGCACCTCATACCACTTCTTTTCCCCCCGCGATGCCGCGGCGAAGTCGGCGGCGAAGCGGCTGTGCGGGCTGTAGATCACCACCATCTGGGTGCTGGCGACCGGCACGGCGCGGGTCACCAGGCCCGCCTGCTTGAGCACCTGCATCGGGCCGGGCGTGATGGTGACGAATACATCCGCCTGTAGCTGGTGTGCGGCGAGCAGGCGCGCCAGCGCATAGGAACCTTGCCCGATGCCCTGGTAGATGGCGTGATGGGTTTTGGCAAACGTGGGGCCGGCGGCGTTGTCCATCACCACGCCCATGGAGCCGGCGTAGGCGATGCGCAGGACGGGGTTGGTTTGCGCAACGGCCAGCGTGCAAGCAAGGCTCAAGCACAGCGCGAGAAGCACGCGCACACCTTGTTTCACTCGCCGGGGCAATGGAGCGGGGATAGGCATCGTCATGCGGCGTTCCCTCCCGAAGGCTTGTGCAGGCGCTTGCGCGCGCTGTCCCTTACATCCACGTCAAACAGTATCTGCAAGGTCTCGCCGCTCGGCGTGGACAGCGCGAACTGCAAGCCATCGCGCGTCGGCAGGCGTTCGCTCAGCGCGCGTACCGCCGGTTCCGGCAGATAGATATGTAGCACGGTGCTCTCGCGCCGCCATTCAATTCGTGGCGACAAGCTGACTTGCTGCATTTCCACATGCCCATCGGGCAGGCTGGTGCGGTTGTCGACGGAGCCGCCATCCAGCAATCGCGCCAGTTCGTCTTCATCGATGCGCAGCCGCAGGTTCTGGCCTTCCAGTTGCACTCTCATGCATTCACCTCTCGCCAGGTTTCTTCCGTATTGCAGTCGATCAATTGTGCCGCTTCTTCGGTGGACAGCGCGATCTCATGCACGCCCACGCGTTCCTGCAGCGCACGGATGGAGCGCGCGCGTTCATCACCTGCCGTCAGCAGCGATTTCAAGGCGTCGCGGCATGCTGCGTCCAGCCGCAGGCGCATGGGCAGCACGTGACCGGCAAAGCGTACGCAACCGGCTGTGTCGATAGGGCAAAGACGCGCGAGCAGCGCGGGCTGCAATCGCGGCATGTCCACCGGCACGATCAAAAGCTCGGCATTTTCACAAGCCGCGGCAATCCCCGCGACGCCGCCCAGCGGACCTGCCTGCGGCACCGGATCGGTAACGCCGTGATAGTCGGGGCGATTCCCGCTTACCTTCACTGCCTGCGCGCCCGCGGCAAGCAGCACCTCGATCTGGTGCTCGATCAGCGGCCGGCCTTCCCATGGCAGCAATGCCTTGTCGCGCCCCATGCGCGAAGAGCGGCCGCCCGCCAGCACCACGCCGATCAAGCGCGCCTGTTCAATGCTCATGCCCGTGGGCATGCGTGGTTTTGCCGGAAGCGGCGGCGTGTTCGGCTTCACGGTGTTCCTCGCACAGGGAGCAGCCTTCGCTCCAGGCGCTGTCGCCATCGGTGTAATGCTCCTGCTTCCAGATCGGCGCTTGGTGCTTGACCGCCTCGATCGCCAGGCGGCAGGCGCGGAAGGCTTCGTCGCGGTGCGGCGTGCCGGCAGCGACGATGACGGCGATTTCGCCGATGCGCAGGCTACCCTTGGCGTGGGCGATGTAGAGCTTCATCGGGCCGCCGATTTCCTTGCGCGCGCGTTCGCCGATGTCCTGGAAGGTGCGCAGCGCCAGCGGTTCGAACAGGTCGTAGCTGATGCCGGTGACGATGCGGCCGAGATTGTGCTCACGCACCTTGCCGATGAACATGTCGATGCCGCCGAAGCGCGGGTCGGAAACGAAGGCGAGCGCGGCGGCGGGGTCGAGTTGCGCTTCGCAGATGTCAACGACGGCGGTGTAGAGGTCAGTCATTTCCAGTGCTCGATGGATCTTGTTTCGTGGCGAGGTGGCTCGCTTCGCAGGAAGCTTGCGTAGGTTGGCGGTGAGCGCATGCGAACCCCAACGTCGCCATGCATGGCAATGTTGGGGTTCGGCGTTGCCTCACCACCCACCTACGTGGAGGTGTGCTGTTGCGCATCTCACCCTCCGCTCACGGGCGGAAGAATCGCCAGCTGTCCATCCTCCGGCAGCGTGCGATGGTTATGCAGAATTTCATCGTTGCTGGCAAACGCGGAACGCTGCACCAGCCCTGCGCTGATGTGCGGCGCATGCTCACGCAGGTGTTCGCGCAACAGCTCGCGCAGTTCGGCGACAGTGCAATGCGCAGGTGCTTCCAGCTCGATAAAGCCGTGTGCATCGGCCTCGCGCAGCGCGCCGAACAAGGTGATGCGAACCTTCATGGATGGCTTCCGCAAGGCAAGGGAAATTCGAGATGGCCCACGCCGTAGACGTCGACCAGCGCGCCGGCAGCCAGCACATCGACCTCGGCGGGCATCACCGCCCAGGCATTGGCGTCGGCTAGTGGACGAATGCGGTAGGACTCCTGGCCTTCCAGCACCTCCACGCCCAGGTGCCCGTGCGCATCGAGATGCAAGCGGCTCTTGAGATGAAAGCGCAGGCGCGGTTTCTTGCTGTAGCGGTTGATCAAGGTGGCACGGCGTGGCGATTCCTGCGGCAAGCCCAGCATCACGCGCAGCGCGGGTTCCACGAAAAAGCGCAAGCCCACCGCCACGGCGATCGGGTTGCCCGGCAGGCCGAACAACAGCACGTCACCCGGCAGGCGCGCGAACAGCAGCGGCTTGCCGGGTCGTATCGCTACTTTGTGGAACAAGGTTTCCGCGCCCAGCCGTTCCAGTGCCTGTGGCACGAAATCGTAGCGGCCCATGGAGACGGCGCCGCTGGTCACGATGATTTTTGCACCGGCCTGCCAGGCGCGTCGCAGGGCGGCTTCGAACGCTTCGGTATCGTCGCCTACTGTTTCTGTGTGGACCACGTCGGCACCGGCCAGCGGCAAGCGTGCCGCGAGAAAGGGACCGTTGGAATTGCGGATCTGTCCCGGCGCCAAGGCTTGTGCAGGATCGTCCACCAGTTCGCGGCCGGTGCAGATCACGGCGACGCGCGGCCGCTGGCTGACCGCTACATCGGCCACGCCGAGCGCCGCCAGCAGCATCAGGTGCTGCGCTTGCAGTGCGGTGCCTGTTTCCAGCACATGCTCGCCGCGCGCCACGTCGGAACCTGCCACGCGCACGTTCTGGCCGGCTGCGACATCGGCCAGCAAGCGCACGCGCGATGGCGCGAAGCGTTCGGTCTGTTCGACGGGAACCACGCGGTCGAGTCCATCGGGAATGCGCGCGCCGGTCATGATTTCCCACGCGCCGATGCCGGCATAGGTGACGCCATCGCCGGCGGCTTGTTCGCCTTCGATGGTCAGTTCCGTGCCGGCGGAAACGATGGCATTGCCCGTCAGCGCATAACCATCCATCGCCGAGTTGTGGAACGGCGGCAGGTTCACGGCGCTGATCACCGGCGTGGCGAGCACGCGGCCAAGGCAGGCGCTGAGCGGGCAATGTTCCGCACCGAGTTTTGCACTGGCGCCGAGCACGATGCGCAAGGCGTCTTCGTAGGCGAGCGTTTCCTGGCTCATGCATGCCCTCCGCCTGCGGCCATGCTCAACGCATGCGCGAGGATCGGCGCGAGGATGTCCATGCCTTGCGCGACCGCTTTGGCACTGCCGGGCAGGGCAATCACCAGCGTGCTGCCGATCAGCACCGCCTGCGTGCGGCTCAGCCAGGCCATCGCCGTGTGCTGGCTGCTTTCGCTGCGGAACAGTTCGCCGATGCCGTCGACGTGGCGGTCCGCCACCATCGCCAACGCTTCGGGCGTGCGATCGCGCGGGCCCAGCCCGGTGCCGCCGGTGCAGAGAATCAGCTTCACGCCGCTGCCGGCCAGTTCGCGCAGGCGCGCGGCGAGCGGTTCGGGTTCGTCGGGGTGCAGTTCCACGTCATGCACCTCCGCGCCCAGCTCGCGCAGGCGTTCCACCAGCAGCGGGCCGGAGGCATCGGCGTATTCGCCGCGGCTGGCGCGGTCGCTCAGCGTGATCACCGCGGCACTGGCGCCATCCAGTTTGGCCACGCCGCGCGGCTTGTAGTGTTCGCGCTCCGCATCGCTCATGCCGTCCGGATGCAGCCACAGACCTTTTTTGCCGCCTTCCTTGAACAACAGGCGCACGCCGCCGAAGGACAGCGCAGGTTCCACCGGCTTGGTCAGGTCATAAACCGTAAGCAGCGCTGCACTCGCGCCCGCCAGCGCTTCCATCTCCACGCCGGTGCGCGCGAACGTCGCCACTTCGCAATAGACGCGAATGGCGTGGCGCTCGCCGACCGGCACGCAGCGCACCTCGATGTATTCCAGTGGCAAGGGGTGGCAAAGCGGCATCAGCTGGGAAGCGTTCTTGGCGCCTTGCAGGCCGGCGATTTCTGCCATCACCAGCGCATCGCCCTTGGGCAGGCGGCGTTCGACGATTTGCGCAAACGCATCGGCGCCCGCACTCAATTCGCCAATGGCGACCGCGCGGCGCGCAGTGATGCGCTTGCGGCGCACGTCAGCCATATGAAAATGGGCGCGTTCCTCGCGCTGTTGCATGGATCAACCCCCGGTAGATGCGAGATGCGGCGTTATGCCGGTACGGCCTTCATGCAGGAAATGCCCCTGTTCCTTGCGGCCGATCTGGCCGCCGATGGCGTGCACCAGGTCTTCCAGCTGATCGTCCGCTTGCAGTAGCGGGCGCAAGGGAATGCCGAATTCGCCGAACAGGCACAGGCGCAGATCGCCGGTGGCGGTCACGCGCAGGCGATTGCAGCCGGCGCAGAAATCCTTGGCATAGGGCGCGATGATGCCGATGCGGCCGGCGTAATCCGGATGGCGGTATTCGCGCGCGGGGCCGGCGTCGGCGGCGCGTGGCAGGGCTTGCCAACCGTGTGTCAGCAGTTCGGTTTCCAGGGTTTGGGCGCGCACGTGGTGCTGGCGGAAGAACGGCAGGTTGTCGCCGGTCTGCATCAGCTCGATGAAACGCACGCCGATGCGCCGCTCGCGCAGATAGTCCAGCCACGCCGGCAGCTGCTGGTCGTTGACGTCGCGCAGCAGCACGGCGTTGAGCTTGACCGAAGGCAGGCCGGCGGCCAGCGCCATGTCCACGCCGTGCAGGATGTCGTCCAGCCGGTCGTGCCCGGTGATGCGCGCGAAGGCGTCACGGTCCAGGCTGTCCACGCTGACGTTGATGGCGTTGAGGCCGGCATCCATCCATTCGTGCAGGTGGCGGCTCAGCAGGGTGCCGTTGGTGGTCATCGCCAGCTTGCTGATGCCGGGCACGGCCGCGGCGGTGCGCAGGATGTCGGTGAGGTCCTTGCGCACGCTCGGCTCGCCGCCGGTGATGCGCAGCTTGTGCATGCCCAGTTCGGTAAAGCCGCGCAGCAGCCGCGTGATCTCCGGCAGGGACAGCGGCGCGGCGGCGTTCGCCCCGGCGTGGTAACCGTGCGGCAGGCAATACGTGCAACGGAAGTTGCACGCGGGTATGACCGATAGCCGCAAATACGGAAACCGGCGGCCGTAGCGGTCAGCCAGCGGGGACATGCATCTTTGCTCCTTTCCAAAGTGGGGAGGCGAACGCGTTTCCGCGTTCACCCTGGTGGTCCCTTGCGGGGATCACGGACGCCTGGCCGTATTCCGGTTGGGAACCTTAGGCCGGGCGCCTCGGAGTTGTGTGGTGTGTTGTGCTCAGAGGTGATTGTAACTATCCGCTGATTGGGGGTGTTCGTCTATGACGGTTTTGTCATGGGGGGAGGTTTGTGCAGGGGGTGTGTTGGATTGGGTATGTGGTGTCGTGTTTCGCAGGCTTGGGCATTGTCTGCGGCGCTTTCGGTCGCGGGGCGACCGAGTCACTTTTCTTTGCGTGCCCACGCCCGCGTCAGGAACGCGGGCGAACAGCGCATGCTGGCCCGAAGGGCGAAGGGCAGGATGCCCGTAGTAAAGAAAAGTAACCAAAAGAAAGGGCACCCCGAGGGGGCCCCGGAAAAGCAGGCGCGCATCCATGCGCGGCCGCACCGGCGTGCGCCGGTGTCGCTTGGTTCTTGCATGGTCCTCGTAGGCTGGAGTGACTGTAGGCTGGGATGAAATCCCAGCATCTGTTTGCATGGCGACGCTGGGATTTCATCTCAGCCTACGGTGTCGGCCTCGATCACCCGTGGCGAATATCCCGCACCACGCTTCCCAGGCGGTCCCGCTGCGCCAGGATTAGCCCCAGCTGTCCCAGTACCAGGCGCGCTGTTTCGTCCTCCACGCCGTCCGCTGCGGGCATCATGCTTTGCTCCGCGTCGCTTTCCAGTGGCGTGGCTGCGGTAGCCAGCAGCGCATCGGCCAGCTGTTCCAGTTTGGTGACGACCAGATTGCCGGCGAGCGTCACGGTATCGCGGGCGTCGGCGCAGGTGATCGCCTGGCGATGCGCGCCGAGCGCGGAAATATGCCCGAGCATGGTGTGGGCGATGGTGAGGAAGCGCAGCAGGTCTTCGTTGCCGCGTTGCTGGCGGCCCGGTTCGCGCAGCATGTTGGCGAGCATGCCGCTGAGTGCGGCGTCGGCGTTGTGGGCTTCGCGGCGGGCGATGCGGTAGGGCAGGTCGTCGCGTTTGCCATGTACGTATTGCGCGATCACCTGCTGCAGGTAGCGCGCATCGTTGCGCAAGGTGTTGGATAGCACCTGGTCGAGCTGGCGGCCTTGCCAGTCAGGCAGCACCAGGTAGATGGAGAGGGCGGCAATGGCGGCGCCGATCAGGGTATCGACCAGGCGCGGCCACATCACGTCGTAGCCATGGCCGACCTGGCTGAAGCACAGCACCACGAACACGGTGATGGATGCAGTCGCCAGGGTGTAGCGCCGCAAGCGTGCGGCGAAGAACACCACGCAGGACAGCACGATCAGCAGCAAGGGCCACGGTTCGGCGGGCAGCAGGCGCAACGTGGCCCAGCCGATCACCACGCCGATCACCGTGCCGGAGACACGCTGCAGCATGCGCGTGAGCGTGGCGCCGTAGCTTGGTTGGCAGAC
Organism: Dyella sp.; assembly: GCF_035508675.1. GTDB lineage: Bacteria > Pseudomonadota > Gammaproteobacteria > Xanthomonadales > Rhodanobacteraceae > Dyella_B. The sequence continues at coordinate 7,537 of NZ_DATJMN010000315.1, forward strand.
CAGCAGGGTGGTCAGCAAAATCCAGTAGCCGTACAGCGGATGCATCAGGCGCAGCACGCCGAAGCCGGCCGTCAACGCCAGCGCGAGGCGGATGGCGTGGCGGAAGCGTGACGAGCGCGGCGTGAGCTGGATGGTGATGCGCTCCCACACTTCGCCCAGGGTTTGCGGACCGGGGTTCTGCAGGGCGCCGTCTTCGCCGTCGAGCGTCGTCGGCGTGTGATCGTTTTCCAGCAAAGCCTGGATGGCGGTGATGTTTCGCAGCAGGGCTTCCAGCGAACGCAGCAGTTGTTCGGATGGTGCGTGCAGGGTGCCGCGTGGCGCATAGATGGCGTTGCGCAAGTCGCTTTGCGCGGCGCGCAGGTCGGTGGCCGGCCTGGGCGCGGTGCGCAGGCGCAATGCGTCGGCCTGCGCGTGGCATTGCTGTGCCTGCAGGCGCAGCAGGTGTTCGCAGCGGAACAGCACGTCGCTGTGATAGAACGCCTCGGCCAGCTCGGCATAGGGATAGTGCGCGGAGCTGACGCGCTCATGGATGTCCTGCGCCTTGAAGTACAGCTGCAGGCGCGCCGCGGTGGCGCCACGCGGGCGGCGCATGCCGATGCGGTCGATCAGCACGATGCGGGTGTCGTTGAGCGCGTCCACCACTTGTTCGTTCTGCATCGCCAGCGTCAGCAGCAGCGCGTCGCGGTCGATGCCGCGCACCGGCGTGAATAGCGCGGCCTTGGTCTGCAGATAATCGCCCAGCGCGTCGAACACGCGAGCCAAGGCGTGGCGCACGGCAAGCTGCGGCGACAGCACGCTCCACAGCAGCGACAGCAGCCCATACCAGGCCGCGCCGCCCAGCAGTTGCAAAGGCTCGCTGATCAGCGAGGTTGGCGGATGCGGCTGGTCGGTGCCGATCATGGTGTATACGGCCAGGATCAGCGTGCCGCCGGCGATGGTGGCGTAGCGCGCGCTGATCGAACCGAGCATCACCAGCACGAAAGTCATCGCCGCCAGTGCCAGCGCGAACGGCCATGGATACGGCAGCAGCCATTCCACGGTGAAGGCGACGCCGGCAAAACAGCCCAGCGTGACCAGCAGCGTGATGGAGCGGCTGCGCCAGTGATCCTCGGTTTCGGCCAGCGCGCAGGCGATCACGCCCAGCATGGCCGGAGTCATCGCGGCAGCATGGTTGCCCCACAGGCAATACAGGATCACGCCGCCGAGGGCGAGCAATACGCGCTGGCATTCGGCGAAGCGATCCGAGCCACGCAGGCGGCGCCAGTAATGCAGCAGGGTGGGGTGGGAAGCCATGGCGGCTAGGATACATGCTGCTTTGCAACATCCACCTTTCAAGCGCCTTGGGCTGCAAGGTTGGTGGTGAGGCGCAGCCGAACCCCAACATCGCCATCTGCATGGGGCAACGTTGGGGTTCGCGTGCGCTTACCACCAACCTACACTAGCTTCCGGCCTAGAATGCCGCTTCCACTGCCTACGCCCATCCCCTAATGTCTCCCACCAGCAACGCCTCCTCCGAAGCGTTCGAGCTCCGCGGCGTCAGCAAGCGCTATGGCAACGTCATCGCGCTGGACGATGTCAGCCTGCGTTTTCCAGCCGGCAGCAATACCGCCCTGATCGGCAGCAGCGGGTCGGGCAAATCGACTTTGCTGCGCGTGCTGCTGGGCCTGGAGTGGCCGGACCGCGGCGAGATCTGGGTGGATGGTTCCATGCTGGAACAGGCACATGTGCTGGCACTGCGCCGGCGTGTGGGCTATGTGATCCAGGAGGGCGGCTTGTTTCCGCACCTCACCGCGTTGGGCAACCTGGCGTTGCTGCCGCATCACCTGGGCTGGAGCCGCGACCGCATCCGCCAACGCGCGGAAGAACTGGCCGCGCTGACGCATTTGCCGCAGGGCGTGCTGGAGCGCTACCCCGCCGAGCTGTCCGGCGGCCAGCGCCAGCGCGTGGCGCTGATGCGCGGACTGATGCTCGATCCGGACGCCTTGCTACTCGACGAACCGCTGGGCGCGCTCGACCCGATCGTGCGCCATGAATTGCAGGACGAGCTGAAGGCGATCTTCGACCAGCTCGGCAAGAGCGTCATCGTCGTCACGCACGACATGGCCGAAGCGGCGTGGTTTGCCGATCGCCTGGTGCTGATGCGCAACGGCAAGGTGGTGCAGGATGGACGGCTGGATGATTTTTGCCAGCGGCCGGCCGATCCCTTCGTGACCCGGTTCGTGAAAGCGCAGCGCACCTTGCGGGGCGTGTCGTCATGAAGCGCGTGTGGATAGTGTTGGCCGCCTTGCTGCTGATTCCGGCGTGGACCCAGGCCGCGCCCGTGCGCATCGGCTCCAAGCAATTCACCGAATCGGTGATCCTCGGCGAGGTGGCGCGACTGGCGGCAAGGCAGGCCGGCGTGCAAGCCGTGCATCAGCGTGAACTGGGCGGTACGGCGATTCTGTGGAGCGCGCTGCAGCACGGCGACATCGATGCGTATCCAGAATACACCGGCACGCTGACGCATGAGTTGCTGCAGCAGGTGCCGCCGGATGCAGGCATCCCCACGCTGCGCGCCGCGCTCAAGCCGCTGGGCCTGGGCATCACCGATTCGCTGGGCTTCAACGACACCTATGCGATCGGCATGCGCGAGGATCGCGCCGCGCAACTAGGCATCCAGCGTTTGTCGGATCTCGCCGCGCATCCGGAGCTGCGTTTTGGTTTCTCCAACGAATTCATGGCGCGCAGCGACGGCTGGCCGGGTTTGCGCCAGCGCTACGGTCTGCCGCAAATGCAGGTACGCGGGCTGGATCATGCGCTGGCCTATCGTGCGCTGGCCAGTGGCGCGGTGGATGCCATCGACCTCTATAGCACCGACGCGGAAATTCCCTATTACCACCTGCGCACGCTCGATGACGACCGGCATTATTTTCCGCACTACGACGCGGTGTATCTCTATCGACTCGATCTTGCGCAGCGTTCGCCAGCTTTCATCGACGTGTTGAACAAGCTTGCCGGTCGCATCGATGCCGACGCGATGCGGCAGATGAACGCCATGGTGAAACTGCATGGCGAAAAGGAAACCGCGGTGGCGGCGGATTTTCTCGGCGTGCAGCCGGATAGCGATGGCGCAGGGCTATGGGCCCGATTGTGGCAACGCACCCTGGAGCATCTGCGCCTGGTATGCGTCTCGCTGCTGGCAGCCGTATGCATCGCGATACCGCTGGGCGTGTTCGCCGCGCATGCAAAGCGGCTGGGCCAATTGGTCATGGCGCTCAGCGGCGTGCTGCAGACCATTCCGTCGCTGGCCATGTTCGTCTTCATGATTCCGTTCTTCGGCATCGGCACCTGGCCGGCGATTGCGGCCTTGTTCCTGTACAGCCTGTTGCCGATCGTGCGCAACACTTATACGGGATTGGCCGGCATTCCGCCGGACCTGCGCGAATCCGCCGCTGCGCTGGGCTTGCCGCGCGGCGTGCGGTTGCGCCGCGTGGAACTGCCCATGGCGATGCGCTCGATCCTGGCGGGCGTCAAGACCGCCGCCGTGATCAATGTCGGCACCGCGACTTTGGGTGCGCTGATCGGTGCGGGTGGTTACGGGCAACCCATCGTTACCGGCATCCGGTTGGACGACACCGGGTTGATCCTGGAAGGCGCCATTCCGGCTGCCTGCATGGCGCTGGTAGTACAGGGTTTGTTCGAAGGCGTGGAGCGCTGGCTGACGCCGCGCGGGATGCGCCTGGAAGCGCGGCAGTAATGGCACCACGCGTCGATCGCTAACGTGTGCGGCGGGTGCCCAAGGTCGATCCGCCCTTGGCTGCCGCGACGCTGCGTTGCACATCTTCCTCCTGCGTTGCATCGCCCACGCTCGGCCACATCGCCGGATCCTCGCGGCGGCGCGTGTCTTGCTCCTCCGCACGGACCGAACTCGCACCGGCGTCGTCGAGCAGGGCGCACACGTCGTCCATCGACATCTCGCCATGCAACTCGACCACCAGCGTGGCGTGTCCGATCAAGCGGGGATCAGGCAGCGGCTGCGGCGTGCGATCAGAGGCGGACGTGCGCTTGGGTTTGTTGCGTCCGGTGCTGGTGTCCATGCGGCCGGTATGGCTGGTTGCCGAGACCACCGTGGTCGGCGCGCTGGAGCTGGAAGCTGTGCTTGCGATGCTTTCATCGAAGCTCAAGACAATTTGTTCACGCCGAAGCCCGCGCGACAATAATTTTTCGGCAGCCGCACTGGCATCGAATTGCGTATCGAAACAGGCAACGACAAGTTCGGCCATGAGCATGCTCCACGATGTTTGCTGTTGCATGGCACTGTAGGCCTTCGACCCTAACCGGTACATGAGCGCAAACGTAAACCGACGCGCAAAGAATGTGCACGACGGCATAGATACGCGCGAGTCACGCCGCCGATGCTACCTATGCGGTGAATTTCGCCAGGAGATGCAGACATACCACGGCTGAACTTTGTCCTTGTGTTTTTGTTTATGTTGGTGATGGCTTCGCCAGTTCAGGCGCAGAGCGGGTCATCCAATGCGTCTACTGCCGCGACGGGTGCGGTCGGTGCGCATACGGCCCAGGACGTTCGCTTCGTCATGGCTGCCTCGGCTGCGGGCGACACGGAAATCATCGCGGCGCGGCTTGCGCAAGCGCAGGCGCAATCGGCCAAGGTGAAGTCATTTGCGGCCACCATGCTGCGCGACCACACCAAGGCCAACGAAGAGTTGAAGCACATCGCGCAAAAAGACGGCTATACCGTCTCTGCCTCGCCCACACAGGAGCAGGAATCCGCACTTGCCAAGCTGCGTCCCTTGCATGGCAAGGAGTTCGATACGGCGTATGCGCAAATGATGGTGAGCGACCATCGCGAAGCAGTGGCCTTGTTTCAGGCGGAATCCACCTCGGGTTCGGATGAGGATTTGAAGGCGTTTGCGACGCAGACGCTGCCGGTGTTGCAGCATCACTTGGCGTTGGCGAATGCGTTGTGATCCCTGGTCGTTCCGGGGGTTCGCCGGAATGACCGGTCTGGGATTCAAATCAACGCCTGCGGCACCGGAGGCGTGCCCACCGGATCGCCAATCGGTGCGGGTGGCGGTTCCGGATCGGTAAGCGGCGGGCGCTCGGGTGTCGGCAACGGCGGCTCGGGACCTGGGTCCGGGATGCCGGGTGACGGCGAGGGTGAAGGGGATGGCGGTTTTTCCGGAGGCGGTTCGGGTACTTTCGCGTGGATGTGCAGTAAGGCATGCGCGGTCGCATGGATGCGGTTCATGGAATGCCCTCCTCGCAGGTTGCCATGGTTGCGTGCACTGTGAGCGTGTACACGTGCACGAGAAACAAATTCCTTGTGACGGTTGGGGCATGGCAATGCATTCACGCGCCATCAACCGTTTTTCACCGGCGATGGCGGGATAGTGGTGCCCGTTGGTCAATCGCCAAGGAGTCTGCTTCAATGAGTAACGCATTCGAAATGGCCATGCCATGGTGGCAGTTCGTGTGGCGTGGCGTCGCCGGGTATCTGGCTGCCGTGTTCATGATGCGCATCGTCGGCAAGCGTTCATTCGGGGACATGTCTACCTTCGACATCATCGTGCTGGTACTGGTCGGCGGCGTCTTGCGCAATTCCATCGTGGGGCACGATGGCTCCTTCCAGGGCGGCCTTATCGCCGTCGCGTCCATGTTGGCCACGGACCGTGCCCTGGCTTGGGTATGCACGCGGTCGCCATGGTTTAACCGTTTCGTGGAAGGTCGTCCCACAGTGCTGGTGCACGATGGCGAGTTGGTGCCGGGCGCATTGGAGCGTGTCAGTCTTCCCAAGGCGGCGTTTCGACGCGCCTTGCATACGGAAGGCATGGAAGACATCGGGGACATCAGCATCGCCAGACTCGAACCGAATGGGCGCATTACGATCATTCGCAAGCACTAATGGAACATGCCTTGACGACGTATCGACGCAGCCGCGAGTAAAGCTGCTTTTGCTCGCTCACTTCGGAGATCACGACATGCCCGAGAGAAAAACCCGGCAAGCGGCCGCCCGAGACAAGCGCGAAGGCAAATCGCCCAGCACCCAGGCCGGCGAATACGTGCGCGAGGAAATCGAGCACGTGCGCGAAGGCAAGCACGGCGCGCGTTCACCGCAGCAGGCGATCGCGATCGGGCTATCCAAGGCACGGCGAGACGGCGTGAAGGTGCCGCGGAAGAAATCGTCCAGCAAGAAGGCTTCCAGCAAGAAAAGCGCAAGCCGCAAACGCGCCAGCAGCGGCAAGTCCGCCACCCGCAAGCGCGCCACCTCCAAGCATTCCAGCGCCAAGCGCGCCAGTGCTTCCTCTCGCGCCTTGCGCCGGGAAGGGCATGGGGCGGCTTCCAAGCGTGCGTTGTCGGCACAAGGCAAGCGCGCGGCATCCAAGCGCAGCTCGGCATCGCGGTCGGCAGCTGCGAAGAAGGCAGCGCGTACGAAGGGTGCGCGTGTACGTTCCGCGGCGGCTAAGAAGGCGGCGCGGACGAGGAAGCGGGCTTAGTAGTAATGGCATTAAGTTAAGCGTCATTGCTCCATGGCTTGCCGGGATTTACTCCCTCCCCTGCGCCAGTAGGGGAGGGCTGGGGTGGGGTTGCTTG
>NZ_DATJMN010000316.1:0-3032 GCF_035508675.1 Dyella sp.
ACGGTTTCGAAGCCCTGTGGCGTGGTGACGCCGAAAGCGACGGCTTCAACAATCTCGTGCTGCTGGCGCAGGCTGACTGGCGCCAGGTGGCCATGCTGCGCGGCTACTGCAAGTACCTGCAGCAGGTGGGCATCGCCTTCTCGCAGAACTACATGGAAGAAACGCTGATCCGCTATCCGGCCATTGCCGGCCTGCTGATCGAATTGTTCAACGCCAAGTTCGATCCGCGCCGTGAGCTGCTCTCCGCCGCCGAGCTGGAAAAGGCGCAAGCGGATCTACGCCGCGAAATGCAGGCGCTGATCAGCGCCGATACGCAAAAGGCCAAGCCGGAACTGATCGACGAGATCATCAACGTGCTGGCCGACAAGCGCGACCAGCAGGTGCACGTGCTGTGGCAGGCGCTGAAGTCGCTGCTCGACGACGTCGCCAGCCTGGACGATGAGCGCATCGTGCTGAGCTTCATGAACACGATCCGCGCCACGCTGCGCACCAGCTTCTTCCAGCAATGGGATGGCGCGCATCGCCATTACATCAGCTTCAAGTTCGACTCCAAGCAGGTGCCGGACGCGCCCAAGCCGGTGCCCTATCGCGAAATCTTCGTGTATGCGCCGCGCGTGGAAGGTATCCATCTGCGCTTCGGGCCGGTCGCGCGTGGCGGCCTGCGCTGGTCCGATCGCCGCGAGGATTTCCGCACCGAAGTGCTGGGCCTGGTGAAGGCGCAGATGGTGAAGAACACCGTGATCGTGCCGGTCGGTTCGAAGGGTGGCTTCTTCGTCAAGCATCCGCCGGTAGGTGGCGATCGCGATGCGCAGCTGGCTGAAGGCATTGCGTGCTATCGCCTGTTCATCAACGGGTTGCTCGACATCACCGACAACCTCATCGAGGGCAAGGTGGTGCCGCCGCACGAGGTGGTGCGTCACGACGACGACGATCCGTACCTGGTCGTGGCGGCCGACAAGGGCACGGCCACGTTCTCTGACATCGCCAATGCCATCTCCATCGAGCACGGCTTCTGGCTGGGCGATGCGTTTGCGTCCGGTGGTTCCAACGGTTATGACCACAAGGGCATGGGCATCACCGCCAAGGGTGCGTGGGAATCGGTCAAGCGCCACTTCCGCGCACTGGGCCGCGATTGCCAGAGCGAGGATTTCACTTGCGTAGGCATCGGTGACATGTCCGGCGACGTGTTCGGCAACGGCATGCTGCTGTCCCGCCATATCCGCCTGCTGGCCGCGTTCGACCATCGCCACATCTTCCTTGACCCCCATCCGGATACCGCCAAATCCTTCGCCGAGCGCGAACGCATGTTCAAGCTGCCGCGTTCGAGCTGGGAGGACTACGACAAATCCTTGATTTCCGCCGGCGGCGGCGTGTGGCCGCGCAGCGTGAAGTCGATTCCGATTTCGCCGCAGGTGCGCGAGGCGCTGGGCCTCAAGGCCAGTGTCGAGCATCTCGCGCCGAACGAGCTGATGAGCGCCATCCTCAAGGCGCCGGTGGACCTGCTTTGGAACGGCGGCATCGGTACTTATGTGAAAGCCAGCAGCGAAACGCATGGTGATGTGGGCGACCGCGCCAATAACGCGCTGCGTATCGACGGCGCCGAGCTGCGCTGCAAGATGGTAGGCGAGGGCGGCAACCTGGGCTTTACGCAGAAGGGTCGCATCGAAGCCGCACAGCATGGCGTGCTGCTCAACACCGACTTCATCGACAACTCGGCCGGCGTGGACACCTCCGACCACGAGGTGAACATCAAGATTCTGCTTGGCGATGCCGTGCAGCGTAACGAGATCACGCTCGACGATCGCAACCGGCTGCTGGCATCGATGACGGACGAAGTCGGCCAACTGGTGCTGTGGGACAACTACCGCCAGAACCAGGCCATTACCTTGATGGAACGCCAGTCGGTGAAGCGCATCGGTTCGATGGCGCACTTCATCCGCACGCTGGAAGGCGAAGGTCTGCTCGATCGCCAGGTGGAAAACCTGCCGAGCGAAATGGAGCTGTCCGATCGCAAGACGCGCGGCCACGGCATGACCCGTCCGGAACTGTCCGTGCTGCTGTCGTACGACAAGATCCGTCTATACCAGCAGTTGTTGGAATCGGACGTGCCGGAAGATCCGTACCTGTCGAAGGAACTGGTGCGCTATTTCCCGAAACCGCTGCACGACAAGTACGCCGCACACATGCAGCGGCATCGCCTGAAGCGTGAAATCATCGCCACCGCGGTGACCAACTCTACCCTCAACCGCATGGGCGCCACCTTCATGATGCGCATGCAGGAGGACACGGGGCAGGGGCCGGCGGCAGTCGCCAAGGCTTACACGGCGGCGCGCGAAATCCTCGGCGCACGCGAGCTGTGGGCGGAGATCGAAGCGCAGGACAGCAAGGTTGCCGAGAACACCCAGGTCGATGCAGTCATGCAGGTCTGGTCGCAGTTGCGCCATCTCACGCGCTGGTTGCTCAACCGTCCGGGCGGCACGCTGGACATCGCCGCAAATGTGGAGCGCTATCAGGCAGCGGTGGCCGAACTCAGCGATAACTTGCCCGATGTATTGACGCCCGCCGGCAAGGCCGATTTCTCCACCAGCCAGGAAAAATGGGAGGGCCTTGGCCTGCCCACCGATCTTGCCCTGCGCCTGGCCAAGCTGCCGGAACTGCGTGCCATGCTCGACATGGTGGAGGTCGCGCAGCAGACCGGCCAACCTACGGCCAAGGTCGCCAACGTGTTCTACGAACTGGGCCACGCGCTGGATCTGGAATGGCTGCGCGGCCAGATCGAAGCGCTGCCGGTGGAAGGCCACTGGCATGCGCAGGCGCGCGGGTCGCTGCTGGACGAACTCAGCCATCAGCATCGTGCGCTGGCGACCCAGGTGCTGGCGTACAAGGACGGTAACGGCAGTGCGTCGCGGGTGCAGGCATGGCTGGAACGTGACGATCCCGCCCTGAAGTACACGCGCAGCATGCTGTCGGAGATCCTGACGCAGAATGCGGATTATCCGATCGCATCGGTGGCGGTGCGGCGCCTGGCGCAA
>NZ_DATJMN010000317.1:0-19539 GCF_035508675.1 Dyella sp.
GCGCTCCAGTTCGCGCAGCGCCAGGTAATAGAGCGACAATGTTGGCAACGTTTCGGGTGTTTCCTGCAGACGCCTCTCCAGTATGGCGGCCTCCTTCGGGTGCGCTTGCAACGCCTTGGCGAGGACAGCCGGAGCAATGAACGGCGGCGAGTTGGGAGCGGCAAGATCCGGTAACACACCAGGAATCAGTGCGTCGAAGGCCACCAGCGGTGTGAGCACGGCGCGCGATATGAGTTGGGGGGTTGAAACGGTCGCTCCGCACGTCACCAGCGCACCAGCGTAGATGTGCGGGTAGCGCTCGATGCTTGCCACCGCTTCCAAGCCGCCCAGCGAGAAACCATAAATGTAGGTGTGCGCCGGGCGGGCGAAAGTATCAATGAAATATTGGCGAAGACGTTCGTTATCGACAATCGCATCGCCAACGGCCCAGCCTTGCGATGCGTATTGGCTCTGCGCGACGGCATAACCCTGTTTCAGAAAGATGGGCGTCGCGTCAGCTGCTGTCATCGGCGCCTTTATCGGCGCGCCTACAGGCTGGTAGCCATGCATCACCATCACCAGGTCGCCGTTCCAGGCTGCCGGAATATCGATGCGGTAGAGCACCCCTTCTAGGGTGCCGGCGTGGGTGCCAGGCTTCAGATCCGTGGCATATGCGGGCACGGAACCGATGGCGATCCAGGCTGCCACCACAAGCCAGCTATTGATCAATCGAAAGTGCGAAGCTGTGCGTTTCACGTGATTACTCCTAAGGAGAAGATAGGCATGCAGGCGCCGTTGCGGCCATTCGGGGTGGTGGCTACAAGTGGATTGATCGCGGGAGAGATATCGGCCCGATCTCCGGTACGGGGACCATCGTGGCAAACCGGTTGTGAAACGAACTCAGTGGTAGTGGAAGGCGCTCACCATGTTCGAGTACCCGTGTATTGGAAGGCGCTGGCCAGGGTTCCATCTTCGTCGACCACCAGCAACACCGTTTCCGTGCCGTGCTGACGCTTGACGAGGTAACTATCTGAGCCGAATTTGGTGACACCCGTGAAGGCGTAGGACTCAACCGGTCCGAGCTCGGCGAGAAACTTCTCTCTTGACGCCTTGTTGTGGGCGCGCACCCAGGCCAAGCCATCACTCATGCCTGCGCCGCCGCCAGGATCGCTGAGGAACAGCCGCAATGCCTTCTCGCTACCCGGGAACGGTTTCTGCGCCTTGATGCGGGTTGCAAGCGCGTCACTGATCCGATCAGCGGCGACCTTGTCGACGCGCGGCTGGTCGAGGATAACGCGTCCGTTCTGTTCGGCGATCAGTCGTAAGGCACGCCCATTGGCGCCCGTGACGAAGTGCACGGTGACATCGATACTCTGCTGCCCTGCGAATCGGGTCTCATTAAGAGGGTTTATTCCCTGCACAGCGAACCGGCTCTTGCCAAGGGGGACAATATGGAATGGTTTCGGCACTCCGATCTGCCCGCTGACACTGACGGTGAGACCGTTCCCGGCGCGCGTCACGGTAATGAGGGAGATAGGGCTGACCTGGTAGAAGCCTACGTAACGGTCGAGCATGTCGTTGCTCGGCATGGCTGGATTGTCAGTACCCCGGTAACTGATGTCGGGTGGCGTTACCTGCGTCGCGAAGGCTGCCATGCCAAGCGTAATGCATACCAATACCGCTACCGACGCACCCGTCCACTTCTTCGGCTTACGCAGCATGTGTCTGATCCGCAATTCCAAGAACGATACGGAATCGGACATCGCCGGCACCACACCAAGGCGGCTCGACTGGCGCTGGCCCACCTGTATCAAGGTTTCGCAATATGCGCCAACGTCATGGCCGCCCGACAGGACGCGGGCGTCGCAGTCCACCTCCATGGCTCGACGCAGGCGGTGAAATTGCCACCATAAGAGCAGATTCCAGGGCATCAGCGTCAGCAGCAGCAGAGCAAGCGCAACGATCTGTGGATCGCGTGCATCCAGATGCGAGCGCTCATGGGCGATTGCGCACTGCTGTTGTTCCTCGCTCGCTTGCAACAACCACGCGGGCACGACGATACGCGAGCGCATCAAGCCGACGACAGCCGGTCCTGCGTCGGGCGCGATCAGAACACGCGTGCTGCACACTTGCGCTTCGCGCCATCTGCGCTTACGCCGATGCAACAGCACGGAGCCAAGGATGAGACTAAGAAACATCAGCGCCGAGGCCGCTACCCAACTGCCGCGTATCAGCGTATCGATGTGGACGGTTGTTTCGTACGGCTGTGCCTCCTCCAGATCGAGCAGTATCGGCGGCATCGGTATCGATGTCGTGTTGCGCAGGGCGATTGATGTCGAAGTCCGGCCGTGCTCAAGGGCCTGTGGAAGCCGGATCGACGCGGTTGCAATCACCGTCGGTAACACCAGCGAACCGGCCATCATCGTCAACCACGACCAGCGTGTTGCTGCCCGGCGTACCTTCGCCGCACGCTCAGCGGCAAGCGCTGCCACGCTCAGCACAAGCGTGACCAGCACGGCATACATCATCCAGGCCACCATCACGGTCTCTCCTTGTCGGACCGTTCGGCCAGCAGTTTCCGCATACGGCGTATCTGCTCGGGACTGAGCTTCTGCTCGGACACCAGGTGTGAAAAAAGCAACTCCGCCGAGCCTTTGAACAGCTTGTCGGTCAGATGCTGCACGGCGTTCTTGCGCGCTGCCTGCTCCTTGATGCTGGCAAAGTAACGATGCCCGCGCCCTTCCTCCTCGTGTCCGACATAGCCTTTGCCTTCGAGCGTTCGCAGTACGGTAAGCACGGTGGTATATGCGAGCTCGTCGCTCAACCGTTCGCGGACTTCGGCGACCAGCGAGGGCCCGTGATCCCACAATGCCTGCATGACATCGGCTTCGCGATCGGTAAGGAAAATCTTTATGATGTCTGCTCACCCCCCTTTCTACTATGGGCTTAGTAGATACTCGGGACTTTCATCTTGTCAACTATTTACATAGTTGATCGATGACCCGTCGCACTGTCTGCACGAGAACTATCGCATTGCCAGCGTCGAAAGCAGACCTTGTCACGGCACTGCTGTCGTTGATATTCCCCAGAGGGAGACCACTCCGCAGGCCATCCTTCCCCCATCACGCTTGTCCAGCCGCATAATCGTCACTTGCCAAATTTCCTCCACAAATGTCGAAATCAGGCCTTGTACATAGCAGTCAAACTCGGCCAGCAGTATCTGCAGACCGCTGCGCCCTGACTGCCGCTAATTAACGATCTTGAGAGCGCGCTTGTCCGCCATTTTGGTGCAGGACGAGCGCTTCGATACGGCCGCTCGGATCGCGCTCGAAGTTGACTTTTGCATCGACCACCCGGTAGAAAAATTTGTCGCGCGCATTGGAATAGACCGGAAAGCCTGGCCGGTCACCCAGCTTCACCACCAACTGATCGTTTGCGCGAAACACGTTAAGCAGCATCTTGCCGGCGGTCGGCCGTGAATCCGATAAAGCTCGCGTAGACGTCCGTCATCCCGCTGTGCCGGATTATGTTTTTTGCCACATGCGTTTGCTAAAGCTGAAAATGTGACCACTCTGCACTTCTTCACCCGTTTGCCTTTGTGTCATCGTCGATGTGTTTGCACGGCTCCGTGTAGGTGAGTCGTCGTCGCAAGAGCACTGACTACAGTGGTGGGAGGAAATATGCGGATTTCGCGCGCGGTGGATACCCGGAGTACCGTGGACAAGAAAACGAATGTGCTGCAACGCGTCATGCAAAGCGTCGGTGCCCTGCTCTTGTCCATGTCGCTCAGCAGCACATTGATGGCGCAAGACGCGCCGCTCGTACTGCAGCGGGACGGGCGCACCATTTCGCTCGAACCCTACGCCCCGAACATCCTGCGCATAACGATCAGCACCGACCGAGCAGCCGCGACGGCGGCGCCCGGGTACGGATTCGTGGCGAAACCATCGGCACAAGGATGGACCCACTCGCAGGACGCCGCTGGCGAAGATGTTTTCCGTTCGCCCAGGATGGTAGTGCGCGTAGCGCCGGAGCATCTTGCACAGAACCAGCTTCCCCAGCGGATGCCGCTGGATGCGCTGAACAATCAGTTGCGCGAGAAATACTTCGGCGGATCGAACAACGACCAAGGCCCGCACGACGACGCCTTGCTGGTCGCCACCGCCGCGGGCAAAACACTGCTGCACATGCGCACGTGGACGATGGCGCCGGAGCGGCCGGATGTGGCGCAGGCGGATGCAGGCGCCAAGGGCTACCGCGTCGAGGCGACCTTCGACTCGCCCGCCAACGAGCATTACTACGGACTCGGGCAACAGCAGCAAGGCTGGATGGATCTGCGCGACCACCAGATTCACTGTTGGCATGATTACGGTGCGCTTGGCGGCGAAACTGTCTGCGTGCCTTTCATGGTGTCCAGCCTCGGCTATGGCCTGGTCTGGGACAACCCTTCGAAAACCACGATAGATCTCGGTTTCAACAATCGTAACGTGTGGTCGTCGGAAGTGGGCAACCGGGTTTCGTATTTCGTCATTGCCGGTGACGACAGCGACGAAATCTACGCGGGTTATCGCTTGCTGACGGGCGTAACGCACGTGCTGCCCAGGAACGTTTACGGCTACATCCAGAGCAAGGCGATCTACCCTACGCAGCAGCAATTGCTGGACGTGGCTGACGAATACCACCGAAAGAACCTGCCGCTGGGCGTGATGGTGGTGGATTTCCTCAACATGACCAAGCAGGGCAACCTGGACCTGGACCCGGCGCGCTGGCCCGATCCGGCCGCGATGAACCGCCAGCTGCACGCAATGGGTGTGGATACGCTGTTGAGCGTATGGCCGCACTTCTCCAAGGGCTCGCAGTTCTACGACATGCTGGCGCGCAAGGGCTGGCTGGTGCATACGCGCGATGGCGTGCCGGATCCCGGCTGGTTCAAGGCGGTGATCGGGCCGAACATCGACACCACCAAACCGGAAGCGGCCAAGTGGTTCTGGGAACAGATCCGCGACCGCTACATAAAGCCGTACGGCTTCGATTACCTGTGGCTGGATGAAACGGAACCGGATATCGACCCGGCGAATGACGTGTTCTGGGTAGGCTCGGGCACGCGCTATTACAACGTGTATCCGCTGTTCCACACCGCTTCGGTGTACGAGGGATTCCGCCGCGATTTCGGCGACAGCCGCAGGGTGATGATCCTGGCGCGCGCGGCCTATCTTGGCGCGCAACGCAATGGCACCGTGTTCTGGTCCAGCGATATCTACTCGACCTGGGACATGCTCAAGCGCTCGATTCCGGCGGGGCTCAATTTCACCGCGACGGGCATGCCGTATTGGGATACCGACATCGCCGGATTCTTTTCGCCGTTGATTCCCGCCGATTATCACGCGGCGCATAAACCGCTGATCGATGGCTCGGACGTGCGCGGCACCATCGGCAACTACGAGGATTACCCCGAGCTGTTCGTGCGCTGGTTCGAATGGGGCACGTTCCAGCCGGTGATGCGCGCGCACGGCGAACGGAAACACAACGAAATCTGGTCCTACGGCAAGCAGGCCGAACCGATCCTGGCCAAATATCTTAAGCTGCGCTACCAGTTGCTGCCCTACACCTACTCGCTGGCCTACCGCAGCTACCAGACCGGCGCGCCGTACATGCGCGCGCTGTTCATGGATTTCCCGACCGATCCCAAGGTGGCGAACATTCCCGACGAATACATGTACGGACCGGCTTTCCTGGTGGCGCCCGTCACGGCGCAAGGCGCCACCCATCGCAGCGTGTATTTGCCGGCCGGGTGCGACTGGTACAACTACTGGACCCGCCAGCGCTTCCACGGCGGCCAGACGATCGACGTGGATGCACCTATCGATACCCTGCCGCTGTTCGTCAAGGCAGGCAGCATCGTGCCGCTAGGGTCGGATGACGGCACCGCGCAGAAGCAGCAAAAGATCGTTTCAGTAAACGTGTATGCGGGCGCGGACGGCAGCTTCACCCTGTTCCAGGACGATGGAAAAACCTACGCTTACGAACGGGGCAAATACACCCTCACCAAGCTGAGATGGGATGATGCCGCCCATCAGCTGAAACACGAGGGAGCGCCAGCCTGGAGCGGGCCGGATGCCGCCGTGGTGAACGTGGTGGACGGCCACGTGCGGGAGCCTTGATGGGCACTTCTATAAATGTTCGCCCCCCCCGCACGCATGAAGGCGCCGAGGGAACTGCTTCGGACGTGTCGCGCGCCTCGCGCGGATGCTTGAAGCGAATGACATAGATCAACTCGCCCCTGATGGACCTATGGTTTGATATCTCAAATGCCTTCTTTTTGGGCTTCCCGCAAAAGCCGGAAAAAGAGGGCGCGATCATGCAAAGAAATACGTGGTACGCGGCCAGTTGGGCTGGTGATCGCAAGAGATACGTGATCAGGGGGTACCGGATGTACATCGATGACTATTTGCGCCTCCTTTTACGGGAGATGAGAGAGAATTCGACTTATTCCACATCCCGTAATGCGTGGGTGATTTCTGGCTTAAATGCCCAAATCGCGTTCTTTGAACACGTGGATCAACTGCCGCCCGAGCTCGTTTGCGTTCAAGAAGTCTTGGAGGAAGGGGAACGCAGGGGATTATGGAAAATCGATTCAGTCCCTGAATTGGGGACAGATATCATCGCGATGAAATAGCAACATCGCCACATTGCTTGTCGAAAACCAGAGTTGTTTCAGGCCATGCCGCGATCAGGCGCGACGGCATCCCCATGTCCTCGCCTTGAAGAACCTCAGTGTTGCCTTAAGTCCGCGACAGGCTCTCCACCGTGGATTTCAGGACCGGCAGCGTCGTCCGCCAATAAAATTCGACATGCTTCAGGCCGGACGCCGGGCCAATCTCCCAATCCCTGCCGCGGCGGTGTGGCGAAGGGGGCACCGCCTGCCTCACCGTCAGCACCGTCTCGTCTCCTTGCGCCTCCAGAACCAGCGTGATCGTTGAGTAGGACTGCGGCTGATCCGGCAAGCCGGAGATGCGTGACCAATAGGCGTATTGCAGCAATGAGGGAGGCTCGACTCGTAGCACCCGCCCTTTGTCGCAATAGCGCCTGTCGCCAATCATGGCCTCTATTTCGATCGAACTGCCGGCCGCCCAGTCGGTCCTGAAATCGGCCATACGCCATTTCTCTCCCGCCCGCGGATCGATCAGCGCCCGCCAGACGGCTTCCCGGCCTGCTGCGATGGCGATCGACTGGACGACTGTATTCGACGGCATGGCGATAGGCGTGGTCATGGTGTGGGCAGGCTCGATGATGGTAACCGACCGTCCTTACGCCGCCATCCATATATAGGGTGCTCCACGCAGGCGGCCACTCGTGCATTGCGCCATGCCATGGCGATTCGCCTTGCGCCCTATACACCGCCTACACATATCCGGGCTCATCGTAGGGAAGCGGCGTGCGCCCGGGGGGAAGTAATCGTGTAAGTGTCACAAATCCCGTGCGGGATAGAGGCCGCCGCGTACATTTTGAACGCTAGCATTCAGAATGCTTTTTGGTGCCCGTCGGTATCGAACCAACAAGCAACCGAGTTCTTTTCTTTATGACCTGCGAAGGAGTTCAGCTATGCAACAGAATGATGATGTCGTTTCCAGTTGGCTCAACGGCACGGACAGCATCGGCGGCCTGGATAATCCGGCCGGCCCGCTCTATGTGGATGGCGCCACCGAGAAAAAGATGACCAGCCAGGCGGGTGCGCAAATCATGCAGACCCTGCTGAAGACATCGCAGTCCTGCGCTTCCGGCTGCGCTTGTTGTTGATTTTCCACTCATGCCGGCACAGCCGATGCTGGCTGTGCTTTGGCCTTTTCCATAACCTGCGAAGGAGTTTCAGCTATGCAACAGCATGATGATGTTGTTTCCGGTTGGCTCAGTGGCTCCGATAGCTTTGGTGGTTTGGATAACCCGGCCGGCCCGCTCTACCTCGATAGCGCTACCGAGGAAAAGATGAGCAGCAAGGTGGGCGCGGCGATTTTCTCGACCCAGAAGACGACGCAGTCCTGCGCCTCCGGCTGCGCTTGTTGCTGATTATCAGCAAGGCCAACGCACAGTCCGATACCGGCCGTGCGTTGGCCTTTTCCATGTCCTTATCGTGTGTTCGCAACAAGGCGATTTGAAACGCATGATGGCTGACACCCCTACTCCCGACGCCTTCGCTCCCATCATCGACCACTTCAGCGCTTCCACGCGTGCTGCATTGGCGCAGCGCCTTGCAGCGGTCCCTGGGCTCGATGCCGGCGAAGTGTCCCTGATCGGCACAGCCGCCGACGAAGCACTGCGTTTCAACGCACGCCTCAAGCTAAACCGCGTGTTATTGCTGGAATTGCACGCGGCTAATCGGTGCGGTCAACTTACCGCGGAAAGCGACGCGGACCGTCACGAGCAATTTGTCGACTATGCACAGCAGACCGACTTCGCGGAACATCTGGATCGACGGTACCCGTCGCTGCACCGGCGCCTGCAACAATCCCTCGATCAACAAGCCAGGGCGATCGAAACACTTGCCGCGCGCCTTGCCGCCGATCGTGCCCTGTTGACGCACTTCTTCGGTCGTCCTGCCGGGCGCCTCACCGCTGTGAACATGGGACAAGGCGATCTGCACGCCGGTGGCCAGGCCGTCGCGCGGCTGTCGCTGGAAGCAGGTGAGATCATGTACAAACCGCGTTCGCTGCGTATCGACCTGGCGCTCGATGCGTTTTTGCAACGCGTATTCGGCGAGACGGCCGATCGCATCTGCGTGCCGGAAGTGCTCGACCGGGGCGACTACGGTTGGGCCGCTTTCGTGCATCATCGCTATTGCAACGGCGACGACGAGCTGCGCGCGTTTTATCTGCGGCTAGGTCATTGGCTGGCGGTGTTGCGCCTGCTTGGTGGCACCGATATCCATCACGAAAACCTGATTGCCGCCGGCCGCGTGCCGGTGGTCATCGACGCCGAGAGCCTGTTCGCCGTCATCCCGAAACCAGCCACTTCCGGATGCGGGCAAGCGCATGACACCGCACAAGCCTTGATTGCAGGATCGGTCCTGCGCACGGGCATTGTGCCATTTCGTTCGTCGGATACCGGCTTCGATGGCGCCGACCTGTCGGCGGCCGGCGCGCTGCCAAACCAGCAGCCGAAGATACAGATTCCCGTCATCGTCGATGCAGGTACGACCGCGGCGCGCCTGAAGCTCGTCGACACCGATATCGTCCACTCGCAGAATCATCCCAGCGCCCTTCCCCAGGTTTCCGCGTATTGGAACCAGATCAGCGAAGGGTTCCTTGCTGCGTCGGCCATGTTGCGTACCTTCGACGCAAATGGTTTGCTTGAAACATGGCTGCTCGACTTTCAAGGTTGTCCGGTGCGCGATCTTCGCCTTCCCACGCAGACGTATGCGGAGATCGGCCGCATGCTGTGGCATCCCGCCTCGCTTCATGATGAGGGCAAGGCGATCGAGCGCGCCCGTGACCTGTTCTCCCGCAACGCCGCCATCACCTCGGTAAGCGTGTCCACCCCCGCGGAAATAACCGGCGCGATCGACGATCTGCTGCACGGGGATATTCCGGTGTTCGTTGCCCCGCTGGCACGCACACGGATCGACGCCGCCCTGGCGGATTGGCGTGCGATGCGCATCGACCTGGAAGAGCTGACCATTCGCAGCGCCCTGGTCACCACCGAACTCAACCGGCTGGGCAATCTGCCGGACGCGGCCAGCGACGGCCGCCTTTGTCGTGCGCAGGCGCCCCATGCCGAGCATCTGGACGCGCGTCGGCGCAAGTTGGCCGCGGATGCGATGAAACGCCTGTTGCAACTGGCTGTATCCGGAGCCGATGGCTCGATCACCTGGATTACGCCGGAGACCACCAGCGAAGGCTGGTTTATCCAACCGCTGCAGGGCGATCTCTATTTCGGCCTCGGCGGGGTCGCGGTTGCACTCGCAGGCTATTTGCGTGAAGTCGAAGCCGGCCGCGCAAGCCTGGTGCCGGGTACCGAAGATGCATTGAACGGCGCACTGCATACCCTGATTGCGCTTGAAGTCATCGAAAAACCCAGAAACCTTGGCGGCTTCGCCGGCTACGGTGCGCAAATCTGGACGTGGCTGACATTGTGCGACGTGCTGCGGCGACCGGCGTTGATCGCGCGCGCCGTTGCCAGCGCCGAAGCACTGGAAAGCAGGGGTTTCCACGCCGACGACGGTTTCGACGTCATCGATGGCGCGGCCGGCGTCATCGTGCCGCTGCTGGGCTTGGCTGATGCCACCGGTGATGCACGCTGGCTGGCGTTGGCGGCGGGCGCGGCACGGCATCTTGAGCAAACCGCTGTCGTCGATGCGGTTGGCGCGTGCTGGATGACGCGGTTCGAGCAACCCATCGGCGGCTTCTCGCACGGCGCCACCGGCATCGGCTGGGCACTCGCACGGCTTGCTGCATCCGAAGCAGGCAGCGACGCCGATCGCGCCCGCTGGCGTGCGCTGTCCGATGCAGCGTTCGCGTTCGAAGACTCGCTTTACGAGGAAAACTGCGGCAACTGGATCGACAAGCGTTACCCGGAACTCAATAAAAGCCACGACACCTGGTGCAACGGCAGTGTCGGCATCGGCCTAGCCGCGGCAGACCTGTATGCGCGCAGCGGCGATGACCAGCACTTGCGCCGGTTGCGGCGCGCGATGGCCGCCGCACGCGGCAAGTGGGGCATCAGCCACACCTTGTGTCACGGGGATTTTTCGCTATGGGAACTGTACATGCGCGCTGCCGCGCTTGACCCTGTTGCAAGTGCGGAAGATTTGACCGAATCAGCGGCACAGGTGATTTCGTCGATCGAAGAGCATGGCGGCATCATCACCGGCAGGGCACGCGCTGCGTTCACGCCGGGGCTGATGAACGGGCTTGCCGGTGCGGTGCATGGCTTGAGCCGGTTGCATCTGGATTGCACCTTGCCCTCGCCGTTGCTGTTGGAGGTAGTGCCTTGGCACGGTGGCAGCAAGCACTCTCGGCTTAAGCTGCACGTCGATGCCGTGTCGTAGGCTGGGATGAAATCCCGACTCTCTTGAGCATTCTGATGCCGGGATTCCATCCCAGCCTACTGTTCATAACCGAAGCGCGTAGGTTGGCGGTGAGCGTATGCGAACCCCAACGTTGCCATGCAGATGGCGACGCTGGGGTTCGGCGTCGCCTCACCGCCAACCTACCAGGTATCGCACCATGGCCTTAAGTTTCGTAGGCAGGATGAAATCCCAGCTTTCCTAGACACCCTCACCACCCCACCGTAATGGTCGCCACCGTTGGATTGCTCCCGATCAACGAGGAACTGAAACCACGCACGTCGTCATACGGAAAGCCATAGGTAAGCCCATTGATGCTGTGCGCATGCCAGAACGCGGCATACGAATTGGTCGGTGCGCTGTTGTAGAAATCCGCCGACGTATTCCACGCGGCCGCGTTCTCGGCCACGTGGCGGTTCAACGCGGCATCTACTTGCGCCTGGATCTGCAACTGCTTGGCCGTAGCAACGCCTGCCGCGGCGTTGCTGGCGTCATTGAACACGCCGTTGCCCAGCAGCACCTCCTGCGTGGTGGGCACATTGTTGATGTAGTACGTACCCTGCCCGTCGGTGAACACGAATTGGTTGCCGACCACGTTGCCGGTGAAGGTGCCCTGCGCATCGGTGAAAACCAGCGACTGACTGCGGTACTGGTTCCAGATGGATTGGATGTAGCTGTCCAGGTAGGTGGCCTGCGCGCCGCCAGCACCGAAACTGCCGTGCGCCGGTGCCACGATGCGGTACGGCGCCTGCACCTGGGCCAGCGATTGGAACGCTTGCGGCACTTGCGCCACGAATTCCTGGAACAGTGCGGCGCGGCTTTCCGTTTCGCCCACGGTCTGGTCGTAGCCGCTGGGGTCTTGCAGTTCCAGGCGGATCGGCATGCCGAATTGATCCACGCGCGTGGTGTTGCCGTAGAAGTTGGTGGCGTTGATGTTTACTTCTACGAAATCGAAAGTCACGTTGATGTTGGGATCGCTGGGGTTGTCGATATTCGGACCGGTGTAGCCGTACACCGGATTGCCGACGGCCTGGATGTACATGGGGCTGGCGACGCTCAGGTAGATGCGCGCGGAAAGAATCTGCGGCACGGTGAACGACTTGCACTGCGAAAACGGAATCGAATAATCGGCGTAGCTCTGCCCGTTCTTGCTCAGCGCGCCGTTGTCGCCCGGCGCCATCGGAATGAGATCACCGGCGCAATCGACATGCACGAACGTGCCCGGATGGGCCGGATCCTGCCCGACCATGGTCCAGTAGATCTGGCCGTCGGCGTACGCGCCATTGGTACCGTTGACCAGGTTGAAGGTAGTGCCGGCGGCTGGAAACACCGGGCTTGATGGCGACGGTGTCGGTGTCGGTGTCGGCGTGGGTGTCGGCGACGCGTACGCCAAGGTCTGCGTAGGCGTATTTACGGCCGATCCGTCGCTCTGGCCAATGGTGAACCAGTAACTCACCTGCTCGCCGTTGGTAAGGCCGGAAACCTGATAGCTGTTGTCGGTGCCGCTGTTGCTCATGCGGACATTGAGCTGGCTGCCGCCGGCAAGCGTGTAGTGCAGATCGGCCCATGCACCGCCGTCGGCATAGAACTGTACGACCCCGCCTGCTTCGTCGGTGGCGCCGTAACTCGATGCCGGCGTTGGCGTTGGTGCAGGCGTAGGAGTTGGCGTCGGCGTCGGTGCGGGCGAGCTGCCGCAACTGCCTTGCGAAGTCCAAGGCTGGCCGCTGCCGGCGCCGCCGTTGTTGGTGGCAGGGTCGTTACCCTGCGTCCACCAGTTGGCTACGTAGTTGATGCCGTTCTCGCTGGCAACGTTGCCTTGCGTATAGACGGCCGAAGCGCTCCACGCCGCCGCGCACGTTGTTTGCGCATGCACCGGCTGCAATGGCATGGCCGTCAGCGCGGTGGTGGAAAGGGCCGCGCAGATGGTGCTGCCCAGCGAGCCCAGTGCCAGCGTGGGCCAGGTTCTCGACGCGTTTCTGTTTTGCATGGACTGTCTCCTTTGCGATGGGTGAAATCACTGCCAAGCGTTGGGAACAGGCGATTCCACGGCATGTTTTTGATGCAGCCGCGTGGGGACAGTCGCCGTCGGATTTTCTGGTTGTCGTGGCGCCGATGCCAAAAGTACAAGCGCTGTCAAATGAAAATACAAGCGCTGTCATTTTTCCGTGATGGCGGTCATGCTCGCAACCGTGGCGCAGGTTGGCGGTGAGCCTCGGACTTGATCCGGCGTGATTCCCAACGGCGTGATGTGCATGGCATCGTTGGGGTTCGGCTACGCCTTACCACCAAGCTGCGGGTTGTCTACGTTTGTCGGCGCATTCCTCAGCGCACGCCGCGCACCGGCACGATCGCCCAGGCGCTCAGCGCAACCAGCATCGCCGCCACCACGAACAGCACCGCATAACTCCCATCACTCGCCAGCAAAATGGCCGGCGCAACCGCCGGCATCAGCGACTGCGGCATGACGTTGGCGATGTTGAAGATGCCAAGATTGCCCGCCGCATGGGTTTCGCGTTGCGGCAACACGTCGGTCACCAGCGCGAGATCGGTGGCCAGGTACACCCCTTGCGCAATGCCGCCGATGGCCATGCCGGCGAGAAACCAAGCATACGAAGCGGCGAAGGCAATCATCAGCAAGGCCAATGCATACACCAGCGCGGCACCGGAGACGAAGGTTTTGCGCCGCCCCACGGCATCGGACAAGCCGCCGCCCACCGCGCTGAAGATCGCCACCATGCAGAACTGCACCAGCGTGGACAGGAAGATCCGGCGTGGCACCTCGGCCGGCGCGCAGCCCAATTGGTGAATCAGGTAGAGCCCCTGATAAGTCATCAGCACCGCAATGCCGGCGTAAAGCAGGAAACGGCTGCTCCACGCCCACGCAAAATCAGGAAAGCGCAGCGGATTGATCCAGTAGCTGCCGAGGAATTCGCGCCATCCGTAACGCGGCCGCTGCGCCATGGGCAAGCGGTGATCGGGCAGCATCCAAACCAGAACGAATGCGCAGGCCAGTGCAATGGCGCCGGGCACCAGGAACATGGCGAGCGTGGAATCGGCAAGGGCTTGCATGAGGAAGGTGCCGCCGATCATGCCCACGGGCAGGCTGACGCCCACGATGCCCGATACTGTGCCGCGCTGCGGCGCCGGCACCTGATCGGCAAAGATCGCTGCCAAGGCGGCCAGCTCCGCGTTGTATGCCAATTGCGTGATGCACCAGCCCAGCAGCAGTTGCGGCACCGACACTGCCGTCGCGATGACCGCCAGCCCCATCACCCCGCCCAAGGCGCCAACGATCAGCCATGGCCGGCGCATGCCGAACTGCGACGTGGTGCGATCCGACAGGCGGCCAAAGAACGGGTTGCCGAACAACGCCATCAGCGCGCCCACGCCTACCACCAGCGACAGGCTACCGGTTGCATGTGCCGGATCGAGTTCATGCACGCGCATCGTCAAGCCGGTCAGGATCGGTGGCAGCAGCGCCATCCATAGGCCCATGTAGGCCATGCCATAAACCACGATGAACGTCGCACCGACCTGGCGCGCGGGCCGGCTGCCATCGGCGCCCGCCCCGCCCGGCGGGCGTCCGCACATCACCGTTTCAGCTGCGTCGTCGATCACCACGTTCGCATCCCCGTGAGCCCGCATGCCAGGCGCATGCCCAACGATGGCCCGGAGCGAATGCTACGGCTTTTTGAGTGCCGTGGTGGAGGCGCGCTGTTGCATCTGGTACGGCACGCGCGCATGCAGGCGCATGGCCGGATCGCGGATGGCCTGCAACACGCTTTCGGCGGCCAGGCAGGCGATTTCGCGGCAGGGCTGGCGCACCGTCGTCAGGCCAGGCGAGATCAGCTGCGACACCGGCGTGTCGTCGAAGCCGCATACCGACAAGTCGTCGGGGATGGCCAGCCCGCGTTCGTAAGCCTCGCGTATGACACCGCAGGCCATGTCGTCGTTTGCCGCAAAGATCGCGGTGGGCGCACGCCGCCGCTTGAGCAGCGTGCTGGCGGCAGCCACGCCCGATGCGAACGTGAAATCCCCCTCCATCACCAACGATTCGTCGTACGCGATGCCGGCCTTGCGCAGGGCATCGCGATAGCCGCTGAGCCGCCAAGTGCGCGCACCGTGCCCTTGCAACCCGGCGACGTGGGCAATCCGCCGGTGGCCGAGCGCAATGAGATGTTCGACGATGTCCGCCGCCGCCTTGCGCTCGTCGAAGCCGATGTCGATGCGCGACTCGCGCAACTTGGAGGAGATGGTGGAATAACGGATGTCCAGCTCGTCCAGACGCTGCAGCAGCTTGGTGTTGTTGGCATGCGGCGGCACCAGCACCAGCGCGTCCGGGCGGTGCGTCGCCACGAAGCCGTCGATCTTTGCAGCCAGGTCGTCCGCCGCGTCGAACGGATGCAGCACGGCGTTGTACGGCGTGCCCTTGCATGCCTGCAGCACGCCCACGATCAGCTCCATGATGTAGCTGGAGTTGGCCGTCGGATTGTCGTAGACCAACGCGACCAGGTACGAGCGGTTTCCCGCCAGGCCGCGCGCCGCCGGGTTGGGCACGTAGTTGAGCGCGCGGATCGAGGCTTCGATGCGCGCGCGCAGCTTGGCGCGCACGCTCGTATGGCCGTTGAGGACGCGGGACACCGTCTTGGTGGATACGCCGGCATGCGCCGCGACGTCTTCGATTCTCGCAGGCATGTAGCCCCATCATGAATGACTTGCAGTGGCCCATGCTAACCCAAGCGGCAGGCGCACCACTACCTGGATTTCACTCTTTTCGGTCCAAAGTACCAGCGCTGGTATTTTCATATTGACAGCGCTTGTACATTTTTAATAGCGTGCGTCGCGGGCAGAAACCCGCATGCTGCAATGCGCAACGCGAGGGGAATAGGCAATGCTTCGAACTTAAGGATGCTCTGATTAATTCAGCGTAGGTCGCAGAGGCCTTGTATTTCGGTGGCGCCGGCGAAGGCCTGAAAACCACCAGCATCCTTAAGTTCGGAGCATTGAAAATAAAGGGGCGCCCCCACGAGGGACGCCGCGATGCGCCTTGCAGCAACGTCGCCGCCTTGCTTCCGGAGATCGCCAAAGGCGCACGGTGGCGGGTGTTCACTGCACAACGGGGAGATTTAAGGAATGAACAAGCCATCCACGCATTCGCCTGCGCGCAACGCCAACCCACCGCGCCGGCTGTCCTTCGCCATCGTGATGGCGCTGTTCGCCGCGGGACAACTGCACGCCCAGGCCGAACAAGCTGCGCCGCCGACGAACGACCAGGCCGCACCGGCCACAAAGCCGGACGCGAAGGCGGCGGCCAAGAAAAAAGACAGCGCCACCAAGACCGATGAGAAGGAGGCCAAGCTGCTCAGCGGCCTCACCGTCAACGGCTACTCCAACAGCTTGAACCAGGCGCAGGACATCAAGCGCTACGCCGACACGGTGGTCGATGCCATCTCGGCACAGGATGCAGGCTCCCTGCCCGACACCTCGGTGACCGAGGCGCTGCAGCGCGTGCCCGGCGTGGCGGTGAGCGCCTTCGGCGTGGCGGCCGATCCGGATCACTTTTCCATCCAGGGTTCAGACATCAGCCTGCAGGGCCTGCCTTACACCAGCACGCTGTTCAATGGCCGCGAAGTGTTCTCTGCCGGCGGCGGCCAGGGCTTGAACTTCTTCACGGTATCGCCGGAATTGATCGGCTCGGTAGTGGTGAGCAAGAACCAGACCGCCGACATGATCGAAGGCGGCATCGCCGGCTCCATCGACTTGAATACGCGCAAGCCGTTCGACAGCAAGAAGGATACGCAGGCATCCATCACCCTCGGCACGTACTGGGGCGACCTGGACAAGAAAGGCACGCCGCAGATCGCCGGCTTGTTCAGCCACAACTGGAACACCGAGATCGGCCGCTTCGGCGTACTGCTCAACGTGGCCTACGACCGCATCGATCAGCAAGACAATGCGATCTCGCTGGTCGATTTCCAGCGCCGTTGCGATGGCTGCTCGCTGCCCAACGGCCGAACCGACAGCTTCCCCGGCCTCGCGCCTGGCCAATACGCCTACGTGCCGGTGGGCGCCGACCTGCGCGTGCAGGACGAAACCAGCACGCGCTTCGGCCACGTGCTGGCGGCACAGTGGGAAAGCCCGGATAAGGCCTGGCAAGCCACGCTGGAATGGGATCGCGCTTCCGATACGGAAACCACCTACGAACACACCTTGCAAGCTTCGACGGATGGTTGCGCCTTTGGCCAATCGCTCGCCGGATGCGCGGTGCCGGTCGGAGGCGCCACCTACGATGCCAATGGCGTGTTCCAGTCCGGTGTCATCGGCGGTGCGCCCGGTTCATCGAGCTTCCTGCCCATCACCTACGGCGGCGTGCAGACACAGCTCGACAGCACCGCCTTCCGCAACCGTTACGTCACCAACGACTACAGCTTCAACCTGAAGTGGAACGTCAACGACCGCTTGCACCTGAGCGCCGACGTGCAGGACACCAACTCCACCTACGACAACCTCTACTACTACATTCGCCAGCTGACCCAGGCCGACTGGGGCCTCACCCTGCATGGCAACAACGTGCCCAGCGTCAGCCTGCTCTCGCCAGACCCCAACGAAACGGCGGCGCAGTATTTCAGCAACCCCAACAACATGTACTGGGCCGCGGCGCAGGATCACTTCGAACATTCCTGGGGCAACCAGCGCGCCCTGCGCCTGGACGGCACCTTCGACGTGGACGAAAGCTTTATCGACAACCTGCAGTTCGGCGTGCGCCATTCCGACCAGCATGAAGTAGTGGAAAACTCCACCTACAACTACGAGGCCATCAGCTCCCCTTACGGGCAGAACGCGGTCACCGCCGGCGAGACCACCGGCGACGTGTCGCCATACAACCTCAACCTGCCCGGTTTCAGCGGCAGCAATTTCGGCGGCATCACCGCGCCCTACTTCAACTTGAACCCGCTCACCCAGTTCCAGCAGGCCGCCGCCACCATCCAGCAGATCAACAAGCTGGCCATGGCCATGAACCCGCCTGGCACGGTCGGCCCGTATTACACCCTCTGCGAGCGCACGCAGTACGTGTCAGGCGATGTTTTCGTGCCAGGCACGTGTTACCTGCCGCAGGAAGTCGCCTCCAACGAGGAGAAAACCAATGCCGCCTACCTGCGCCTCAACTTCGGCAACGACAACACCGACTTTCTCAGCGGACTGCAGATCAGCGGCAACGTAGGCCTGCGCTACGTGCACACCCAGGATGATGCCGAAGGTTATCTGATCCTGCCCAACCAGCCGGCGATCCTCAACGGCATCGGCGTCACCCAGTACTGCATCAACCAGACCAAGGGCGGCGCCACTGCGGCCCCTGGCACCTTCTGCGCGCTGACACCGGCGCAGCAACAGCAGTACATCGACTTTGCCAACGGCGCCTACACCCCCATCACCGCGCGCAGCGGTTATGGCAACTGGCTGCCCAGCTTCAACTTGTCCGTTGGCTGGACCAGCGACCTGATCACCCGCTTCGCCTTCTCCAAATCGGTGTACCGCCCCACGCTCAATCAGCTGCAGGCCGGACAAACGGTCAGCGGGCTGCTGCCCTATGGCACCAACGGCAGCACCGTGCCGACCGTGGGCAACGGCTACAGCGGCACCAACCCGTACTTGCGGCCGATCATGGCGCACAACTTCGACATCTCGCAGGAATGGTATTTCGGGCACGCGGGCTCGGTCTCCGCCATGTTGTTCTACAAGCAGTTGAACAACACTATCCAGACCATCACCAGCGTGGTCGACACCAGCGTGATCAACAACGGCGTGACCTACCCCGAGCAATACACCGTGGGCCTGGCCAACTTGAACAAGGGCGGCAGCGTGCGCGGCGTGGAGATGGCCTATCAGCAGAAATACGATTTCCTGCCCGGCTGGCTGTCCGGTTTCGGCACGCAGGCGAACTACACCTACATCAAGCCGCAGAACCTGAGTTACGGCTCCACCAACTTCTGCCCCAGCGGCTACGCGCCGGCCACACAGTGCGTGAACCAGCTCAAGCTGCCGCCGTATGAACTGTCGCGCAACACCTACAACTTCACCGTGTATTACGAAAAAGGCCCGCTGTCCGCGCGCCTGGCCTACAACTGGCGCTCGAAGTACCTGATTACCGGCTACGAGGCGGATTATCCGTTCCTGCCGGTCATGGCAGATTCGCAAGGCCAGTTGGACGCCTCCATCATCTACGCACTCACCGATCACGTGAAGCTGTCGCTGCAGGCGGCAAACATTTTGAATTCCACCTTCCGGACGCAGGAAATCGTCAACACCGATGGGCTGAGCGTGCCCAAGGGCTTCTTCCGCGACGACACGCGCTACAACCTCAGCGTGCGCGCGGATTTTTGACGCGTTGCCAAGCGCGTAGGTTGGCGGTGAGCACAAGCGAACCCCAACGTTGCCATGCCGAACGCCATGTTGGGGTTCGGCGTCGCCTCACCGCCAACCTACGAAGATCCGCGCCCCCA
>NZ_DATJMN010000318.1:0-3056 GCF_035508675.1 Dyella sp.
ACCGGGCCGACTTTGTGGTGGATGGCGCTGATCATGTTTTCGCACGAAACCGGATCGGATACGTCGCCCTGCACCAGGGTGACTTCAATGCCGCCCTGCTCCATGGTCTTGCGCCAGGCATCGGCTTTTGCCTCGTCGCGATAATTCGTGACAACTTTATGTCCCTGTTGGGCCAGGTAGCGCACGATCGCGGTACCAATGCCGCCAGTGCCGCCTGTGACGAGAGCCGTACGCTGGGTCATGCCTGTTCTCCTTGTAATGTCTGCGTAATGAAGTACCGCGCAAGGCGCGCGAACCCGCTGAGGTTATACGCAGACATCACGAAGGCATAGCAGTTCTTGACGGCACGCCGAAGCTGCGCATCGGATCGTTATACAAGGTTAAGCGGCGCGATGATCGCTGCATTGCGTCAAACGGCGCGGATCGAAATGCCTGAGCGCCGCATCCAGCAAATCCGAAGGATGGATGGCTGTTTCGGCCGTAATGATGCCTAGAAACGCGAGCGCGCGGCGCAGGCCCGGCATGGGGTCGGATGGATCGACCTCGCGTGAGCGTTCGGACTTCGACAGCTTGCGGCCTTCGCCGTCCAGCACCAGCGGCAGATGCAGGTAACGCGGTGTCGGCAAACCCAGGCAACGCTGCAGCCAAATCTGCCGCGGCGTGGAATCCAGCAGATCGCTGCCGCGTACCACCTGGGTGATGCCTTGCCAGGCATCATCTACCACGCAGGCAAGCTGGTAGGAATAGAAGCCTTCCACGCGGCGGATGACGAAATCGCCTACGTTTTCACGCAAGCGCTGCTGCTGCGGGCCTTGCAGCTCGTCGATGAAGCGGATGGTTTCATCCGGTGCACGGATACGCCACGCCGGTTTGCGTTGGGGATCGGGGTGGGCCATGCAGCGGCCGTCACGATGGATGCCGCCCACCGTTGCCAAGTCGCTCCGGCTGCACCAGCATGGAAACACAAGGCCCGCCCCTCGCAGTTGTTCGAAGGCGGCGTCATAGGCGGCGATGCGTGACGACTGATAGACAACCGGCTTGTCCGCCACCAGGCCGAACGCGGGCAAGGCCGCCAGGATGGCCGTGGCGGAACCTGGCACCTCGCGTGGCGGATCGATATCTTCCATCCGGACCAGCCACTGCCCGCCGGCATGGCGCGCGCAGAGCCAGCTCCCCACGGCGGCGACCAGCGAACCCGCGTGCAAGAGACCGGTGGGGGAGGGGGCGAAGCGTCCGCGATAGCTCATCGCGCCATTTTACGTAAGCTGGCCGGTGTGTCGGAGGCGGGGCAGGTTGTGGCGTTTAACTCTTGAAAAACGCAGGCTTAGCCAGAATCTCTGGGGCTTGGTTACCATCGCCAGGTTTTTCGGAAGAACTCTTTAGGGATGACTATGCGCCGCATCGCACTTTTCCTTCTTACCAACATCGCCGTCCTGCTGCTGCTGAGCGTCGTCTGCCATATCTTCGGCATCGATCAGTGGGCCGCCGTGCATGGCTACGGTGGTATGGGTGGGTTGCTTGCCTACGCCGCGGTCTTTGGCATGGGCGGCGCCTTCATCTCGCTGGCCATGTCCAAATGGATGGCGAAGATGACCACCCGTGCGCGCGTGATCGAGCAGCCGCAAAACGAGGCCGAGCGCTGGCTGGTCGATACCGTGCGCCACCATGCGCAGAACGCGGGTATCGGCATGCCGGAGGTGGCGATCTACGACGCCCCGGAAATGAACGCCTTCGCCACCGGCATGAGCAGGAACCATGCGCTGGTCGCGGTAAGCACCGGTTTGCTGCAGCAGATGGATCGGCAGCAGATCGCTGCCGTACTCGGACACGAGATTGGCCATGTGGCCAACGGCGACATGGTGACGCTGACCCTGATCCAGGGCGTGCTCAACACGCTGGTGATCGTGGCCGCGCGCATCGTGGGCCGCCTGGTCGACAGCTGGCTTTCCGGTGGTCGCGACAACCGGGAGGGCGGCGGCATCGGCTACTTCGTTTCGGTGATCGTGCTGCAGTTGGTGTTCGGCTTGTTCGCTTCGATGATCGTGATGGCCTTCTCGCGCTGGCGCGAATTCCGTGCCGATGCCGCGGGTGCCAAGCTCGCCGGCCGCGGTGCGATGATCTCCGCGCTGCAGCGTCTGCAGCTCAACCATGGCGAAAGCACGCTGCCCAAGACCATGGCCGCGTTTGGCATCTCCGGGCCGTTGGTGCAGGGTCTGCAGCGCTTGTTCATGAGCCACCCGCCGTTGGATGAGCGCATTGCGGCGCTGCAAAAGCAGATGATGTAATGGGTTTTCCTTCTCTCCCGTAAGCAAAAGTTGATAGACGGGAGAGCTGGGTAAGGGTAAGGGGCGAATCCGGCGGCATCGCCGGGTTCAGGGCGTTGCTCGTTGATGTATGGGGTAAACCTTGGTCCCTCACCCGCTCCTCTCCCGTGGAGAGGTAACTTTGTTCTCCTTTGTGATCTGACCAACCTTTAATGACGCCATGACCACGACAGCCGAAACCCGCAAATTCGAAGCCGAAGTCGCCCAGGTGCTGCACCTGGTGACGCACTCGCTGTACTCGCACAAGGAAATCTTCCTGCGCGAACTGATCTCCAACGCATCGGACGCCTGCGACAAGCTCCGTTTCGAATCCATCGGCAAACCCGACTTGCTTGCCGGCGATGCCGAGCTGCATATCGACGTGAGCTGGGATGCCGACAAGCGCACCGTGACCGTGCGCGACAATGGCGTCGGTATGAGCCGCGATGAAATCGTCGCCAACCTGGGCACCATCGCCAGCTCCGGCACGCGGCGCTTCCTGGAAGCGATGAGCACTGAGCAGAAAAGCGACGCACGCCTGATCGGCCAGTTCGGCGTGGGCTTCTACTCGGCTTTCGTGGTGGCCGACAAGGTCACCGTGCTGAGCCGCCGCGCGGGTTTGCCGGCAAGCGAAGGCGTGAAGTGGGAGAGCGACGGCAAGGGCGAATACGCACTGGAGCAGGTCGAGCTAGCCGAACGCGGCACCTCGATCATCCTGCACCTGAAAGCCGATGAGGACGATTTCCTCAAGCG
>NZ_DATJMN010000319.1:0-8390 GCF_035508675.1 Dyella sp.
GTGGAAATGATCGACCGCTTCGGCCTGCTGCCCGATGCGGTGAAAAACCTGTTCGCCATCGCCAGCCTGAAGCTGATGGCCACGCCACTGGGCATTCGCAAGCTGGACTTCGGCGCCAACGGCGGACGCATCACCTTCCGCGACAAACCGGATGTCGATCCGATGGCGATCATTCGCCTGGTGCAGAACTATCCGCGCGTGTACAAGCTCGATGGGCAGGACAAGCTGAAGATCAACCTGGAGTTGCCCGGAAGCAGCGAAAGGGTGCGCGCTGCGCAGGAACTGCTTGGCAGGCTCGGGGCGCGCAAGGCGGCGTAGCTTTGCAGGGTGGGATCCACCGCTCCTCGTGGATTCGTCGCCGGAGCGGCGGTTTCAGCAAATTGCCCTCTGCTCGTCTAACAGCATGACAAGTCGGTACAACGTGATACTGGCCGCGATGCGCTCCCTCCCCTGCGGCAGCAGGGGAGGGAACCGTTTGTCGCGATGATCCAGAGCTCGTTGCGCTTGCGTGCAATTTAGGGAAGTGCCCTCAAGTTGGGACCACTAGCTTTACGCCGCCCGCGTCAAATACTGCAAGCTGAACATCCGCTCCGGATCAAACCATACGTGCTGCACAGCCAGCCCCGCCGTCGCCGCCAGCGCTGCGAAATCCTCCGGCGAATACTTGCAGCTGTATTCCACCAGCATCGCTTCTTCCTCGCGGAACAACACTTGCAAACGGCCTACGCGTACGCGTTGATCACGCGTGCTGACGATATGCGTTTCGATACGTCCGGCCATGGCGTTGTAGCGCGCGCGATGGCGGAATGCGTTCAGTTCGAAATTACAGCCGAGCTCGCGGTTCAAGCGCACCAGCATGTTGAGCGTGAACGCCGCGGTGATGCCGGCGCGATCGTTGTAGGCCGCTTCGATGGTGGCACGATCCTTCTTCAGGTCCACACCCACCAGGATGCCGCCGTTGTCGCCCATTTCGCCGCGCATCTTGCGCAACAGCTGCGCAGCTTCGCGATCGGTGAAGTTGCCGATGGTGGAGCCGGGGAAGAACACTACCGTGCGGCGCGGCGCGCGCGGCGGCACCGGCAACCGCAGCGGGCGGGTGAAATCCACCGCCAGCGGCTGGATCGGCAGCTCCGGGAAATAGCCGGCCATGCGTGCCATGCTGTGCCGCAGAGGTTCGGTGGATAGCTCGATCGGCACCCACGACACGGGCGTGGCCAGATGCTCCAACAACAGGCGCGTCTTGATCGCATGGCCGCTGCCATATTCGACCAGGCGCACGTCAGGCCCCAGCACCTCGCCGATCTCGCTGGCGTGCTGGTCCAGCAGCGCGATCTCGGTGCGTGTCAGGTAATACTCGGGTTGCTCGCAGATCTGCTCGAACAGCGCCGAGCCTCGTTCGTCGTAGAACAACCAGGACGGCAGGCGCTTGGGTTGCGAGCGCAAGCCGCGCTGTACCACTTGCAATAGCAGATTATCGGGTGGGCGTTGTTCGTCACGTACATCATAGGCTTGAACACTCATCGGTCCTGTCCCAGGCGGATGCCCGCAAATTGCCAGCGGGCATGGGGCGGAAAGAAATTGCGGTAACTGGCGCGGATGTGGTCGCGTGGCGTCGCGCACGAGCCGCCGCGCAACACCCACTGGCCATTCATGAACTTGCCGTTGTATTCGCCCAGCGCACCGGGCAGCGGCTTGAAGCCGGGATAGCTGACATAAGGCGAGGCCGTCCACTCCCACACGTCGCCATACATCTGCAAATGACCATCGCCCAGCGGCGCCGCAGCGGGATGAAAGCGTAGATCGTCCTGGAAGTTGCCATCGACCGGCAGCTGCGCCACGGCATCTTCCCATTCGGCTTCGGTAGGCAGGCGCGCATCGGCCCAGCGTGCGAACGCATCCGCCTCGAAATAGCTGACATGGCATACCGGCGCATGCGGATCGAGCGGGGATACACCCGCAAGCGTGAATTCGCTCGCCAGGTCTTCTTGCCAATACAGCGGCCGCTGCCAGCCTTCGCGTTGCACCAGCGCCCAGCCGTCGGACAACCACAAGCCTGCTTCTCGGTAGCCGCCGTCGCGCACGAACGCCAGGTATTCGGCATTGGTGACCAGGCGATTGGCGAGCGCGTGGGCGGAAAGCCAGGTGGTGTGGCGCGGCGTTTCGTTGTCGTAAGCGAAACTGTCGCCGGGGTGGCCGATGTCGACCGGACCTTGCCGGCCAGGCAGGAAACGCAAGTGCGCGGCTCTACTTTGAACCTGCGCTGGCGCTTGGCGATACGCAGGCAACAGCGGATTGCAGGACAACATGTGCTTGATGTCGGTAAGCAACAGCTCCTGATGCTGTTGTTCGTGCTGCAGGCCCAACTCGATGCGCGCCGCGAGTTCTGGAGTGATGCCATGCACCAGACGTTCATCGACTGCTTCGTCGATGCGCGCACGGTAATCACAAATCTCCTCGAGCGTCGGCCGCGACAAAAGACCACGCTGCGGGCGCGCATGCATCGGTCCAACCGACTCGTAGTAGGAGTTGAACAGGTAATGCCACTCCGGGTTTGGCGACCGGTAGGCTGGATCATGGCCCAGCACGAATTGCTCGAAGAACCAAGTGGTATGCGCCAGATGCCATTTGCCGGGACTGGCATCCGGCATCGATTGCACCTGCAGGTCTTCGCCGCTCAATCCCATGCACAAGGCCAGTGTCTGATGCCGTATGCGCCTGAACCGCGCAACGGCATCCTCGGTATATAAGGTGAAGGCGGGGACACTCATGACGCAGGCTCGGCGAACGTGTAGCGATACACCATGGGGAGCGCGGTACAGCGGACGATCATACAGCCACCATGCCGCAGCGATTGTTCATATTCTGTGATACGCACATGGCAGGAACATGGCGTCGCACGCAGTGGCTTCCACGCGTACGAACACCATCGCGACCATGCCAGCAGCACAGCATCACAACGCATCAAGCAGGCAACTGTTGGGGCCAGTATAAAAAAATAAAGAGCCCGGCGATGCCGGGCTCTTTAATACTTTGGGTCAAGCGAGGGTCAGTAAGCCGGACCGATGTAGCGCGTACCGTACGGATCCGTCGTCGTGACCGTGGTGGTCGTTACTACCGGCGGCGGCGCGGCCTGATAGACCACAGTGCCCGGCGTATACACCACCGTCGGCGGCGGTGCGTAGTACACCGGCGGACCCGCTACCGCACCGGCCACGAGCCCGGCTACCGCGCCGCCGATGACGGCGCCAGCGATCCAGCGGCCGCCACTCCAATAACCACCGCGATAGCAGCAGCCACCACGATAATAACCACCACCGTGGTAGCCGTAACCACCGTGCCAACCCGGACCACCCCAAGGGTGCGCCGAAGCACTCAGTGGCACTGCAGCCCCGGCTGCCGCCAAGGCCAAGCCGACCGCAACGAACTTGCCGACACTACGTTTGAACATGGCACACCTCCGTCTGTACGGCGTGAATGGTGGTCCGGGGGCGCTTAATCCGTACTGAAGGGTTTCATTTCTTTACACGTGCATTTTCCCAGGGATTTATCTGGTCCTTAATCACGTGTCGACGCAACAGCCAGCAATCGTGAATGTTGGCGCGCCGCGAAAAATCGAACGGGATGCTGCCCGCGCCCCACGCTTCAATCGCCAGATGCGGCGCCAGCGCCTCCTGATCGAGCGAGAAGCGGCGAAAATTGTTGGAGAACAGGATCACGCCATCGTGCGTCAGCCGCTCCGCACAAGCCAGCAGCAGCTTGACGTGGTCGCGCTGCACGTCGAAGTCTTCCGCACGCTTGGAATTGGAAAACGTCGGCGGATCGACGTAGATCAAGCCATAACGCTCGTGCGTGCGCTGCAGGAAACTGGCGGCGTCCGCCTGGATCAGGCGATGTTTTTCGCCGGTGAAGCCATTCAGCGCAAGATTGCGCGAGGCCCACTCCAGGTAGGTGCCGGAGAGATCCACGCTGGTGGTATCGCGCGCACCGCCGGCCGCTGCATACACGCTGGCCGTGGCAGTATAGGCAAACAGATTGAGAAAGCGCCTGCCTGCCGCCAGTTCGCGCAGCTTCGCGCGCACCAGGCGATGATCGAGAAACAAACCGGTATCCAGGTAATCGTAGAGATTCACCAGGAAGCTGAGGCCGCCCTCTTCCACTTCGAAGAATTCGCCGCGCTGGTCGAACTGGCCGTACTTGGCGCCGCCCTTGCCGCGCTCGCGGGTCTTGATGGCGATGCGTGCGCGCGGCGTATCGAACACTTCGCCGGCCACGCGCGCGGTCTCGCGCAGGCGCGTGCGCGCAAGTTCCGCGGGCACATCCGCCGGTGCGCGGTATTCCTGGATGTGCAGATGGGTGATGCCGGAGGTATCGGTATAGACGTCGATCGCCGCGGCGTATTCCGGCAGATCCTGGTCGTACGCGCGCCAGGCGTGGATGCCTTCGCGCTCCAGGCGTTTGCGCAGATGCTTGGCGTTTTTCTCCAGGCGGTTCTTCAGCATCTGCGCGCCCGGCGACAGCGGCGGCCTTTCGCGCGGCGTGTCGTCGCGCGGATGCAGTTCGAAGATCAGCAGCACGGTTTCCAGCGCGCCGTTGTAGAGCGTGTATTTCTTTTCCGCGCGCAGCGTGGTGGCGCGGCCGAGTTCCGCATCGCCAGCGAGTACAGCGGCGCGCCAGCCGGTGAAATGGTCGCGCAGGGTTTCGCCCAGCGCGCGGTACAGCTTCGGCAGGCTTTCGCGCTCGCCGAGCCGCTCGCCATACGGCGGATTGGTGATGACCAGTCCATGGTTGAAACCGGGAGGCGGGCGCACGTGCTGCGCATCGTGGCGGTCCAGCGTAAAGAAGCCGGCGACACCGGCTTCCTGCGCATTGCGCTTGGCCATCTGCACCATGCGCGCATCCGTGTCGGAACCGAAGAAACAGCTGCGCAACGCAGGCAGGCCGCTTTGCGCGCGCTGATTGGCTTCGTCGAGCAGGCCACGCCACACGGCGATGTCGTGCTGCTGCCAACCAAGGAAACCGTAGTAGTCGCGGCGCAGACCCGGGGCGACATCCGCCGCCATCAGGGCGCCTTCGATCAGCAAGGTGCCGGAGCCGCACATCGGATCGAGCAAGGCACCGCCCTGCGCATAGATGGCCGGCCAGCCCGCGCGCAGCAGCATGGCCGCGGCGAGGTTTTCCTTGAGCGGCGCTTCGCCCTGCGTTTCGCGCCAACCTCGGCGGTGCAAGGGGGCACCGGCCAGATCGATCGACAGCGTGGCACGGTCGCGGCGCAGGCGCAGGTTGATGCGCACGTCGGGCTCTTCGGTATCCACATCCGGCCGCGCGTGGCCACGCTGGCGGAACTGGTCCACTACCGCATCCTTGACGCGTTGCGCGAGGTACTGGCTATGCGTGAGTTTGCTTTGCGCGGTGTTGGCGTCCACCGCAAGCGTGGCGTGCGCCGCAAGATGCTCCAACCAGTCGATGGCTTGCACGCCAGCATACAAGGCCTCGTCGGAGGCCGCGTCGAATTCCGCCAGCGGCAACAGAATGCGGCTGGCCAGGCGTGACCATAGGCAGGCGCGATAGGCCGTTTCCAGGCTGCCGGAAAAACGCACGCCGGCCAGCGCTTCGTGCACGTCAGTGGCGCCCAGCGCCATCAGTTCGTCGCGCAGCAGGTATTCGAGCCCTTTCGGGCAGGTGGCGAAAAACTGCTTCACGCCAGGGATTCGAGGAAGAAGCCAAACTGGCGGCTGATGGCATCCATGTGCGCACTGAGCCGATGGTCGTCATCCAGGATCAGCAGCGGCAGCTCGCGCCGGCCGGCGAACTCGTAGATCTCGTCCAGCGGGCAGACCTCGTCGTGCCAGCCGTGGATCATCAGCGTGGGCACGTCCAGGCGCACGTCGAAGGCCAGATCGCTGCCGGGAATCAGGGCTGGTGCGGCGAGCAGGAACAAGCCTGCCACCGGCGCCTCCAGCGAGGCCAGTCCGGAGATGAACGCGCCCATGCTGGAACCCACCAGCACCGGCGGCTTGGCGCAGGCCACCATGCGCTGATGCAAGCGGGCAAGGCGCGGCTCGATCGACCCGGCATGCCCGCGCTGGTCGTCTTCGCGATAATCCGGGCGCTCGGTGGTCCAGCCCATGGACTCGGCGACTTTCGCCAATACGCTGACCTTGGTGGCATCCGGACCGGTGTCCGAACCATGGGAAAGAATGACGTGGCCGGGCATGGCGCTCTCCGTATTTGCGCAGCGGGACGTGCATGATAGCCGCTTGGTGATGCGCAAGATGAGGCATGAATGTAGGCTGGGATGGCCATCCCGGCTTTCTATAGTGGCTCCCCACGTCATCCAGTGCATGCCGACCTTGACCATCCACGACCAGCCCCTCCCCTACGCCGCCAAACTGCCCGAACGCCCAGCGAGCGACGTCACCCTGGT
This sequence comes from Dyella sp., assembly GCF_035508675.1. Lineage (GTDB taxonomy): Bacteria > Pseudomonadota > Gammaproteobacteria > Xanthomonadales > Rhodanobacteraceae > Dyella_B. The sequence goes on from NZ_DATJMN010000319.1 coordinate 6,425, forward strand.
CGTCATCCACTGCACCGAATTGCCCGACCTGGCGACCGCGCGCGAATACGGCGAACGCGTGCTGTATGAAACCGGCACCGGCAACAGCGGCCACTACTACATCGATCGCGACGGCTCGGTCCATCGCTATGTGCCGGGCACCCGCGTGGCGCATCACGTACGCGGGTACAACCCGCCGTCGATCGGCATCGAGCTGGTGAACCGCGGGCGCTATCCGAACTGGTTCGACTCGCGCAACCAGACCATGCGCGAACCCTATACCTCGGCGCAGATCGACGCGCTCCGCGCGCTATTGGCGCAGTTGCGCACGGAATATCCAAACCTGCAGGAGATCGCCGGCCACGAGGACCTGGATACGGCCCGCGTGCCGGCTAGCGACGATCCCAGCCGGGAAGTACCGCGCAAGCTCGATCCCGGCCCGCTGTTTCCGTGGCCGGACGTGCTGGTTGGGAGTGGCTTGCGGCGCCTCCATGCGCCTCACTGAGACTGCAGGACGACGCCCGCTATAATTCCGGGCCATTTATCTCAGGGGTCAGCCGCGATGCGGGAAGCACACGTCAAAGAACTGGTCGAGCTTCTGCAACTCGAACGGCTGGAGGATAACCTCTTCCGTGGCCAGAGCCGTGACATCGGCACGCGCTTCGTATTCGGCGGCCAGGTGCTCGGCCAGGCGTTGTCCGCCGCGCAGCAGACAGTCGATCCCTCGCGCGAAGCGCATTCGCTGCACGCGTATTTCCTGCGTGCAGGCGACATCGACGCGCCGATCGTTTACAGCGTGGAACGCGCGCGCGATGGCGGGACGTTTTCCGCCCGCCGCGTGGTAGCGATCCAGCATGGCCAGCCCATTCTCAACTGCGCGGTCTCGTTCCAGGTCCCTGAAAAAGGGCTGGAGCACCAATCCAGCATGCCGGAGGTGCCGGAACCGGAGGACGTGGAGCCCATGCATCGCGTGCCGCCGGAGGAGCTGGCGCGCCTGCCGGTGAAACTGCAACGCTGGCTGGGCAACGATGGCCCGTTTGAATTCCGCCAAGTGTGGCCGCGCGACGAACTGCATCCGGCCAAGCGGCCACCGATCCAGCACATCTGGCTCAGGCTCACCTCGCCGGTGGAGGATTCACCGGTACTGCATCGGGCCCTGCTGGCCTATGCGTCGGATTTCCACCTGATCGGCACCAGCACCCTGCCGCACGGGATTTCCTACCTCACCCCCAACCTGCAGATGGCCAGCCTGGATCACGCCATGTGGTTCCACCGCCCTTTCAGGGTGGACGAATGGCTGCTGTACTCGTTCGACAGCCCCACGGCGCAGGGCGCACGCGGGTTGGCGCGCGGCCAGATCTTCAACCGGGCCGGCGAGCTGGTGGCCTCCACCGCCCAGGAAGGCTTGATCCGGCTGCGCGACGAGTAAAATCATTCCATGCGTCTGCTTTACACATCTCCTCGTCAGGAAAACATCGACCGCGTGGCGGCCCTGATGGCCGAAAACGGCATCGATACCAGCATCACCAACCGTTCCAACTGGAACCGTCCCAGCTACCAGCGCTTCAGCTACGCCCGCGGCAGCGAGAATCGCGACGCGTGGCCCCAGGTCTGGGTCCAGAAGGCCGACGATTACACCAGGGCGCGTGAGCTGATGCGCAAGCTCAGCATCGAGCCGGAGGTGCGTCATGCCGAAGAACTCAGGATGTCGCGCGATCCGGTGGCGTCCCTGTATACCCGCCGTGAACATACCGTGGCGCGGGCGCGGCGCATCGTGCTGCTGGCGATCGTGGGGGTGTTCATCGTGCTCGGCCTGCATTACCTGCACTTTATCTAGCCGCGCAGGCCAGGATGGCATGCACGCACCCGCCGGTACGCTTACAAAAACCTTGCCACGGCGACCGGCAGCGGACATAGAATCAGGCCATGCGCTCCGATCATGTCCGCCTGTTCCAGACGCTGCCACACGCCTGCGGTTATTACCCGG
>NZ_DATJMN010000320.1:0-38377 GCF_035508675.1 Dyella sp.
GCTTGACCGGCGTTGCGTCTGGCCTGAGTGCGCTGGGACCAGCCATTGCGGTGGCTTCATCCGCAATTCTTGGTTGGAAAGTAGGGACATACGTAAGCGATCACTACGTGGCTGGAACCAAGTTCGGAGACTGGCTAGGAAATGCCGAAGCGCACGCGATGGCCTTCTTCGGAAGCAAAGAGGCGAAGGAGGCGATTGCGAACAACGAAAAGTGGAAGGCGCATCTCGCGGCGAATTACGGCGCGAACGGTAGCAATACCATCCAGGTCACCTCAAAGGTCTACCTGAAAGATCGCGAAGTGGGACGCGCCATTACACAGCACCAGACGCGCGAGGCGATGCGACCGCAGACCGGTATGTCTTCGTTCGACAGTTCGATGATGCCCGGCCCGATTGGATACGTCGGCACCTGAGCAATAGGAAATTCGATGGCGATCACAACCCTTTCCCTCGGCGATCTGACGTTTGGTGGCTTCGAAGTCCCCGAGGTCATCCCATGGGGCGGGGATCAAGCGCTGACGGTGCACGAACTTGTTGGGGGCACGCGGGTGGTGGACGCGATGGGGCGCAAGGATGCGCCTATCGAGTGGTCCGGTATGTTCCTGGGTTCGACTGCGGTTGATCGCGCCCAATACCTCAACACGCAGCGCATCCTGGGGCAGCAGCTGACGCTGACGTGGTCCAGCCTGAACTTCCTGGTGGTGATCGAGAGCTTCACCGCGAATTACGAGTTCGAATATCGGATTCCGTACCGGATTCGATGCGTGGTGGTGCAGGACAACGCAACTCCCACCGTGGCCGGCGACGTGCCGGACATCGATGCGCAGCTGACGCAGGATTTGAATACGGCGAACGGCCTGGGTGGCCAGATTGGAGACAGCACACTGTCTGGGCTGCTTGGCACGCTGAACACCGCGATAGGTGCCGTTTCCACCTTTGCCAATGCGGCGCAGTCCACCATCAACAGCGTGCTGCAGCCCATACAGGCCGTGCAGAGCAGGGTACAGACGCTGATCAGTGCCGCCGACAACACGATGCTCAACGTGACCACGGTAGGCGGCGTGCTGCCAAGCAATCCCGTGTCGCAGACCATTGGCAAAATGAGCGCGCAGCTCAATGCTTACCAGCAGCAACCACTCCTGTTAAACCTGCGCAGCGTGATGGGGCGCATGACCGCTAACTTGGGTTCGGTGGCCGGCGCAACGCGCTCTGAAACCGTTGCCGGCGGCAACTTGATGCAGATCGCTTCGCGGGAATACGACGATCCGATGGCCTGGACGGGCATCGCCAAGGCCAATGGCCTCACCGACCCGGTGCTGACCGGCCTGCAGACACTCCAGATCCCGAATCAGCCAGACACCGCCGGCGGCGTGCTCGGCACCTCCTGATCCATGACCAACAATCCATCACTTGCCAACGGCCCGGTACGTGAGCCGCGCGGGATCGTGCGTGTGAACGGGCAGCAGATCGCCGGCTGGTTGGAATGGGAGGCGGAGAGCCATACCTACCGCGAATCGGCGACGTTCCGCGTACTGCTGTCCCTCTCCGCGCTCGCGGCGCCGAACGATGAGGTGTGGTTCTGCAGCCAGACCACCATGACGGTGGAGCTGTATGGCGGTTTCCCTGCCGACCCCAGTAACTACGGCGTGTCCGACCTTGACCTGGTGCTGGTCGGAAACGTGGATGACGTTCACTACGACCCGCTGCAACGCACGCTGGAGCTAACCGGCCGCGATCTCGCGTCGCTGCTGATCGATGCGAAGACCACGGAGACGTTCCGCAACCAGACCGCAAGCCAAATCGCCACGACGCTGGCCCAGCGCCACGGGCTGACCCCCGTAGTGACGGCCACGTCTGACAAGGCCGGCAAGTATTACCAGATCGATCATATCCAGCTGACGGATGGGCATACCGAGTGGGACCTACTGACATGGCTGGCAGCCCAGACGGGTTATGTCGTCTATGTGAAGGGGCACGAACTGCACTTCGAGCCGGCACCGGATCCTGCCCAGGCGCCGGTATACCCGATTGTCTGGACGCCAGCCGATGATACCCAGTCGTTTCAGTGTACGGCCGAGCAGCTGAGCTTTTCCCGCACCCTGACGGTTGGAAACACCATTACGGTTACCGTCCGCAGTTGGAATCAGAAGCAGCGGCATGGCTTCAGCGAAACCTATCCAACGGGGCGCGCGAAAGGCATTCGTCCCGGCACGGCGACGAGTCCGGCGCAGCAGTACTTCGTGGTTATACCGAATCTGACGCCAGATCAGGCCGTGAAGGCCGCCAAGGCGAAATACAACGATCTGATCAAGCAAGAAATGCGGTTGTCGGCTGTTATGCCGGCGGACGGCACGCTCAGTATCAACAATGTCATCCAGGTGACCGGCACCGGCACGGTTTACGACCAGAACTATTTCCCGGAAAGCATCGTGCGACGAATGGGCATCGATGAGGGCTATGTCATGAGCGTCAGCGCGCGAAATCACTCCAACGACGTGCAGGCCGCGGCATGAAGGGAATGCTCAACGTCATGCGAGGGCAGGCCGGCGCAGCGATGCAGCGCCTACGGCACGCAAAGCTGGGGATTGTTTCGGCTTACGACCCCAACACCTACACGGTGAAGGTGCAGTTCCCATTCGATGATGGTTCGGAGCCTGAAACGGGTTGGATTCCGCTCGGGGCATTGGCGGTCGGCAACCAGTGGGGCGTCTATGCGCCGCCGGCTCTCAACGATCAAATCCTGGTGGTGTTCCAAGACGGCGCCTTGAATGCGGGGATTGCGGTCCAGTGCATATTCGACGATCTATCACCGCCACTGCCGGTGCCATCCGGTGAAATCTGGATGGTGCACAAATCGACCAGTGCGCTGAAGTTTCATAACGATGGCAGCGTGGAACTGATCAGCAACAGCAACCTGACGGCCACGGTAGGCGGCAACCTAACCGCCAATATCAGCGGCACAGCGACAATCGCCGCGCAGTCGTGGAGTTGCAGCGGCAATGTGTCGTGGAATGGAAACTGGACCTTCACCGGTGAAGTGACCGCCAATGGGCACCGCATCGACGACTCGCATAAGCATTCGGGCGGCACGCTCACTGGTGGCCTGACGGGCACTCCGCAGTAAGGAATGGCAATGCAGCAAATTTTGTATGACATCTCCCACTACTGGAGTGGGGACTGCAGTGCCGCGGCCAACGGAGACTTGCTCAAGGCCAGCGATATGGAACGCAGCAAACAGCGCATCTTGCGCCGGCTACTGACGAACCCGGCACAAAAGGATGCCTCGGGCAACGTGATCGTAGCGGGTGACTACATCTTTCATCCTGACTACGGTGCCGGCCTGCCGCGTTTGGTGGGTTCGCTGGCCAGCCCGGCAGAGATTCGCGCGCTGATCCGAGGCCAGATGTTGATGGAGGCCAGCGTGGCCCGCAATCCGCCACCGGACATCACGGTGACGGCGATCAGCGATGGCATCAACGTGCAGATCAATTACACCGATGCCTCCACAGGGACCCCGATCGTGCTTGCGTTCAATGTGAACAAGTAGCACCCGACCCTTATCCACCTATCCGAAGGCCCTGGCCGCGCGAGCGACCGGGGCTTTTCCGTTTCTGGCGCCGATCATGCCCAATATCACATCTAAGAGCTTCACCCAGATCGTTAGTGACATTGCGACGGCGATCCAGGGAAGGGCAAGCGCGCTGCTCGATTTCACTGTCGGCTCGGTGCTGCTCAGCATCACCGAAGCCATTGCAGCGGTTGCTATATGGCTGCAGTCGCTGATACTGGTTCTGCTCAATACCACGCGTGCCGCGCTGTGTACGGGCGCCGACCTCGATAGCTGGATGGCCGATTATGGCCTTACCCGCATCCAGGCGACGCCGGCGACGGGCCAGGTGACCTTCGCGCGCTTCACTGCGGCTATGCAGGCGACCATTCCGGTCGGCACGCAGATCCAGACCGGCGACGGCACCCAGCAGTTCACCGTGGTCGCCGATACGACGCAACCTGCGTTCAATATCGCGGCGAACGCGTACATCATCCCTGCTGGGACCAGTAGCATTTCTGCCACGGTCATGGCGGTAACGGCTGGCACCGCCGGCAATGTGTCGGCCGGCTCCATCAGCGTGATTGGGCAAGCGGTTCCCTATGTGGACACCGTAACGAACTCGGCGCCGTTCGTGAACGGCGAAAACGCTGAAACGGATGCTGCTTTCCGCACTCGCTTTATTTCCTACCTGGGCAGCCTTTCGCGGGCCACAAAGATCGCCATCGGCAACGCGCTGCTGTCGATGCAGACGGGTGTCAGCTATACCCTAGTCGAAAACCAGGCCTACAACGGCACCACGCAGCTCGGTTTCTTCTACGTCGTGGTGGACGATGGCTCTGGCCATCCCAGTTCCACGTTTCTGTCGTCCGCCTACAACGCCGTCGACGCGGTGCGGCCCTTCACCATCGCGTTCGCGGTGTTCGCACCGGTCACGATAACGGCGAACGTCGTCATGTACGTCACGGTCGCCACCGGGTATGACCCCGTTGCGACCAAGGCGCTGGCGCAATCGGCGGTGCAGACCTACCTCGCATCCCTGACGCTTGGCCAGACCTGTGCGTATACCCGGCTCGCCCAGGTTGCATATGACGCATCACCCGGTGTCACCAACATCACCGGGCTCACGCTCAACGGTGGCACCGCCGATCTCGTCGCAACGAATCAGCAGCGCATTGTCGCTGGCAGCGTGGCGGCGAACTGACCATGGCGACGGGCGATAACCAGGACTTCTTCAGCAGGCTAAAGGGCTTGCTCCCATCGCGCTGGTTCGGTTCACCAACCGACAGCGTGCCCTTCATCGATGCAGTACTCACCGGCATCGGCAATGCGCTGAGTTTTATCTATGCGCTTTACGGGTTTGCGAAGCTGCAAACCCGAATACTGAATGCAACGGATGGCTGGATCGATCTCATCAGTGCCGATTTCTTCGGCACGTCATTGCCAAGGCAAACCGGCGAGACGGACGACTCTTTCCGAGCCAGGATCCTGGCGAACCTCTTTCGGGAAAAGGCGACACGTCACGCCATTATTCAGACGCTGACGCAGTTGACGGGAAGAACGCCGATCATCATCGAGCCGACGCGGCCTGGTGACTGCGGAGGCTACGGCGCGCCGAATTGTGGATATGGCGTCGCTGGCTACTACGGATCTCTTCAGCTTCCCTATCAAGCCTTCGTCATAGCATTTCGACCCTTCAGTGCACAGGGCGTCGCCGGCATGCCCGGCTATGGCGATCCAGAAGGCGGCTACGGCGTCGCGAGCGGCTACACCTCTCTATCGCTCATCACGGCAGGTGTCAGTGATGCGGCGATCTTTGCTGCCGTCGATGCCGTGAAGCCCGCCGGAACGATCGCATGGGTGCGCATCGCAAGCTGACCCGCCAACCAACAACTCAAGAACCCATTCAGCCCGCTTTTGCGGGCTTTTTTATTGCCCGGAGATTCCATGCGCCGCCAAATCATCTACCCCGGCCAAGTCCCCCTGGAAACGGACATGCTCAATACCAACCGCAACGTGATGATTGCGCTTGGCAAGTTGGCCGGCGCCCTGCTTGGCACCGGCGGACTGGTGAATGGTCTCGCCGTCACGCCGACGCAGCCGGCAAGTCTATCGGTCCAGATTGCTGCCGGCGAGATTTATCAGCTCGAAAACGTGGATAACACGGCATACAGCTCGCTTGCCTCCGACACCACGGATACCTGCGTAAAGCAGGGCATCCAGTTGCAACCAACGACCATCGCCATTGCACCGCCCAACACGGCCGGCTATTCGCAGTGCTTTCTGATCGAGGCAACGTTTCAGGAAAACGATATCAACAATGTGGTGTTGCCGTATTTCAACAGCAGCAACACCAATCAGGCCTTGAATGGACCGCCCGGCAATCCTGACCAGGAGCAGCCGACACAGCGCGATGGGCAGGTCATCCTGCAAGCGAAAGCGGGCATCGCCGCCGCCACAGGCACCCAGGTGGCTCCAGCGGTCGATCCTGGCTATATAGCCCTGGCAGTGGTCACCGTCGCAAACGGCCAGGTCACAATCACGGCCGCGAACATTTCGGCGGTGACGACTGGCGTGCTGCCAGCCTCGTTGCTGCAAGCGCTCCAGAACAACTCGCTGTGCTACGCGAAAGATGTGGGCGCGGTGAACGCCCTGGTCGTGAACTTGCAACCGGCACCGACTGCGTTGGTCGACGGGATGCTCGTGGAAACGCAGGTCGCGGTGACTAATACCGGACCCACCACGCTCAATCTCAACGGACTCGGTGCCAAGCCGGTGCTAGGTGCAGCGCATGCCGTACTTCAAGGGGGCGAACTTCCCGCTGGTGGCAAGGCCGAATTTATGTGGCACGCCGGTCTTGCATCATGGATTTTGATCGAAGGCACTGGTGGCGCTCAGCAGCTTGGAGCTGGCACGTATGGTGTGCCCCCTACACAATTCGACAACAGCGCAAAGCTTGTACCGTCTTCTTGGGTTCAGACGCTACTCGGGAACACAAGGCCATCAGTAATAGGTATCACTGTAACTGGGCAGGCCCTTACCGTCGCGCAATGTGGTCAGAATGTTGCAATCAACATTCCTGCTGCGGGGACGCTCAGCCTTCCAAGCCCTGTAAATCAAAACGGCATTGCGTTCTATTTGAACAACTACAGTTCCACGTATGCCGTAACGATTCAGACGCCTGCGGGCAATTTCAACCCCGCAGCAGCGGGCTCAACAACTTCATATCTATTGCCGCCGAGTGCCAGCGTCATTGTCATTTCAGATGGCACAAATTGGATCGTGTTCGGCGGAGTTGGCGCCAACAGCTTGAGCGCAAGCGGTTATCAGAAATTAAGCAGTGGCATCATTTTTCAGTGGGGAGCCATTACTGCGGCGGCTGCGACAAACACTGCCGTGGTCTTCCCCATCAGCTTTCCGAACAACTGTTTTTTTGCGACCGCAAACCCCAATGATGGAGGCACTACTGCCTCCTACCGTTATTCCGCCAACGGATGGACAAAGACAGGTTTGAACGTGGTTAACACCTATTCCGGCAATTCCATCCCCGGCGTTTGGTTTGCCATCGGCAACTGAGGATTTTATGGGCCAAAAACTCGCAGCATATGATTCGAACGGCAATATCTATACGTATTACGATTCCGTAGACAGCCCCGCTCCGGATGGCGCCAGCACGATCGAAATCAGCTACGCGCAATGGCAGACGTGCCTTGAAACGCCAGGCTATATGGTGAAAAGTGGTCAGCTCGTAGCGCCCACTCCGCCCACGGCTGCACAGCAACTCGCAAATGCTCAACTTGACCTGTGCGCTTCGATTGATGCTGCGGCCGATGCTGCATACATTCAGATCGGCGGTCCGAGTCCTGGGCGACTTGCGGAATACCAGCAAGCCTATGCCGACGCGCAGACGTTCAAGGGCGCTGGATACACCGGCACCGTTCCCGCGACTGTTCAGTGCTGGGCGACAGCGGCCAACATGACGACGCAGCAGGCGGCCGACAGCATCATCTCCACCGCGTCTGCATGGAGCAACGTCTTAACTGGCATACGTTCGGCGCGCCTGATCGGCAAGGCAAACGTGAATGCGGCAACCACGGTTGCCGCCGCGCAGGCTGCACAGGCGCAGGCAATAGCCAACATCCAAACAGCGGCGGCCGGCGCATGAATACCATCGACCTTCTGTTCTGCACGAATCCGCGCAATCCAATGAGCTGGGCCATTCGAGTGGGTAGTTGGTCGAAATGGTCACATGTCGCGCTGATCGATGGGGACGATGTCATCGAAGCGGTCGCGTTGAAAGGCGTGGTGCACACGCCATTGGCTACGCGCAAAAAGGAAGACCCTACGTGGGCGGTCGCGACGCTCCCTTGCCAAGATCCCAGCGCGATTGTTGCGGCAGCGAGGGGGCAGCTTGGTAAGCCCTACGACTACACGGCCGTGGTTGGTATCGGGTTGCATCGCGACTGGCAGCAAACGGATCGATGGTTCTGCAGCGAGCTGGTTGCCTGGTCATTTGAAGAGGGCGGCTCGCCGTTGTTTCGTCCGGAGGCATGCCGGCGCGTCACGCCGCAGGATCTGTGGATGTTGTCGCCCGTCGGGATGCTCGCTGTTCAGCCTTAGCCCTCCGCATAGGGTCGCGTTTCATATCAAAACGATTTGCGCCAAGGCCGCCATTGAGCGGCTTTTTTTATATCCGCCTAGATGAAGGGAAGCCATGCCCGCGCCACACGAATCCACAGACACGACAGTCGCTCGTCACGACGAGAGGCTGAAAAACATCGAGCAATCGCTCGGGCAGCTCGCAGACAGCTATGGCGAGTTGGTGAAAAACAATCAGCGGATCAGTCTGGTTGAGCAGGACACGGGCTTGCTGCGGAAGGACCATGACAAGCTTCGCGGCGAATTCGACGCTCATCTTCGAGCGCACAACAACCTAATCGGCAAAGCGTTCTTTGCTCTGCTCAAGTTCCTGGCGGCCGGTGCTGCCGGGGCCATCCTTGGTCAAGGGATACATCTCTGATGAAACCAAATGACTTCATTGCCGCGATCGCGCCGGCGGCACAGGCATCGATGCGCACCACTCACATTCCGGCGTCGTTCGTCGTTGCCGAGGGCGCGCTCGAATCCGGCTGGGGCGCATCTGCATTAGCTCTTGAAGGATGCAACCTCTTCGGGGTGAAGGCCGATCCTTCCTGGAAAGGCGACACCCTGACCATGCGGACCAGGGAATGCCTGCATGGGAAATGGACCATCATCCCCGCGCGCTGGCGTAAGTACGGCAGTTGGGGAGCCTGCATCGCAGACCATGCGGCTTTCCTGCTTGACAACCCGCGTTACAAACCGGCCTTCGCGCACGCCGATGGCGAGGGTTTCGCGCGAGCCGTAGCTGCAGCCGGTTACGCAACCGATCCGCAGTACGCCACGAAGATCATCGAAGTTATCCGCGCGCACAACCTTGCGGCCATCGACCACGTGCCGGGATAGCTCAGCAGGTAGAGCACCCGCCTTGTAAGCGGTAGGCCGTCCGTTCGATTCGGACTGCCGGCACCAATCCAACACATCCCCTCTTCAAGCCGCCTTCGGGCGGCTTTTTTATTGCCCGGAGCAAACCATGGATACGCCCGCCCACGAACACCTCGTTAAAGAAGTCGTCAACGAAGTCGAGTATTACCCCGACCATGCGCCGCGCAAGGAATCGGCAACGTTTCGTGCCACGAAGCGCGATGGCCATCGCATGGGGCTTCGCTGTTCCATCAGCGGCCAGCCTAATCCGGAATATCACCATCTCTGGATCGAGTGGGCCGATGCGGATGCAGTGGATTGGAACATCGTGCGCGGCGTGGCCATCGGCGAGGTCACCGAACTGCCGGTGCTGGATCCGCATACCGATCAGCCCACGGGCGAGACGTATCCGGTGGAGCAGAGCTGGTGCTGGTTCATGACGCAGGTTACCACGTTCTTCGGTTTCGACTGGAAGGCGTTCGATCCGCGGCGGCCGGAGCTATTCGTCGACAGCTTGCACAACATGCTGCCGCTGGTCGCGAAGTTTCATCGGTCCCCGACGCATGGCATTCACCACCGCACCGGGCCTACCTGGCAGTTCCAGGGCTTTCCCCGCAAGGCCGGCTTCATCTTCACGCCTGACGAGGCGTAAGCGATGTGGCAGACCATCGCGAAGTTCACGCGGCACTGCCTTACCGGTGCCGACAACCAGACCTACGACATCGGCCGTGTGCTGTGGGCGCTGGCATTCCTGGTCGGCCTAAGTCTGGTCGTCGCGAGCTTCGCGACGGGCCGCGCGTTCGATCTCCAGCAGTACGGCATCGGTGTCGGCGCACTTCTCACCGGCGGCGGCGTGTCGCTCGCACTCAAGGCAAAGACGGAGCCCAAACAATGATCCCCGAAATCTCCTGGTTGCGCATCGGCGCCGCGCTGGCGTTGGTGCTCGGGCTGGTTGGTGTTGGCGCGTGGCTTGGTCACCGTGCCACCAGCGATTACTACGAACCGCGGCTTGATGCCGCGCAGGCGCAGTCGGCACAGTTTCAGTCCGCGAATACGGAGCTGCGTGCGGCAGTGAAACAGCAGAACGATGCTGTCGACGGCATGATTCAGCGCGCGCAGCAGCGTGAGCAGGAAGCGGCGATCGAACAACGTACCGCTGCGGAGGCCGCTACGTCCTACCAGCTCAAGGCCGCAGCCATTCTCGCGAGCCGGCCGCTTGGCGCTGATGAGTGCCGGGCCGCCTCGCAGGCCTTCGACGACGAGTTGCGGCAGGAGAGGGCACATAAATGAAACGATTGATCACTTTAATAGTGGCGGCTGCAGCCATGAGCGGTTGCGTGGATCAACCTCGGCCAGCTGTGCCTGTCACCGTGAAGGTGCCGGTGCCGGTCCCTTGTAAGGTGACGAAGCCACAGGTGCCGGCGTGGGCCGTCGATGCGTTGCCGCTTGGGTCCGATATCTGGACGCAGATGGATGCGCTGCGCGCGGAGCGTTTGCAGCGCAAGGGGTACGAGGGTGAGCTGATTGCAGCGATCCAGGCCTGCCAGTGAGCAGATACTTCCTTGGCGAATTGCGGACAAAAACTGGAATTGCGGACCAAAAAGCGCAACTCAAAAACGCTTGAAACCGTTGGTGCCCGGAGCGGGACTCGAACCCGCACAACCTTTCGGTCGAGAGATTTTAAGTCTCTTGCGTCTACCTGTTTCGCCATCCGGGCGGGAGGGGCTGCCGAATGACCGGCTGCAGGCGCGCGGATCGTAACATGCACCTTGCGCGAACGGAGCAGATGGCTCCGTTTTCGTTGGATCGATCTCAAGCCACCGCACTTTCCAGCGGTTGGCCCGGACGCGCGTATTGCGCGAGGCGGATGGTGGAGGTGGGACCGGGCATTTCCACGCAGGTGCTGCGACCGGAGCGGTTGTGCTCGTCGCGGGCGGCCTCGCGCGCCAGTTGAATGGCGGGCCCCAGGCGCAGCTGACTGAACAGCGTGGCTGAGTCCCTTCGGATGCTCCAGTCACCATCCGGCGACTGTCTGAGCGAGTAGATCACCATCGATACACTCCGGCAGGGGTGGAGGAATGCGTGACTTACGGTAGCTATTTCGTTAATGATGGCACCAAAATTAGGACGTGTATGTAGGTAATTTCCTACCTTGATTGTGGGTATCGTCTCAAGATGGAAATTCCTTTTGGAACGCGGGGTTATCGACTTGCAATGTGTCAGAGACCTGCCTACTTTGCGAAGGCACAGTTCCTAACCAAGGAGGGCGCTAGATGATTGACGTTGTACTAGTAGATGACCACGAACTGGTCAGAACCGGCTTCAGAATGATCTTGCAGCAGCCGGACATCCGCGTTTGCGGTGAAGCGGCCAACGCCGAAGATGGGTTACGGCTGATTCGCACCAGCAGGCCGCATATCGCGCTGGTCGACGTGCACATGCCCGGCATGAGCGGTATTGAGCTGACCGAGCGCATCGTACGGGCCAACCTGCCCACGCATGTGATCGTGGTGACCGTGGTGGAGGATGCCCGCTTTCCGAAACGCTTGCTGGATGCCGGCGCACATGGCTACCTCACCAAGAGCTGCGCGGCGGAAGAATTGCTCAATGCCGTGCGCCAGGTGGCCGGCGGCCGCCGCTACCTGGCGCCTGCGGTGGCGCAGCAACTGGCGTTGGCGACGCTGGATGGCGATGGTTCGCCGTTCGACGCGCTGTCCAGTCGCGAGCTGGAGGTGGCGATGATGCTGGTGCGCGGCAAGGCGTTGACTGCCATCGGTGAGCAGTTGAATCTGAGCCCGAAAACGGTCTCTACCTACAAGCAACGTTTGATGGAGAAACTACAGGTCGATCATGTCATCAGCCTGGCGCACTTGATGACCGTGCATGGCTTGCTGGATACGCACAACAACCAGGTTGGGAGCTGAGGGTCAGCTCCAGCGCGTATTCAACGCAATAAAAAGGGCCGGACAAGATGTCCGGCCCTTTTGTTTGTGCGTGCACCTGCCGGCGGCGTCAGGAAAGCCTGCCGTCGCGCTGTTGGGCACCATGCAGATGGTCGTCTTCTGCAGAGGACGGCTCTTTGGCGTCAACGTGCTCGGCATGGCCGTGCAGCGGTTCGGCCGGTGCATGTGGATGCAGGGGCGTGGAGAGCAGGTCCCCTTGTTCGGGCTGATGGATGATCGGCTCCGGCGTCACCGCGGCGGGTTCTTCATGGGCGACGATGGCAGCCTGGGGTTCGACGAGTATCGGTTCGTCCGTGTGCTTGACCTCGGCGACCACGATCGAGTCGGTTACCACCTTGCTTTCGTTCGCCGCTGGCTCCGCGTCGTGCGGCACGGTGATGGTGACCGCCTCGGTCTGCGCTACGGCTTCTTTTTCACCTGGCTGCTCAGCGGTTGCTTCGGCCACCGCATGTGTTTCCGCTTCCACCGCGGCTTCGCGCATCGGAATCGGCGGAAGCACCGGCAGGTTGAAGGATGACGGCACAGGTGCCGGTGCAATGATCAGCGGAGCAGGGGAGTGGCCGTTTTCGACCGCCTCGGTGATGGGCTGCGGTTCCGGCGCCGTCGCCTTGACCGGTTCCGCGTCGGCAACCACCTGCGTCACGATCGCCGGCTCGTGGTTTTCGGTAGGCTCCAGCGCAGGTGCCGGTGCCGACGGAGCGGGCGTTGGCGCGGACGCTACAGGGGCAGTCGCTGCAGGCTTTTTCGCCTGGGCTGCCTCGGCTTCCGGTGCGGAGGCGTCGTCGTCGTCGCGATCCTCATCGTCCAGATCCAGTGCATGGGCTTGCTCGTTCTGCACGCCATCCGTTGCGGCGCCTTCATGACGGCGACGGCGACGGCCACCGCGACGGCCACGACGGCGGCGCGACTGGCCGGTGCTTTCTGCCGAGGCGGCGGTTTCGCCCGTGGGTATGCTGTCTTCAGCCGCGGTGGCGACGACCGCAACGGCTTCGGCGGCCGGTTTCTGCGCCTCCAGCGGCTTGGCGGCCGGCGGATTCACCGGGGGCTGCTGCGGTTGACGCTCCGCCACCGGTTGCCGCGGCGGGCGCTCTTGTTGGGGCTGCTTGGCGGTTTCGGCGTTCGGCTGCTTATTATTGGTGCGCTGTTCGGCGGCAGCCGCTTCGCTGGCTTGCGCCGTTTTTGGCTGACGCTCCTGCTTGCCTTGCTGCTGACGCGCCGGCTGTTCCTGGCGCTGGCGTTGCTGGTTCTTGGCCGGTTGCTGCGCGCCGCTGCCGCGCGCTTCGCGTTGCTGGTTTTGGCGCTGTTGGCCTTCACCGCGTGTGCGTTGTTCGCCACGGCGATTGTCCTGCTGCTTGCCGCGTGCGGTTTGCGGCGGCGCTGCCACCACCGGGGCGGGGGCAGGGGCAGGTGCCGGGGCGTCATTGCCGCGGAACAGGCCGAACAGCTTGGACAGGAAGCCGCCTTGCGACGGCGCGGGAGCCGGTGCGGGCACTGCAGCGGGCCGGCGCTGCGGCCTGGCCGGCGGCGCGGCGACGGGCGCCGCAGCGGATTCTTCTTCTTCACGCAGCGGCGCGGGGCTGCTGGGCACGATGCCGCTCACTGCCGGCTGCTCGCTGCTGCCAAGCATCTGGCCCATCTTGCGCACCACGTTGGCTTCTTCCGCGGTGAGGCGCTCGTAGCTGGGCTTGCTGTGCTCGCCCATGTCCGCTTCGCGGATACGCTGGATTTCGATGTGCGGCGTATCGAGCTTGTCGTCCGCCACGATCACCACGTGCACCTTGTTGCGCAGTTCGATCTCGACCACGCTGGCACGCTTTTCGTTGAGCATGTAGTTGGCCACGCTCTGCGGGGCCTGCACCAGCACTTGGCCGGTGTTGTCCTTCATCGCGTGCTCTTCGATCAGACGCAGCGTGGACAACGACAGCGACTCCACGCTGCGGATATGGCCGTGGCCTTCGCAACGCGGACAGACGATCTGGGTGGCTTCGCCCAACGAGGGGCGCAAGCGCTGGCGCGACATTTCCAGCAGGCCGAAGCGGGACAGGCGGCCGATCTGGATGCGCGCGCGGTCCAGCTTGGAGGCTTCCTTCAGGCGCTCTTCCACTTCGCGCTGGTGCTTGGGGCTGTCCATGTCGATGAAGTCGATCACGATCAGGCCGCCGGCGTCGCGGATGCGCAGCTGGCGGGCGATCTCCGTCGCCGCTTCCAGGTTGGTGTTGAACGCGGTCTCCTCGATGTCGCCGCCCTTGGTCGACTTGGAGGAGTTGATGTCGATGGCGGTGAGCGCTTCGGTCTGGTCGATCACGATCGAACCACCGGAAGGCAGGCGTACGCTGCGGTCGAACGCGCTTTCGATCTGTGTTTCGATCTGGTAGCGCGAGAACAGCGGGGTGTCGTCCTTGTACAGCTTCAGCTTGCGCAGGGCGTTGGGCATCACCTGCTGCATGAAGTCGCGGGCGTCCTGGTAGAGGGATTCCTCGTCGATCAGGATCTCGCCGATGTCATTGCGCAGGTAGTCGCGCAGGGCGCGGATGAACAGCTTCGATTCCTGGTAGATCAGGAACGGCGCCTTCTGGGCGCTGGCGGCCTGGGAGATGGCCTTCCAGGTGGCGAGCAGGTAGTCGAGATCCCACTGCAGTTCTTCGGCGTCGCGGCCCATGCCGGCGGTGCGCACGATCAGGCCCATGTCGTCCGGAACGGTGAGATGCTCCAGGGCTTCTTTGAGCGCCTGCCGGTCTTCACCCTCGATGCGACGCGAGACACCGCCCGCCTTCGGGTTGTTCGGCATCAGCACCATGTAGCGGCCGGCCAGGCTGATGAAGGTGGTCAGCGCCGCGCCCTTGTTGCCGCGCTCTTCCTTCTCCACCTGGACGACCACTTCCTGGCCTTCCTTCAGCAGATCGCGGATGTTGGATTTATACGGATCAAGGCCCTGCGTGAAGTACTCGCGGGCGATTTCCTTCAGGGGGAGGAAGCCGTGGCGTTCGGCGCCGTAGTCGACAAAGCAGGCTTCGAGGGAGGGTTCGACGCGAGTGATGCGGCCTTTGTAGATGTTGGCTTTTTTCTGTTCGCGGGAGGGGATTTCGATATCGAGATCGTAAAGGGTCTGGCCATCCACGATGGCCACACGCAACTCTTCACGCTGAGTCGCGTTGATCAACATTCTTTTCATTGTGTGTGATTCCTCGGCTTGGCCGCGCGTCGCGCGCCGCGGTGGCGCCTGGTGTGGCGGCCTTTCCGGGATCGCGCCGCTGCGGTAAAGCGGCAAAAATAACGGTAACGTTCCCGATACCGGGATGATTCGTTGCACGCACGCCGCATGATCAGGTCAACAAAACCGGACAAGCGGCTACCCGAACCGTTACGATGAATGGCTGTTTGCAACCAGCTGCCAAAACGGCCGACCGGAGCAAACCTCGCCGGCGTAACAGGCGGGCGCCCGGGTCCCGATGGGATGTCGGTGGACCGGGCTGAGCGCTGTGCGAGTATCCTCTCAACCCAGGTTTTTTTCAATGCAGACGGTAACTTCCCCCGATGTACCTCAAGGGGTGCGTCAAGTAGAGATCGGTCCGGAACGGGACGGTCAGCGCATCGACAACGCCCTCGTGACCCTGCTCAAGGGGGTGCCCAAAAGCATGATTTACCGGCTGCTGCGCACCGGCCAGGTGCGCGTGAACGGCAAGCGCGCCAAGCCCGATACCCGCCTCAGCCAGGGCGATATCTTGCGCATTCCGCCGGTGCGGGTGGCCGAGCGGCCGGCGGAAGCCGGGGCGCCCCAGGCTGCGATTGCGTCGGCGGCCGAGGCGGTGATCTTCGAGGACAAGCACTTCCTGGTCATCGACAAGCCGGCCGGCATGGCCAGCCACGGCGGCAGCGGCGTGAGCTTCGGCGCCATCGAGCTGTTGCGCCAGGCCCGCCCCAACGAGCACCTGGAGCTGGTCCACCGCCTGGACCGGGACACCAGCGGCGTGCTGGTGTTCGCCAAAACCCGCGCCGGGCTCACCGGCCTGCAGGCGGCGATCCGGGCCGGCGAGGTGACCAAGCAATACCTGTGTCTGATGGTGGGGCACCCGCAGAAAGCCAAGTTCGACGTGAACGTGCCGCTGAAGAAGTTCGTGCTGCAGGGCGGCGAGCGGATGGTGCGGGTGGCCGACGACGGCAAGCCTTCGCTCACCTTCTTCCGCGAAATGGAGCAATACGCTGGCGCGCGCCTGATGGAGGCCACCCTGGGCACCGGCCGTACCCACCAGATCCGCGTGCACGCTGCGCACATCGGCCATCCGCTGGCCGGCGATACCAAGTACGGCGACAAGGAGGCGAACAAGCGCTTCCGCGACCGGGGCTTGAATCGCTTGTTCCTGCACGCCTCTCACCTGTCCTTCGAGCTGGATGGGCGTGCCTACGGCTTTTCAACGCCGTTGCCGGACGAATTGAAGTCCGTGCTGGATGCGCTATCCACCCAAGGCAAAGGCCGCCGCCGCTGATCCAGGGCCGGGCGTCCATTCCCACGCTATAAGAAGAATCGCGCGCTGACTTCGAGCGAGCGCAGCAGTGCGCCGCCGGCGAGTGCCGACTCCACCAGCAACGCGCAGATTGCATGCGCCAGGGCCACCGGCAACACGCTGCGAGAGCGCAGGAAGCACCAGGCCCACCACAGCTCGCCGACCAGACACAGCTGCATCAGCATGCCGTTGGGGGTATGCAACAGCGCGAACACCAGCGCCACCGGCACGATGGCCCAATTCGGCCGCGGCAGGATCTGCTCGAAACGGCGCAGCAGCACGATCAGCATCAGCCACTGTTGCAGCCAGGCCCAGGCGAAATAGGCCACTACGTGGCCCAGCAGCAAGGCACGCGGCGCGTGGCCATAGAAAACCATCAACAGCAGCGTCACCGGCAGCGTGGCCAGCGGCCAAAGCCAATGGCGGCCGGCTTCGGGCCAGCGCCATAGCCGCGGCAGATGCTGGCGCTCGATCACCAGCGCGTAAGCCAATCCTCCGGCAAAGGCCGTCACGCCCAGCGGGGTGGGGCGAAGCCCCCAGTGCAGTCCGATGATCAGCCACAAGGGGCCGAGCAAGCAGCAGATGATCTCGATCCATGGACGCAAGCGGCCCTGTACGGGGTGCAGCACCAGCCTTAGCAGCACCAGCAGATAGGCGATGCAGGCGCTCCAGGCCCAGGCGGGATGAGGTCGCGCCGTCGGTTCGGCCTGCGGTGTGTCGCCGGCGGCCACGATCAGCGCGGCCGGCCAGCGTGCGCGCAGTTGGTCGCGCCATGCCAGCATGGCTTCCGCGCTGCTGCCATCAGGCAGGCGGAACAGCGGCATGGCCCAGTTTTGCGCGCGGGAGGTGATCCGTCCGATGTCATGCTGTGTGGTGTTGCCCGACAAATCGATCGCAACATCCTGCAAACGCGGCATCGGTTCGGTAGTCAGCAATGCCGCCGAGGATAGCCGCAGGCTCCCGCCGCGCGGCATTTGAAGGCGCAGGCGCAGCATCTGCGCAATGCCTGGGGTTGCGCATGCGCCAGGTTCGCTGCTGTTCCACACCAAGTCGCGCAGATCGATGCGCAGGCTCCTCGTATCAGCTGTCAGTGCATGGGCGGCAGGCGCCAGGCAGGCAAACGCGTGGTTGCTGCCTTGCCATACCAGGCCAAGGGTGCCTGCCATATTGCTCTGCAATTGCAGCTGCAGGATGGGCCAATGCTTGAGATCCACCGACCAGGCAATCGGCAAACCCAGTTCAAACGGCGTGCCGTCCTCGCTGGTGACGCGCAGGGCATCGCCGTCCTGCACCGCGGTTGCATTGCCGAACGCCCGGCCCGCCACCAGGTCGCGCGGTTTGCGCAAAGACCATTGCCATAGCGGCTGGCCGGACTCAACGCGCGCAAGCTGCTGCTGGGCCTGGTCCAGCAACGTCGCGGCGGTGATGTGCGCGGCCAAACGGCCAAGCGCCAGGCAGACGACAAGCGCAACCAGCACATAGCCGGCGCAGATCCACGCCGCGGATGACCGCTTGGTTTCGCTCAACGTTCGAGCAGAGCGTCGACGCGCGCGGCGCAGATGAAATCGTTCAACGACAAGCCGCCCACGTCATGCGTGGACCAGCGCAGCTTGCAATGGCCATAGCCTGCCTCGATATCGGGATGATGGTCCTCGTGGTTGGCCATGAACCCCACCGCATTGATAAAGCCCAGCGTGTGATGAAAGTTCTCGAAGCGGAAATCTTTCACCAAGGCATCGCCTTGTGCGCTCAGCTTCCAGCCCGGCACCAGCGGCAGCAGCGCGGCCACGGCGGCTTCGTCCAGCGCATGTTCCTTGCCCTTGCGCGGTTGGCAATGCTGGGCCGATAGCGGTTGGGCAGTCATGGCGATCTCCGTCGTGTGCGCAAACGGTGGAACTGTACGCGAAAACGACGAAGGCGAACATTCGCCAGGAAACAGGACTAAAATGGTGCGGTATCGCCCAGGCGCGTTGTGCGTAGTTCATCAGGGCGTTTGATGGTTCCGGAGCAGGCATGATCGAGATTTCCGAACGCGCGCAGCAGCATTTCCTGCGCTTACTCGCCCAGCAAGGCATCGACGGGCTGGGCATCCGCGTGCGTGTCACCGCGCCGGGCACGCCGGCGGCCGATTGCGAACTGGAGTTCTGCGAGCCGCTGGAGCTCAGCGGCAACGAGTGGACGGTAGAATGCCAGGGCTTCAATTTCTACATCGAAGGCGACAGCGCGCCGTGGCTGGAGAACGCCACTGTCGATTACGAGCCGAGTCAGACCGGCGGCCAGTTGAACATCCGCGCGCCAAAGATCAAGGGTGAACTGCCGGGCGCGGAAGCAGGCCTGGTCGAGCGCGTGCGCTACGTGCTCGAGGCCGAAGTGAATCCGCGCATCGCCGCGCATGGCGGACGTGTGAGCCTGCTGGAAGTGGATGCCGATGGCGTGGTGTTGCTGCAATTCGGCGGTGGCTGCCATGGCTGCGGCATGGTCGACGTTACGCTCAAGCATGGCGTGGAAAAGACCTTGCGCGAGCGCGTGCCGGAAATCACCGCCGTGCGCGATGCGACGGATCACAAGGATGGTGCCAATCCGTATTACCGCAAGAAAGAAGGGCAGTCAGCGATGGGTTGAGTTTTCCCCGCGCTTTGGGAGCTTGCGTAGCTTAGTGTTGAGGCGATGCCGAATCCCCAGCATCGCCATCGCCATCGCAACGTTGGGGTTCGCATACGCTCAGCGCCAACCTATGCATGTCGATGCAGCATCGGCAGTCAGTCGCCCTGCACGTGTCCCTTCAGCGTATCCAGCTTCGTCGGCAGCGACGAATAGTACATCGCGATATCGTCGATATCCTGATCCGACAGCGTCGCAGCAAAACCCTTCATGATCGGATTGTTGCGGCGACCATCCTTGTACTCATGCAAGGCCTGCTGGAGATAACCGAAATACTGGCCGGCCAAGCGCGGATATTGCGGATCAACCGCATTACCGTCTGCGCCGTGGCAGGCAAAACAGACAGCGGCCTTGGTTTTGCCGTTTTCAGCACTTCCGCCAGCCAATAGCGGCGCCGAAGCCAGCGCAAGAGCCATACCGAACGAGAGCAGCGTGAGCGCGCGTTTCATGCAGATGGAATCCTTGAGCCGTTACTTGGTAGCAATGCTGGAAAGATAGGCGGCGATGTCCTCGATCTCCTGATCGGAGAGGCTCTGCGCCTGCGCCATCATGGTCGGATGCGTGCGATCGCCCGACTTGTATTCATGCAGCGCGCTGATCAGGTATTGCTCGTTCTGCCCGGCAATCTTCGGCACTGGATATTGCGGATACGCGTTGTTGGTGCCAGGAATGCCATGGCAACCGTGGCACGTATAGACGAGGGTACGGCCGTTTTTCTTGTCGCCCGTGGCATGGGCGGGGCTGGAACACAATGCAATGGCAGCAGCGATGGCGGCCAGGCCAAACAATTGCAGTCGAATCATCAAAAGGATCCCCAAGGTTCCAGCGGATGCGTGCAACGTACTCGGCCGAGTATAGGGGGTGCCGCGCGGCCGTCACAATGGGCGCGCGGAGCGATCGGGGAGCGACAAAAAGCCGCGCATTGGCTTGTGTGAATGGCACTCAAGCGAAGCGGGCATCTGGATCATCGCGACAAACCATTCCCTCCCCTGCTGCCGCAGGGGAGGGAGCGCATCGTGGCGAGCATCAAGTTGTATGCCCTTAAATCAAAGCAGGCTCTTGAGAATATGGATGCCCGCGGCGTACTCGCCGACGATGGTGCCCAGGCATACCAAAAAGAAATTGAGCAGCGTGCGCGCCACGCGGTTGGTCCACCAGCCACTCCAGTGCACGATGTCGTCGCGCAGGCTTTCGAAATCCGCCACGCGTGGGCGGCGTACCCAGGCTTCCACCATGGCGCTGATGCCACCGGAAGGAATGCCCGGGCGGAACGGCTTGATCGGTCCGGCGATGAATGCGGCAAGGATGCTCAAGGGATGCGCGCGCGCCAGCAGCGCGCCGAGCGCGGAGAGGCCGCCTGTGAACAACACCCAGTCGCGCAGGGCCTGCGCCCCCAGGGCTGCATTGCGATGGAAGGCATAGCCGATGGCCGCAAAGATCAGCAGCACCAGGACGAGGGCCAGCCATTTCGGCCATTGCGCCTTGGGCGGCGTCTTGGCCAGCTCCGCCACGGTCTCGCTCGGATCGGCCTGCTGGATGCGCAAATGCTCGCACAGGCCTTTCAGATGACCCGCGCCGATCACCACCAGCACCTTGCAGGGGTTTGCCGTGACCGAGCGCCCTGCTTCCTCGCGCAGACGCGCTGCCATGTAGGCATCGCGTTCGGCGATCAGGCTGCGATACAGCGGTGCCGATTCGCTGGCGAATTCGCTGAAGGCGCTTTCCAGCATGTCGCCTTGCTTGAGTTTCTCGATTTCCTTCTCATCGATCGTCTCGCGTTCGAACACGCTGGCCAGCATGCCGCCGAGCAGTCCGAAACGCTGCCAGAAGCCTACGCTGTGCCAGGCGCGCTTGAGCGTGGTGCCTACTTCGCGATCGACCAGCCATAGCGGCACGTTGCGTTCGGCGGCGCCATCCATCGCCGCCTTCATTTCGGCGCCGGGCTGGATGCCGTACTGGTCGGCCAGGCGCTTCTGGAAAGTGGACAGCACCAGGCTCGCCGCCACCATGCCGGCCTTGCCCTCGCGGATCACGCGGAACAGATCCATCTGCTTGAACGCTTCCGGATCGCGCATGCCCTGCGCGCGGCTCTCGCACAATTCCACCGCGATGGCATCGAACGATTCGCTCGCCAGCAACGCGTTCACCGCGTCGACGCTGGCGCGCGACACGTGCGCCGTGCCCAGTACCACATACTCCACGCCGTCGCGCTGTACGCGCTCGATGGGCTGGCCGCTGAGGTCAGGTTTGGCGGGGAGGTGGGTTTCGGGGACGCTCATGCAGGTGATGCGAATGGGAGGGGACACCCAGCATGGAGACTTGAGGTGCCCAGTGCAAGCTTGTCATTGAAAAGCTGAGGATTTGGCCATCAATCGCGAAAGCGCTTGAGCAGGTCGCCGTATGCATCGATCCGCCGGTCGCGCAGGAACGGCCAGATGCGCCGCACGTGCTCGCTGCGCGCCATGTCGATGTCCACCGTCAGCAGTTCGCGCTTGTCGCTGCCCGCCTGGGCCAGGAATTCCCCCTGCGGTCCGGCCACGAAGCTGTTGCCCCAGAACTGGATGCCTGCGCCCACGCCGGCCGGATCGGGCTCGAAGCCGGTGCGGTTGCACGCCAGCAAGGGGATGCCGTTCGCTACGGCATGGCCGCGCTGCACGGTGATCCAGGCTTCGCGCTGACGATCCTTTTCGTCTTGCGCGTCGTTGGGGTCCCAGCCGATCGCGGTCGGGTAAAGCAGCAGCTCGGCGCCGGCCAGCGCCATCAGGCGCGCTGCCTCCGGATACCACTGGTCCCAGCACACCAGCACGCCGAGGCGGCCCACCGAGGTATCGACCGGCTCAAAGCCCAGGTCGCCCGGTGTGAAATAAAACTTCTCGTAGAAAGCCGGATCGTCCGGAATATGCATTTTGCGATACTTGCCGGCGATCGCCGCGGAACGATCGAACACCACCGCGGTGTTGTGATACAGCCCGGCGGCGCGTTTCTCGAACAGCGAGGCGACCACCACCAGCTTCAGCGCTTCGGCCAGCTGGCCGATGCGTGCGGTGCTATGGCCGGGAATGCTTTCGGCAGCGTCGAACTCATGCACCGATTCGTGCTGGCAAAAGTACGGACCGTTATGCAGCTCCTGCAGCAACACGAGTTCGGCGCCGGCCGCGGCGGCTTCGCGCAGGCCGGCTTCGATGGCGTCGAGGTTGGCGTCGCGGCTGCCACGGTGCGTCTCCTGCAGCAGCGCGACCTTCAGTGTCTTGCGGGTCATGGAAGGGCGTTTCCTGGTCGCCTGGGTTGGCGAGAAACGCCTAGTTTAAAGGAGAGAGGGATGACAGATGCGCATCATCGCCCGTACAGCAGCGTCTGCTGCGCCTTGCCAAGCACATGGCCGTGCAGCATGAACCCGGCCAGTGCGGCGGTGGCGTTGGCGGGCACATCCAGCTGCGGCACGTCCAGCGCGTACACCGTGAACACGTAGTGGTGCGGCCGGTCGCCCACCGGCGGGCAGGGGCCGCCCCAGGTGATGGTGCCGAAATCGTTGTGCACGCCTTGCGCGCCCGCGGGCAAGACGCCGCCTTCCGGCAACATGCGGGCGGAGGCGGGCAGGTTGATCACCACCCAATGCCACCAGCCGCTGCCGGTCGGTGCATCCGGGTCGTACACGGTCAGTGCGAAACTGCGCGTGCCCGATGGCGGACCTTGCCAGTGCAGTGCGGGTGCAAGGTTCTTGCCGGTGCAGCCGAAGCCATTGAGCATGTACTTCTGCGCGATGTTGCCGCTGGCGTCGGTGGCATCGACCTGCAGGGAAAAGTCACCCGCATGAGCAACAGCGGCACTGAGGGCAAACACGATGGCAAGCGTGCGGAGCATGGCGGACACTCATCGATGAAGGTGGCGCCAGCATAAGTACGCGCTGGCCGCCGGCCTGCCACGCCACGCGCAATCAATCGCCCGAAACGCGCATGCGTTCTTCAGCACCAACGGGTGCACTCTTGCGTACCCGCGCATCCACCACGGTGGCAGACACGATATCGCTGCCCACGTTCACCGTCGTACGCAGCATGTCGAGAATGCGGTCGACCCCCAGCACAATGCCGATCCCTTCCGGCGGTACGCCGAACGTGGCGAGCAAGCCTGCGATCAGCGGCAACGAGCCACCGGGAATGCCAGCCACCGCCACCGCGCTGAGCACCGCCAGCAGCATCAGCACGCATTGCCGGCCGAGCGAAAGCTCCACGCCGAAGGTCTGCGCCACGAACAGCACCACGCAGCCTTCGAACAAGGCGGTGCCGCTCATGTTCATGGTGGCGCCCAGCGGCAGCACGAAACCGGATGTGCTTGGCGCCAGTTTCAATTCGTCGCGCGCCATGGCCAGCGACGCAGACAGCGACGCGCTGCTGGAGCTGGTGGAAAACGCCGTCACCAGCAGCGGCCGTATTTGCTTGAAGTAGGCCAGCGGCGACCGGGAAGTAAATACGCGCAGCCATACCGACATGGTGCCGAACAACTGCAGCGCCAGCGCCGCCGTGCAACCGACTACGAATACCGAAAGCGTAAGCAGGATGCCCGGCCCAACCTTCACGATCACGCTGTAGATCATGGCGGGAACCGCGTAGGGCGCAAGCTTCAGCGCAAAGCCGACGATGGCTGTCATCGTATCGCTGACCAGGTCCAGTGCGGCCTGCAGTTTCAATCGCTTCGGCTCGTCCAGTTGCGTGGCCGCGGCACCCACCAGCAGTGCAAACATGATCAGCGGCAGCACCTCGCCCAGCGACCCACGGTTGTTGCCGACGAATGCACCCAGCAGGTTGCGCGGCATGAACATGTCCACCAGCGCCGCGAAGCTCATGCCCGGTTGTGCCTGCGAACGCTCCACCGCCTGTTGCGCATGGCCGCCGTATGCCTGCATAAGCAGATCCTTGGCGCTGGCGGCAAGGTGATGACCCGGCTGCAGCAGGTTCATCATCAGCAAGGCGAGGGCAACGCCGATCAGCATGTTGGCGGCAAACAGCGCGAAGGTACGCCAGGCCAGCGGGCCCAGCCGATCAAGCCGGCCCAGTTGCGCCACGCCGGAGGCGAGCGAGGAGAACA
Source organism: Dyella sp. (assembly GCF_035508675.1). GTDB lineage: Bacteria > Pseudomonadota > Gammaproteobacteria > Xanthomonadales > Rhodanobacteraceae > Dyella_B. The sequence continues at coordinate 24,258 of NZ_DATJMN010000320.1, forward strand.
CCAGCGGGATCACCACGAAGAACAACAGGCGCAGAAAAATCTGACCGAACGGATCGAGCACGGCCGAGGAAACGGCTTGTGCTGCGCGTAGTGCAGGCGGGAAAAATTCCCCCGCCACCAAGGTGACGACGCCGGCCGCCACGCCAATGATCAAGCCCCAGAGAATGCGTGTCGCCAGCGATGTGGAAACGGTGCTCATGCGGTGAGTCCTTCTGCCCGAGCCGAAGGATGCTCTGATTCAATCCACCACAGATCTCAGCAGCCTAAGCTGAATTAATCAGAGCATCTCGACGGCCAACCTAGCACTTTTCAGGCAGCATGTCGGTCAGCGCACATCACTCGCGCAATGCAGAAGGCAGCGTGCCGAAGCGTATGCGGAATCGCGTGGCGAAACGCGACGGCGAGCGATAGCCGCAGTCGTCGGCGATGCGCTTGAGCGGTTGCGTGGTGGTCTGGATCAAGGTGAGTGCGCGGGCCAGGCGCACTTCTTCCAGCACCGCACGGAAGCTGGTGTTTTCCGCTGCGAGTTTGCGCCGCAGCGTCGCTGCGCTCATCGCCATTGCGGCGGCAATGTCTTCGGCGCGCCACGCTTTGTCCGGTGCCGCAGCCAGCAGCATGCGTACGCGTTCGGCCAGCGCGGGTTGTTGCATCGCTACTGGGCGAAAGCCGCCGAGATCCAGCGCTTCCAGCAGCTCGCGTACGCGATGCACCAGCACCGCTTGCGGCAATGGCTGCTGCAGGCCTGATTCGGCGTGCGCGAACGCCTGGTCCAGCGCGGGAGAGGGCGGTAGTACCGCCCAGGCCGTGGGTGTGGCGTCTGAGGTCCAGTGCTTTTCCAGCAGCAGATCGCGGGACACCGCCACGCACGTGGAAAGATAGGGGCCATCGCTGGCCGGCAGGTTTTCCACGTTGAGCAGCACGCCGGGCGTAACGATCAGATAGTGTCCGGTGTCCACTGCTTCACGCCGCGTGCCATCGGCCAGCCGTTTCTGGCCGGCGCGGATGCGTGCAACGACGAAATCGCCGAACGGCACCGCCGCCACGCGCTGCCGCCGCCTGGCATGGATGTTCAGCAGCGCAACGCTCATCGGCGGTCGGCGATCAGCGCACCACGCCGGCCGGCAATTGCATGGTGATGCAATGCAGGCTGCCGTTTTGCCAGATCAGCGGGCGGCAGGGAACCTGCACCACCGTGCGGCCGGGATGCGCTGCGCCGATGATGCGCGCGGCTTCGTCGTCGGCAGCATCGCCATAGGCGGGAACCAGTACCGCGCCGTTGATGATCAGGTAATTCGCGTAAGACGCGGCCAGGCGCCGGCCTTCGTCGATGATCGGCTTGGCCCAGGGCAGCGGGTACAGGGTATAGGGCTTGCCATCCGGCGTGCGCAGCGCAGCCAGTTCTTCGCCCATGCGCTGCAGTTCGGCATGGTGCACGTCGCCGGTGTCGTCGCAAGCCTGGTAGACGATGCGGTCGCCCGGCGCAAAGCGCGCCAGCGTGTCGATGTGCGCGTCGGTGTCATCGCCTTCCAGGTAACCGTGATCCAACCACAGCACGCGCTGGGCGTGCAGGCTGTCGCGCAGGATGGCGCTCATGGCTTCGCGCGATTGTTCCGGGTGACGCTGCACCAGGCAGCGCCAGGTGGTGAGCACGGTGCCGACGCCATCGCTTTCGATACCGCCGCCTTCCAGCGCCCAGTCGATACGCTTGTGCGTAGCTGAGCCGAACACGCCGGCCTGCACCAGTTCCGCGATCAACGCATCATCCTGCTCCGCGCCGAACTTGCCGCCCCAGCCGGTGAAGCGGAAATCGGTGAGCTGGAAACGGTGGTCGTCACCGCGCAAGGTGATGGGCCCCGAATCGCGCAACCAGGTGTCGTCGTACGGCAGCTCCACGAAGCGGATGTGCGAAAGATCAGCATGCGCAGCCTGCAACTTTGCGGCGGCATGCGCGTGCAGCGCGGCATCGGCCACCACGATGATCAGTGGCTGGAAACGCGTGATGGCGGCGGCCAGCGCGACATAGGTGGATTCCACTTGTTCAAGCCGCTCGGCCCAATCGGTACCGGCATGCGGCCAGGCAATCAACACGGCGGCCTGCGGCTCCCATTCGGCCGGCAGGCGCAAGTTGGAATCGGTCATGGGGACGACACTCGCGCTAAGGGGAATCGCCTGGCGATGAGCCAGGCAGGCAAGTGTGAAAGTTTACGATGCCGCTGTGACTTGCGCGAGGCAGTCGATCCTTAGTTCACCGCGCCCGGATCCCGGTTGTTCCCCGCCGGCGTATTCAGCACCGCGTGAATCACATGGCTCTTTTCGAAGTACACGATGAAATTCGAGTACTCCCAACGATTGATGGTCGGATGGTGCGCCGAATCCCCACCACGCGGCGAAAGCTTGCGCAGCGGCGCGCCGTACTGCTTCTCCACCTGCGCCATGCTCATGCCGCGCGCCGGCAGGTGCATGGTTTTTTCTTCCTGCACGCGCTGGGTCAGCGTTTCCTGGGCATGGGCAGCCTGCGCTACGGCCAGACCGGCGCCGAGGGCCATGGCTGCCAGCAAGGGCAGGGTATGACGGTGCTTGAACATGATTCCCCTCTCCGCACAAAGCGTTGCCGCGCTGTTTTAGCAGAACCGTGAAAGTCCCGCTATGAGCAAAACTCTCAGATGTGACGGCCACACCCGTTATCATGTGCGGCTTCGGGCGCTGCGCCCGGCTTAGCCAGACCTCACATGATTGCGTTTCGCCACTTCGCCCTGCGCCGCGGCAGCCGCTTGCTGCTGTCCGATATCGACCTTGTCATCCAGAGCGGCTGGCGCCTGGGCGTGGTGGGGCGCAACGGCTGCGGCAAGTCCAGCCTGTTCGCGGCCTTGCAGGGGCAACTGGAGGCCGATGCGGGCGAACTGGACCTGCCGGCCAAGCTGCGCCTGGCCTCGGTGGCGCAGGAGACGCCAGCCTTGCCCGACCCGGCCATCGACTACGTGATGGGCGGCGACGTGGAACTGGCCACCGCCATCCGCGACGAGGCCGATGCCCAGGCGCGCGGCGATACCGAGGCGATGGCGCGCGCCCATCACCGCATCGAAGAGCTGCATGGCTACGATGCCCGCGCCCGCGCCGGCCGCCTGCTGCACGGGCTGGGCTTCAGCCCGGAAACGCATGAGCGAGCCGTCTGCGAATTCTCCGGCGGCTGGCGCGTGCGCCTGAACCTGGCCCGCGCGCTGATGGCCCCATCGGAGCTACTGCTGCTGGACGAACCCACCAACCACTTGGACCTGGATGCGGTGCTGTGGCTGGAAGAATGGCTGCGCCGCTATCAAGGCACCTTGCTGGTGATCTCGCACGACCGCGAATTCCTCGATGGTGTGATCACCCACACCCTGCACCTCACCGAGGGCAGGGCCAAACTCTACGCCGGCAACTACAGCGCCTTCGAGCGGCAACGCGCCGAGCAATTGCGCCTGCAGCAGATCGCCCACGAGCGCGAACAGGCCGAGCGCGCGCATCTGCAATCGTTCATTGATCGCTTCAAGGCCAAGGCCAGCAAGGCCAAGCAGGCGCAATCGCGCGTGAAGCGGCTGGAGAAGATGGCGGGTACCGAAGCGGTGCGAGCGGAGCGTGCGTTCCGCTTCCAGTTCGCGGTGCCGGATCGCTTGCCCGATTCGATGCTGCAACTGGAAGAGGTGGAGGCCGGCTATGCCGCTGACGCCGGCGCGCCGCCCGCCGTCATTCTTCGCGACGTGCGCTTTCGTTTGGAAGCCGGCGAACGCGTCGGCCTGCTCGGCCCCAACGGCGCGGGCAAATCCACGTTGGTGAAAACCCTGGTCGGCGAACTGCCCGCGCTGCAGGGCGAGCGCAAGGTGCACAAGGATCTCAAGATCGGCTACTTCGCCCAGCACACGGTGGAAAGCCTGCACGAAGGCGCCAGCCCGTTCGATCATCTGCAGGACAAAGCGCCCGGCGTCGGTGCGCAAGTGTTGCGCGATTTTCTCGGCGGCTGGAATTTCGCCGGCGATCGCGCGTTCGAATCGGTCGACGGTTTCTCCGGCGGCGAGCGCGCACGCCTGGCACTGGCGCTGATCGCCTGGGACAAACCCAATCTGCTGCTGCTCGACGAACCGACCAACCATCTCGATCTGGACATGCGCGAAGCCCTGGCCGATGCGCTGGCCGATTTCGACGGCGCGCTGGTGCTGGTCTCACACGATCGCCATCTGCTGGGCATGGTCTGCGACAGCTTCTGGCGCGTGGCCGATCACAAAGTCGAAGCCTTCGACGGCGACCTGGAAGATTACGCCCGCTGGCTGCGTGCACGCGGCGCGGCTCCCCGCAAAACAGGGGAAGAAGCCAAGCCCGTGGAATCCGCCGCCGATCGCCGCCGCGCCGCTGCCGCGCAGCGCGAAAGCGAAAAAGCCTCGCGCCAACGCGTCAAGAAGATCGAAACGCGCGTCGCTGCCATCGACGAAGAGCTCACCAAGCTGGAACAGAAACTCGCCGATCCGGCCACCTACAACGGCCCCACCGCCGAACTGATGAAGCTCGGCCAGCGCCAGGCAGAATTGCGCAAAGAGAAGGAAACCCTCGAAGCCGAGTGGCTCGAGTTGTACGAACTGCTCGAAGCCTGAGCCATGACCGATACCGTGCCGCGAACCGTGGAATGCTGGTTGCCGGCCTGGCCGCGTTTCGATCGCTTGCATCCCTTGCGCATGCAGTTGCAGCGCGCCGATCGTCTTGCCGACGGCGCGGTGGGTTATCTCGGCGGCCTGTCAGCTTATTTTTCCTGCGCGGGCGGCATGCCCGCGGCCGCGCTCACCCGCGACTACCTGGTGGGCGATGCTGGCGACACGTACTGGCTCAGCGCCGATCCCGCCTGGGTGCAACCGGACCTGACCGGCGCGCGATTGATGGCCTGTGGCCAGTTGCCGTTGAGCATGGACGAAGCAGAGGCATTGGCCGAGCCCTTGCACGCCGTGTTCGCCGAGGAAGGCATGCAACTGCATGTCTCTTCGCCGCAACGCTGGCATCTGCGCTTGCCGGCGGCGCACGCAGTGCCCGATTTCCCCGCGCCGGAAACCGCGCTCGGCGAAGATCTCTACGAACATCTGCCGCAAGGTGAGCAAGCGCGCCGCTGGCGCGTGCTGTTCAATGAAGCGCAGGTGCTGCTGCATCAACATCCCCTCAACGCGCAGCGCCGCGAACGCGGCCTGCCGCCGGTCAACAGCCTGTGGTTCTGGGGCGGTGGCGCATTGCCGGCGCGCATCGATACGGCATTGCGCGGCGTGATCGGCGAAGACCTGCTGCTGTTGGCGCTGGCCAAACGCGCCGGCATTCCCGTGCAGCCCCGCAGGCGCCTGGATGCGGCCAGCGCCGGCTGGCTGATTGACCTGCAGGATCAGCCAGCCGATGCGATCGCTACGGAGTGGTGGCCCAGCTTGCAGCAACTATGCAAGCGTGAGCGAGTGCTGTTTACCTGCGCCAGCGGCGAGCGCTGGCTGCACCGTCCTTGGCATCGCCTGCGCGTCTGGCGGCGGAGCGTGTCGTAATGCGCCAGGTCTTGAAGCGGCGCCCGCTGCTGGGTGAACCGGCGGGCTGGGGGCAAGCCGTGCATCCGGTGCTGCAGCGTATCTATGCTGCACGCGGCGTGCTCGGCCCCGAACAGGCCGAGCATCGCTTGACCCGTCTTCTATCGCCGCAGCATTTGAGCGGCATGCAGCAGGCGGTGGCATTGCTGGCCGATGCAATCCGCAGCGATACCTCCATCGTGATTGCCGGCGACTACGATTGCGATGGCGCCACCGGCGCGGCGGTGGCCGTGCGTGGCTTGCGCATGCTCGGTGCGCAGCGCGTGGATTACGTGGTGCCGAACCGTTTCGTGCATGGCTATGGCCTCACGCCCGAACTGGTGGCCTCGTTACCTGCACATGCGCAGCTGATCGTCACCGTCGACAACGGCATCGCCAGCCTGGCGGGCGTGGCAGCGGCACGCGCGCGCGGCATGCGCGTGATCGTCACCGACCACCATTTGCCCGGCGATCACCTGCCAGCCGCGGACGCCATCGTCAATCCCAACGTGCAGGGCGACGGTTTTCCCAGCAAGGCGCTGGCCGGCGTGGGTGTGATGTTCTACGTGCTGCTGGCCTTGCGTGCGCATTTGCGCGAGCAAGATTGGTTTGCGACGAAACCGGAGCCTGACTTATCCGTGCTGCTCGATCTGGTCGCGCTGGGCACGGTGGCCGACCTGGTGCCGCTGGATTACAACAACCGCGTGCTGGTCGAGGCCGGCATGAAACGCCTGCGCAGCGGTCGCGGTTGCGCTGGCATCCTGGCCTTGATCGAAGCCAGCCAGCGCAGCGTGGTGTCGCTGTGCGCCAGCGATTTCGCATACGCCATCGGTCCGCGCTTGAACGCGGCCGGCCGCCTGGAAGACATGCGCCTGGGCGTGGAATGCCTGCTCACCGACGACGCTGTCCAAGCGCGCCGCTACGCCGAGCTGCTGAGCTCCATCAACCAGGAGCGCCGTGATCTGCAAGCCGCCATGGTGGCCGAAGCCGAAGTGATGGTGGCCGGCGCCGCCCACGTGGATACGCAGACGGTGGGCGTCACGCTGTTCGAGCCAAGCTGGCATGCCGGTGTAGTGGGGCTGGTCGCCTCCAAGCTGAAGGAGCGCCTGCATCGCCCGGTGATCGCCTTCGCGCCGGCCGGTGAGGACGATCCCGATCACCTGCGTGGCTCGGCACGCTCCATCGCCGGCTTTCATATCCGCGATGCCTTGGCGGTGGTCGATGCACGCCACCCCGGCTTGATCGAACGCTTCGGCGGTCACGCCATGGCGGCGGGGCTCAGTCTGGAAACCCAGCACTACCCGCGTTTTGCCGAGGCGTTCGATGCCGTCGCGCGCGAGTGGCTGAGCGAGGAGCAACTGCAGGCCGTGCTCTACACCGACGGCGAAATGCCGGCCGGCCTGTTCACCCTGGACATGGCGCGCATGCTGCGCTACGCCGGCCCGTGGGGGCAGGCCTTTCCCGAACCCGTGTTCGAAAACCGCTTCGAATGCTTCAGCTGGCGGCCGATGGGCGAACGGCATCTGCGCTTGAGCCTGCGCGATCCGCGCGATGACGCCGTCCACGATGCCGTGATGTTCAACGCTTATGACGGCAAGCCGCCGCCGGCAGTGATGCGCGCGGCGTACGAACTCACCATCAATGATTGGCAGGGCAGGGAATCGCCGCGGCTGCTGCTGCGCTATATGGAACCGGCCTAGGGATAATGGCACTGACTTAAGCGTCATTGCTCCATGGCCTGCCGCGATTTGCTCCCTCCCCTGCGACAGTAGGGGAGGGCTGGGGTGGGGTTGCTTGGGCTTTAGCGTGCAGCCGAATGTCGCTATGACTTCTGATAACAAGCAGCAATGCGGCAACGTCGGGCTCTTGCCACTCGCTGCGCTCGCACCCCACCCCAACCCACCCCAACTGGCGCAGGGGAGGGGGCACATCACTGCAAGCGTCGAGATACACGCTTAAGTTAGTGCCATTGGGCCTAGCGTTATCCGCAATTTCACGCCGCTGCACTTGTACCTCGCTGCAAATCGCGCTTGGATAGCATTCTCGGACAAAGCACCAAGGAGCATCGGTCATGATCGAGCAACTCCCTTCTCTTCCGGCAGGCATCCTGGGCTTTCGCATGCGCGGACTGGTTACCGCGCAGGACTACGAAAGCGTCATGGTGCCGGACATCGAAGCGGCCTTCGCGTTGAATCGCAAGCTGCGCCTGGTGATCCACATCGGCGACGATTTCACCGGCTTCGCGCCCGGCGCGATGTGGGACGACGTCAAGCTCGGCTTTCGCCACATCAGCGGCTGGGAACGCACCGCGCTGGTCACCGACGTGGGCTGGATACGGGTGATGTCCAGCATGTTCGGCTTCGCCATGCCCACGCATTTCAAGTTGTTTGCGGATGCCGAACTGGATGACGCCATTCGTTGGGTGTCTTCCCACTGAGGGTGCACCCAAGCCGGCGCCGATGGCATCGGTAACGCTTGTAACCGTTGCGTGCGCTGCGGACTTGTGTTGAAGTCAAGCCCATGCCTGCCTACCTCGCCAGCCACTTCGTCAAAACCCGCGCCCTGTCGGCGCGTGTTGCCACGGCTGCAACGGTCCTGAATAACAACGCCAATAACAATAACCGCAACCGCGGACGGGCCGGCGTGTAGACGAGAGCAGCAAACAGACACACGCAAAAGGGCCCGCCAAGTGCGGGCCCTTTTGTTTTTCCAGCATGTTGTTTTCAGCGTTTCACCCAACCAGCGAGCCAACAAGGAAATCCATCATGTGCGCCATCTTCGGAATGTTCGATCTTCAGCCGGGCGACGACCTGGCTGCGTTACGCCAGCTAGCCCTGGAGCTGTCGCAACGACAGCGCCACCGCGGGCCGGATTGGAGCGGGGTGTTCGTGGATGCCGGCGCGATCCTGGTGCACGAGCGCCTGGCCATCGTCGATCCGGCCAGCGGCGCACAGCCATTGCGCTCGCGCGACGGCCACCTGGCGCTGGCGGTGAACGGCGAAATCTACAACCATCGCGAGCTGCGCGCACACAGCCGCTACGACTTCACCACCGGCTCTGACTGCGAAGTGATCAACGCGCTCTACCGCGAACATGGCACGGATTTCCTTACCCAGCTCAACGGCATTTTTGCGTTCGCCCTGTGGGATGGCGATGCCAAGCGCTACCTGATTGCACGCGACCCGATCGGCGTGTGTCCGCTGTATTGGGGCCACGATGCGCAGGGCCGGCTGTGCGTGGCCTCGGAAATGAAGGCATTGGTGGGTGTCTGCGCCGACGTGGCGCCGTTCCCGCCGGGCCACGTCTACGACAGCAGCACCGGCGAGCTCAAGCGTTACTACCAGCGCCCCTGGCGCGATTACGAAGCCACCAAAGGCCACGGCCCGGGTGAATTGCGCAAGGCATTCGAGCAGGCGGTGCATCGCCAGCTGATGACGGACGTGCCGTACGGCGTACTCCTCTCCGGTGGCCTGGATTCCTCGCTGGTCGCCGCCTGTGCCGCGCGTTTCGCGCGCGAACGCGTGGAAGACGACGACCGCAGCGAAGCCTGGTGGCCGCGCCTGCATTCCTTCGCCATCGGCCTGGAAGGATCGCCCGACCTGGCCGCCGCAAAAATCGTCGCCGACGCGCTCGGCACCGTGCACCACGGTTTCGTCTACAACTTCTGGGAAGGCCTGGATGCGCTGCCGGAAGTGATCCGCCACATCGAAACCTACGACGTCACCACCATTCGCGCCTCCACGCCGATGTACCTGCTCGCACGCCGCATCAAGGCGATGGGCGTGAAGATGGTGCTGTCCGGCGAAGGCTCCGATGAAATCTTCGGTGGCTACCTGTATTTCCACAAAGCGCCTTCGCCCGAAGCCTTCCACGAAGAAACCGTGCGCAAGCTCGATGCGCTGCACAGCTACGACTGCCTGCGCGCGAACAAGTCGATGATGGCCTGGGGCGTGGAGGCACGCGTACCGTTCCTCGATCTGGAGTTCATGGAGGCGGCGATGAGCATGGATGCTACGCACAAGATGGCCGGCAACGGCCGCATCGAAAAAGCCGTGTTGCGCGAAGCGTTCGCCGGTGCGCTGCCGGAATCGATCCTGTGGCGGCAGAAAGAACAGTTCAGCGATGGCGTCGGCTACGGCTGGATCGATGGCCTGAAAGCGCACGCCGAGCAGGCGGTCAGCGACCGCGAATTTGCTGCTGCCGCGTCACGCTATCCCTTCAACACGCCGGCCACCAAAGAGGCATACCTGTATCGCCGCATCTTCGAGAAATTCTTCCCCGGCGAAGCCTGCGCAGCGACGGTGCCCGGCGGCAAGTCGATCGCGTGTTCCTCGCCGGCCGCACTGGCCTGGGACCCGGCGTTTGCGGCAATGGCCGACCCTTCCGGCCGCGCGGTGCGCGGCGTGCATGCCAATGCACTGGAGACAACGCCGTAAACCTGCCGGCGACTTCAAGCGACCTAGACTGGGATGCCATCTAGGCTGGGACGAGGCGTAGCCGAATCCCAGCATAGGCATGCATGGCGCAGTTGGGGCTTGCGCCCCAACCTGCGCTTGGCGCCCGACGGCGCGAACACCGTTAGCCTTCTTCCACCCGCGTATACATCACCATCCGCAACCCTGGCGTGCCTTCCACCGCAAACGCCGTGTGCTCGTAGCAGGCGATGCTGCCATCTTCCTGGTGATAACGCTTGGTGCCATGTTCGCGCGTTTTCACGTCTTGCTGCGGCCACCATTGCGCGAACTCGCGGCTTCCGCGCAACAGCTCATCGGTCAATGCCGCAAAGCGCGCGTCATCGCCCGCACCCGCAATGTCGAAACGGAACATGGCGATGGCAACGCGTGCGTGGTGTTCCCAGTTCAGCAAGGTCTGCCTGCAGTGTGGATCCAGGAACACGTACAACATGGTGTTGCGCTGTTCCGGGAGCATCGCGCCAAAATCGGTAAGCAGATGAATCGTGGCGGCGTTCCACGCCACCACGTCCCAGTGGGTATCCACCAGATAGGCGGGCTGCGCCATGCCGTCCAGCATGCGCTGCAGGGCGGGTGTAGCCTGCGGTTTGGGTGGCCCCGTTTTTTCCTGGGCCAGGGTGAACAAATATTCGCGCTCGGCCTGATCCAGCCGCAGCGCCTTGGCGAGATTGTCGAGAAACGCGCTGGAGACGCGGATGTCGCGCGCCTGCTCCAGCCAGGTGTACCAGGTCAGCCCGATACCGGCGATCTGTGCCACTTCCTCGCGCCGCAGCCCGCGCGTGCGACGTCGTACGCCGGGGGGCAGCCCCACGTCCTGTGGCTGCAGGCGCGCGCGTCGTTCGCGCAGGAAGCTGGCCAGCAGTTCTCGCGGGGAAAGTGAGGGAAGGGTCGCCATAGCCGCAGCCTGTTGTTGCCAATACCAGGATAACGCGTGCGCTTAATGAGCTTTTGCGAGCTTGCCATAGTTAGGCGCATCGCAACACGACAACGAGGGTTCTCATGAAAGCATGGCAGTTTTCTCCGGGTGAAACACCGCCGCTGGCGCTGGTGGAACAGGCACGGCCCGTGGCGCGCCGCGGCGCCGTGGTGGTGCGCATGCGCGCGGTACCGCTGCTCAGCTACCTGGGCGATTACGTGCGCGGCAGCCTGGCTCGTCATTATCAGTATCCCGAGCAACCTTTCGTCATCGGCACCAATGGTGTCGGCGTCGTCGAGGCGGTGGGCGAAGGGGTGCATCACTACAAGCCGGGGCAGGCCGTGCTGGTGCACCCGTACGTGATGTCGACCGAGAACGTGGACGACCCGGTCGAAGTGCTCTCCGGCCTGACTGGCACCGGTCCGCAGAGCACCGGCTTGTTGAACGATTGGCCGGACGGCAGTTTGAGCGAGTTCGCCGCTGTGCCGGCCACGGTACCGGTAAGCCTTGAAGGCTTGACGCATATCGCCTGGGAACGGCTTGCCTCGCTCGGCAAGTTCATCGTGCCGTTCGGCGGCCTGCGTCGTGGCCGCCTTGCGGCCGGCGAAACGGTGATCGTCAATGGCGCCAGCGGTTACTTCGGCGCTGCCGCCGTATTGCTTGCACTGGCGATGGGGGCCGAACGCGTGGTGGCAACGGCACGCGACGTGTCTGCATTGCAGACCCTCGCCGCCATGGATAAACGCGTTCGCCCCGTCGCCCTTGGCGGAAGCATCGAGCATGACACGGCGGCATTGCGCGAAGCCACCGACGGTGGCGCGCACATGGCGTTCGATATGGTGGGGCGTGCGTGCGACGCCAACTCCACGCTTAGCGCCCTGGGCGCATTGCGTCGCCGCGGCCGGCTGGTGCTGATGGGCAGCATGAGCGTGCCGCTGCCACTGGATTACGGGCAAATGCTGATCAACCAGTGGGAGGTGATCGGCCATTTCATGTACAGCGCCGAAGACAGCCGACGGTTGATAAGGCTGGTACGTGCGGGTTTGCTCGATCTGGAGGCCGTGCGCCTGCAGCAGTATGCGTTGGAAGAGCTGCCGCAAGCGATGGACGCCGCCGCGCGCATGCGTGGATTGGATTGCACGGTGGTGAAGCTAAACGGCTGAGTTCATGTGAGGGAGGGAGTTGGACCCTCTGAGAACCGTCGCCCCCGGCCTTCGCCCTGTCTCTTGGTCACATTTCTTGCGTGCAATGTCAGGTCCGCCGGAAATAGCTCCCTCTCCCCCGTTATTGATCAAAGATGGGGGAGAAGGGACTGGCCTACCGCATTGATGGGTTATCCCGCATCGATAGCGAGCAAAAAAATGTGACCAAGAGATAGGGCCTTCGCCAGGGCGACGAATCAAAAAGCACATGGAGCTTTCCGTAAGTTCGCAGCTCGGCTCCTGGGAGAGGGAATGCCAGTACCGTGCATGCGTGCCTTCAGCCCTCAGCTAGGCGCCTGCGCACCCGGTTTGCTAGCATTACCGTTTATCTCGCGCCCATCGGGCGCCATCCCTCCAGGGTTCAACCACCATGATCGAAACCAATCCGATCCTTGCGCAGATCGCGGACCTCACGGCCCGTATCGAGTCGCTTAGGGGGTATCATTGACTACGACGCCAAGCGTGAGCGCCTGGAAGAAGTAAGCCGCGAACTGGAAAATCCCAACGTGTGGGACGATCCGCCGCGCGCGCAGGAACTGGGCCGCGAACGCGCCCGCCTCGATACCATCGTCAGCGGCATCGACCGCATCACCTCCGGCCTGGCCGATGCCGGCGAACTGCTGGAAATGGCCGCCGCCGACGGCGACGAAGCCACCGTGCAATCCGTGCAGACCGACGTCGGCAAGCTCGACGCCGAGGTCAGCAAGCTGGAATTCCAGCGCATGTTCTCCGGCAAGATGGACGCCATGAACGCCTTCGTCGACGTGCAGGCCGGCGCCGGTGGCACCGAGGCGCAGGACTGGGCCGAAATGCTGCTGCGCATGTACCTGCGCTGGTGCGAATCGCGCGGCTGGAAAACCGAGCTGATGGAAGTCAGCGCCGGCGACGTGGCCGGCATCAAGTCCGCCACCTTCCGCGTGGAAGGCGATTACGCCTACGGCTGGCTGAAAACCGAAATCGGCGTGCATCGCCTGGTGCGCAAGAGCCCATTCGACTCCGACAATCGCCGTCACACCAGCTTCACCTCGGTGTTCGTGTCGCCGGAAGTCGACGACGACATCGACATCGAGATCAACCCGGCTGATCTGAAAACCGACGTATACCGCTCCTCCGGTGCCGGCGGCCAGCACGTCAACAAAACCGAATCGGCGGTGCGTATCACCCACGTGCCTACCGGCGTGGTGGTGGCCTGCCAGACCGAGCGCAGCCAGCACGCCAACCGCGACCGCGCCATGAAAATGCTGGCCGCCAAGTTGTACGAACTGGAAATCCAGAAGCGCAACGCCGAAAAGGACGCGCTGGAAGCGACCAAGTCCGACATCGGCTGGGGCAGCCAGATCCGCAACTACGTGCTGGACCAGAGCCGCATCAAGGACCTGCGCACCGGCGTGGAACGCACCGATACGCAGAAGGTGCTCGATGGCGATCTCGACGATTTCATCGAGGCAAGCCTGAAAGCCGGACTGGACGCGGGCGCCAAGCGCGTCGATGCCTGATAGCCGTCGAGGAGCCACCGCATGAACGCTAAAACGGTGTACGCAGTGTTGTTTGCATGCGCCAGCTTCGCGCTTTTCAACCATGCTGCGAACGCTGCCGAGCAAGGCGTGAAGCAGGATGCCAAAAACGCCGGCCACGCCATCGGCAACGGCGCGCGCGATGTCGGACATGCGACCGCGCACGTCGCCAGAACCATCGGCCATGGCGCGAAAGAAGCGGGCCACGGCATTGGACACGGCGCCAAGGAAGTGGGCCACGGCGTGGCGCACGGCACGCGCGAAGGCTGGGATGCCACCAAGCATGCGGTCAAGCATGTGTTCGGCAAAGATGATTGATAGCCTGGATTGCTCCAGAGGGTATCCAGCTCTAGAATATGGCAAGCCATATCGAAAAGCTGGGTAACCATATGAAGACCACGCTTGAAATCAATGATGAGCTGTTGCGACAGGTGCGCGACGTCGTGCAACACGATGGC
>NZ_DATJMN010000321.1:0-9022 GCF_035508675.1 Dyella sp.
AGTATGGATGGCAGCAAGCTCGCCATGAACAACTTTGCCCTTCAGCAACATGGACACAAACCGGTTGCATGGCAAACCTTGACGGTCGGCATCAACCATCTCGACCTCGGCAGCAGCACGGCGCAACTGGGCGACGTCACGCTGCATGGCCTGGACATCGACGCACGGCGGCTGAAGAACGGCAAGATCGATCTTGTGAATCTGGCCAAGCCATCACCACCGGCCAAGGGCAAGCAGGCCGCCTCGCCATCCTGGCACTGGAGCGTGGCGCACCTGGTCATCGACGGCAGCAGCTTTGCGCTCACCGATCCCACCCTGCCCGCCAAGCGGGGAAGCATCAGAGTGGATGCCGACAAATTCGGCATCGACGGCATCTCCGATGACATGCACAAGCCGATCAAGCTCGATCTGAGCGGCGGCATGGGCCACGGCAAATTCAAGGTGGATGGCCAGCTCAAACCCGAACCGTTGGACGCGGATCTGCGCGTGGTGGCGACCAAACTGAACGTTGCGCCATTTGCGTCGCTCGTGCAGGTACCGTTGAACGTCAACCTGGATAGCGCGCTGCTCAGCGCGAATGGGCGTATCAGTTACCGTGATCACAAGCCACAGCCGCTGATGGATTATCGGGGCCGCATGCTGTTGAGTCGCGTACGCGTGCAGGACAAGGTCACCGGCGACGATTTTCTGCGCTGGAACTCGCTGGCGCTCAATGGCATGAAGCTCCGCATGGGCGGCACCGCGCCGACCATCGATATCGGCGGTATCGCGCTCGGCGACTTTTATGCGCGCGTGATCATCAACGCCAACGGCCGGATCAACCTGCAAGACGTCATATCCAACCCGGCGCAGGCACCGGTGTCCGTAACGCGCGCGCAGGCAGGCCCGGCGCCGGCCCTGGGCGTGCCGTCGCCACCCGAGAAGGAATCGTCACGCACACCCGGTGGCGGCACCGCGACCACTTCCGCGTCCACCTCGCCGCCGACTGCTATCCATATCGGCCAGATCACGCTGGCCAGCGGCAATCTCAACTACACCGACAACTTCATCAAGCCCAACTACACCGCCAACATCACGCAACTGGCCGGCAAGATTGGCGCTTTCGGTACGGATACCAGCGGCACGCCCGCCGATGTCACGCTGCAAGGCGAGCTGGACGACAACTCGCCGGTGAACATCCAAGGCACCATCAATCCGCTCACGCCGATGGCGTTCCTGGACATCAAGGCCACCGCGCAAGACGTGGAGCTCACGCATCTGACGCCCTACTCCGGCAAGTATGCCGGCTACCCGATCACCAAGGGCCGGCTCACCATGGACGTGCATTATCAGCTCGATCAAAACAAGCTCAATGCCGACAACCACATCGTGCTCAACCAGCTCACCTTCGGCGATCGCATGGAAGGCCCTGGCATCAGCCATTTGCCGGTGAAGCTGGCCGTGGCCTTGCTGAAGGATTCCAACGGCAACATCGATATCCACGTGCCGGTTTCCGGTTCCCTCAATGATCCGGAATTCAGCCTGGGCGGCGTGATCTGGCAGGCTTTTGTCAATCTGCTCAAGCGCGCCGTCACCTCGCCGTTCCGCCTGCTTGCTTCGATCGGCGGCGGTGGCAGCAACCAGGATCTGGACTATGTGGAATTCGCACCGGGCTCGGCCGTGCTCGATGCGCAGGCAAAGGACAAGCTCGCGCACGTGGTGGACGTGCTCGACAAGAAAACCGATCTCAAGCTCGACATCACCGGCCGTGTCGACCCGAGCGTCGACGAACAAGGTTTGCGCTCCGTGACCGTGGACGACATGGTGCAAAAAGAGGAAGCCGACGACATCGGCACCGCTGCCGCCACGGCCGCACCGGTGAAACCCGGCACCGACGACTACAACAAATACCTGACCAAGGCCTACAAGCACGCCAAGTTCAAGAAGCCGCACGACCTGATCGGCCTGACCAAGTCCCAGCCGCCGAATGAAATGGTCAAGATGATGGAAGCCAACGTAACCGTCGACCCGGATGCGCTCCGCCACCTGGCTGAGCGCCGCGCCGATGCAGTACGTCAATATCTCCATGGCAAGATCGCCGACAACCGTGTGTTTGTGCTGGCGCCCAAGCTCGATGCGAAGGGGATCGACGATAAGGGCAAGACGACGCGCGATGATTTTGGGTTGCACATGTAATCGCGCGGACGCGTTGGCTGGGATGAAATCCCAGCATCAGGACGCCCAAGGTTTAATGCTTCAAGTCTCACCATAGGGTCAGAAGTGGACGTTACTCGTCACGCCACCAGCCCGCCACAAACCCAGGCGCAGTCGGCCATGGTTGCTGCGGATGTGCAGCATCAGCCGTCGTAAACGTTTGCCGCAAGAAAAGGCATGCCCCTTGCTTCGATAGCGCTGTTGACCTGTCTCCGGGCACTCAAGCCCGGCCGTTCCACCACTAAGGAAGGTCCTGCATGAGTGCAATTCCGCAAGCGCCATCGAACAATACCGCTCGCGGCAGCCTTGCCTGCGTCGGCATGGGCATGACCCTGGGCTCCCATCTCACGCCATTGGCACGCGATCATATCGAGCAGGCCGACGTGGTCTTTGCGGCCCTTTCCGACCACATCGTGGAGCTGTGGTTGCAGCGCATGAACAAGGATGTACGCAGCCTTCAGCCCTATTACGGAGAGGGCAAATCACGGATGAAAACCTATCGGGAATGGGTGGATCTGCTGATAACCGAGGTGCGCGCCGGCAAGCGTGTCTGCGCTGTGTTTTATGGCCACCCCGGCATCTTCGCCTGGTCGCCGCACAAGGCGATCGAGATCGCCCGTGCGGAAGGCTTTCAGGCGTATATGGAGCCAGGTATTTCCGCCGAGGACTGCCTCTATGCCGACTTAGGCATTGATCCCGGCCGTTTCGGCTGTCAGCATTTCGAAGCAAGCCAGTTGCTGTTCTACGAGCACCGCATCAACCCCGCTGGCTACGTGGTGCTATGGCAGGCCTCGCTGGTCGGTGACTGGTCGCTAACGCGGCTCGAAACCGGACCGGAATATCGACAAGTACTGGTGGACAGACTCAGCCAGGATTATCCGCCCGATCACGAGGTGATCATCTACCATGGGGCGACGCTGCCGATCGAAAACTCCCATATCCGGCGCGTCAAATTACGCGATTTACCCGATACCACGCTAGCTCCCCAAGAGACCGTGGTACTGCCCCCGGCCATACCGTTGAGGCCGAACCTCCCCATGCGCGAACGGCTGGCGGAACTGGATAAGGCAATCGGCTTCGCATGAAGTGTGGTAACAAACGCTCCATCAACGCATCAGAGCAGTCAACTTGACGAGGAAGGGGAAGCACATGGCAGATACGATTGAATGGCTGGAAACGATCGGCAAAAGCGCCGCGCTGCGTCGCGCTCCGGCCGAGGAACTTGTGGAAACCTTGGAACTGACGGACGCCACGGATGCTTTGAAAACGGCCGTGATGTCTGGAGATCGCTCTTGGTTGTTTGCCGAACTCGGGCACAAGTCCATGAGAGTGCAAGATATGAACGGCCCCTCACACGAGGAAGAGCCGGATCATGACCACGACGAGCACACTCCAGTTCGTCCGCCTCACCCCGATCAAGACCAACCACCGCGCGATCAATAGGCTGCATGTCGCGGTGTAAGCGCCGCTTCAGGCCATGGCCCATTTTTGTGGCCATGGCGTTTTGCGCTTTGATGCAGCCACTGCACGCTATTACACCGGCACCGCCCATTGCGGCGCTGCTTGCCCAAACTGAAAGCCTGCGTACATCCAATCACCCTCAATTTCAACGACTCCTGGAAGCACTGCACCAGCAAATTCCCAGTATGTCCGCGCACGAGCGTTGGCAGTTGCGCTACCTGGACGCGTACCAAGCTTCCTTCGAAGGTTATTACGCCAATGCCGAGATCATGCTGCGGGATATCATCGATCATTCCGGTGATTCGATCTTGATGGCCAAGGCCTCTGCCGTTCTCATGAACGACATGGGTAGCAGCAAACGCTATACGGAGGCGTTTGAGCTCGCCAATGGGCTGGTGGCCGATCTGCCGAAAATGCAGGACAAGCTGACTCGCTTCCTGGTCTTGTTCTACCTCTCACAGTTGCTCAAATCTGCGGGACAGTACGATCTGGCGGCTAACTATGCGCGCGACATGATGCAGACGCTTCCTGCTGGGGAAACATCATGTAAACCGCAGGCCTTGCTCATACAGGTGTTCCACGAGAGTCACAAGCTAGCCTCCGCAACGCCGGAGCTTCAACACGGAATCGAGATCTGCCAGAACGCCGGCGAGCCGGTGATTGCTGATTCGCTGTTGCTTACAAAAGGCAGCCTTTACCTGGATGAAGGGCAGCCGGAAAAGGCGATGGCGTTGCTCCAGCGCATTACCCCAAGCATTCGCTCAAACCCCAATTATTACAACACGCTGGGTCTTCGAGTGGAACTTGCTCAGGGGTATTGGAAACTCGGCAAGGACGACCAGGCACGCGCGGCAGCGCTCAACGCCCTGGCTGCCGCTTCTCCGGATGATGTCAACGAGGCGTTGAGAAACACCTACGAAGTGCTCTACCACGTTGAAAAAAAAGATGGTAACGCGGCAGCTGCACTAAGCTATTACGAACGCTACGTCGCGCAGAACCTCGGTCATCTCAACGATGTCAGCGCCAGGACGCTAGCATATGACGTAGCCCAGCAGCGGATGCTTGCGCAAAAGCTTGAGACCGAAAAACTGAGCAAGCAAAACAACATCCTTCGACTGCAGCAGACACTTGCCGCCAAGACGATCGAGACCGGCCGACTCTATATCATCTTGCTTCTGGTATTGCTAGCGTCCGTCATCTTCTGGCTGTTCCGCATCAAGCGTTCTCAACTTCACTTTCAACAGCAGGCCCGTCTCGACGGGCTTACCGGCATCCTCAACCACCAGCACTTCATCAGCGAAGCGCAGCGCAGCTTACGCTTGCTGGCGCGCAAGCAAGGCACCGCCTGCCTGCTATCCATCGACCTGGACTACTTCAAGCAGATCAACGATACGCACGGTCACGCCATCGGCGATGCGGTGCTGAAACACACAGTCGCCATCTGCAAGCAGCCATTGCACGCCAATGACTTGTTCGGCCGGCTTGGCGGTGAGGAATTCGGCATCCTGTTGGTGGAATGCTCCCCCGGACAAGGCGCTGCCATGGCCGATCGCATCCGCACAACCATTGAAGCGACACCGGTCGACATCGACGGACGCTCGATAACGTTCTCCGCCAGCATTGGCCTGGCCTCCACCCTGACGTCCGGCTACGAATTGCAACGGCTTTGCCGCGACGCCGATGCGGCGCTGTACCGCGCCAAGCACATCGGGCGCAATCGTGTCATCGCCTATGCCGAGCACGGCGACTTGGCCAAGGTATTCAATGCCGGGCATACGGGTCAATGACCTCGTTGCGTGAGGCGTGAAACCTCAACATCACAGCGTTGTATGTAGCGGCATCGGGCAAGCAACAGTCCAATTCGGCGTCGAGGATTCCCCGGGAGACTGAACCCGGTTTCCCCGAACGCTGCCTCGGATCACAATACCCGCTTTCCCACCACCCGATTGCCCGCCATGAGCTACCCCGGCCAGACTCGCTACGCCCAGGAACTCCACTCCATCCGCGACCAGGGCCTGTTCAAGGCCGAACGCATCATCACCTCGCCCCAATCCGCCGAGATCGAACTGGAAGGCGGTCGCAAGGTGCTGAATTTTTGCGCCAACAATTATCTGGGACTGGCCGACCATCCCGAGGTGATCCAGGCCGCCAAGGAGGCGCTCGACACGCATGGCTTCGGCATGGCCTCGGTGCGCTTCATCTGCGGCACGCAGGATCTGCACAAGCAGCTGGAAAAGAAGATTGCCGATTTCTTCGGTACCGAGGACACCATTCTCTACGCCGCCTGCTTCGATGCGAATGGCGGTCTGTACGAGCCCTTGCTGGGTGAAGAAGACGCCATCATTTCCGATGCGCTCAATCACGCCTCCATCATCGACGGCATTCGCCTGTGCAAGGCCAAGCGCTTCCGCTACGCCAACTGCGACATGGCCGATTTGGAAAAGCAGCTGCAGGCTGCCGATGCGGCCGGTGCGCGCACCAAGCTGATCAGCAGCGATGGTGCGTTTTCGATGGACGGGTTTATTGCCCCGCTGGACAAGATCACCGCGCTGGCTGCCAAGTACAACGCGCTGGTGCATATCGATGAATGCCACTGTACCGGTTTTCTTGGCCCCCACGGCCGCGGCTCGGCGGAGGTACATGGCGTGCTGGACAAGATCGACATCGTCACCGGCACGCTGGGCAAGGCACTTGGTGGTGCGCTGGGTGGCTTTACGACGGGACATGGCGAAATCATCGAGATGTTGCGCCAGCGCTCACGCCCTTATCTGTTCTCCAACTCGCTGCCGCCGCACGTGGTCGCCGCCGCGATCAAGGTGTTCGACATGCTGGGCTCGGCCGGCGACTTGCGCGAGCGTGTGCAGGAAAACACCCGCTACTTCCGCGAGCAGATGACCAAGGCCGGCTTTGACATCAAGCCCGGTGTGCACCCGATCGTGCCGGTGATGGTATACGACGCCAAGAAGGCGCAGGCGATGGCCACAGCACTGCTCGACGAAGGCATCTACGTGACGGGTTTCTTCTATCCGGTGGTGCCGCAGGGGCAGGCACGCATCCGCACGCAGATGAGCGCGGCGCATACGCGCGAGCACCTGGATCGTGCGATTGCGGCGTTTACCAAGGTCGGGCGTTCGCTTGGCGTGATCGGTTGATGTTTCGCCGGCTCATCCCCCTTCCCTGCAATGTAGCTGGGAGGGGTGGGTTGGGATGGATATCCGGGCTTTCCTGCTGGTACCGGCCGCCATCAGCTATGCGGTGGCGCACCGGACGTGATCGGAAAAAATACTATTTGCGCCGTCTTGGATCAGAACCGCCACCATGCTGCGGTCGAGCGGACGTTGCAGGCGGTACGGAAGCATGTGCATTTTTAGGCTTGCCTTGTGCATGCGCCGATGCGTTTGAGAGGCTTGCCACTTCCTCCGCGGTGAGATGACGCCATTGCCCTTTGGCAAGATCGCCCAGAGCAAGGCTGCCGATAGCCACGCGGATCAATTGCAATACGCCGATATCCTGGGCTGCCAGTAAACGGCGGATATGCCGGTTGCGCCCCTCATCGAGTGCGATTTCAAGCCAGGCGTTCTTTTCGCCCGCTCGCAACAGCGATACACGCTTGGCGGCCAGTTGCTCACCACGATCGTCAATGCCTTGCAGCATGCGATCGAGCACGCGTGAATCGGGAATGGTGTCGATCTGCACGTGGTACACCTTGTCCACGTGATGATGTGGGTCGGTGAGTCCCGCCGCCCACACGCTGTCGTTGCTGAGCAGCAGCAAGCCAGCGCTTGCCTTGTCGAGCCTGCCTACTGGCCCCAGCCACGGCAGGCCTGTACCCGCCAGCAAGCCATACACGGTATCGCGCCCACGCTCGTCGGCAGCGCTCACCACGATGCCGCGCGGCTTGTTGAGGGCGATGTAGACGCGCTTGGCCGCAGCAATGGTCTCGCCATCCAGGCAAATGCGCTCGCGCTCGGCGTCGGTGGCACGCTCCGGATCACGCATGGTGCGGCCATCTACTGTGACCCTTCCTTCACGCACAGCTTTTTCCGCCTGGCTGCGTGAGCACACGCCCAGCTTGCTAAGTACGCGCGCAAGTCCATGGCGCGGGGCCGCAGGCGCTGCGGCAGCATGGCGTGATCGGGAAGCGGTCATGGTGTCGACGATAAAAGAAAAGCCCGGCGATTGCCGGGCTTTTCCGTATGGCTTGCCGAGGTTCGATTACTGCTGAACCTGCAGCTCCGTACGACGGTTGCGAGCGCGACCCGCGTCCGTCTTGTTGGTGTCGATCGGATCGTTCATGCCGTGACCCACCGGACCTTCCAGACGGCTCGGGTCGATACCATGCGCGGTCAGGTAGTCGTACACGATCTTCGCACGACGCTCCGACAACGCCTGGTTGTAGGCCGGCTTGCCGATGCTGTCCGTGTAACCGGCCACCATCACCTTCACCTGCGGATAGCGCTTGAGCGTATCCACCGCCTGGTCCAGGATCGCCAGCGAATCGCTGCTCGGCACGGCCAGGGTCGGTTCGATGTTGGTCTCGCCCTTCTTCGGACGGTCGAACTTGAAGTTCACGCCCTTCAGGTCGATCACCACCTTCTGCGGGCAGCCATCCGGGCCAACGATCGTGCCTTCCGGCAGATCCGGGCACTTGTTGTCGCACAGGTTCACACCATTGCGGAACTGCTTGGAGCAGTCCGGAGCGGCCGGCGGCGGCGGCGGGGCCGGCTGGGCGGCCGGAGCCGGCACGTTGCCGATCTTGGCCACCAGGCTGAAGCCCAGGAACCAGTCGCCATAACCGTTCTTCGCCGGCTGGGTCTTGTCGTCCCAGTCGTAGCGGTAGCCGGCTTCCACGCGGAAGTCCGCGCTATCGGTGATCGACTTCGATACACCCACGCCGCCTTCGGCGGCCGGAGCCCAGTCGCGGCTCAGCGGGTTGTGGTGGTAGCTGCCCATCACACCGCCCAGCAGGTACGGACGCCACGCGTTCGCATCACCGAAGAAGTAGCGCGCCGACACACCGTAGTTGTTGTTCGACCAGGTGTTGCCCTGACCAAACACCGCCGAATCGCCGTGGCGCTTGGTGCGGTCCATGAACAGTTCCACCGCCACGTTCGGGCTGATGAACTTGCCCACCGACAATCCGTAGTAAACCTGACGGCTGCGCGTGTTGCGGTCGGTGTCGTTGTAGTAGCCGCCTACCGTCGGTGCGACGTACCAGCGGTCGTCAAATCCGTTCGGCCATGCCGGCGCCGTGCTGCTGCCCGTGCTGCTGGCAGCCGTGGTGTCCTGCGCGTGAACGGCACCTACGCCGCCCAGGGCAAGAGCGATCAGAAAATACAGGCCCTTACGTTTCATCAGGTGTCTCCTC
>NZ_DATJMN010000322.1:0-11219 GCF_035508675.1 Dyella sp.
CCCTGGTGGAAATATTTTTTCGGCACGCGCTGAATCTGGCCTTCCTGGCGTTCGCCGTAACCGTCGGCCGGTGGAATCTCCACCTGCAGCGTGTCACCGGCGCCGTGATCTTCCAGCGCCTTTTCCAGGCCCGGAATCAGCTGGCCGTAGCCAAGCAAAATCCACAACGGCTCGCCGCCATCATGCGAGCTTTCAACCTTCTCGCCGTCCACGCTGAGCGTGTAGTGGAATGCGATGACCTTGTCCTTGCCAGCCTTCATTGCCTGTCTCTCGAATCGGGTAAAACATCTATTCTACTGGTTTCATCGGCGCCCACGGCTTCCACGGCAGTGCCGTCGCTGTAAACGGCGAAATGTTCGCCCTGCAAGATGAATTGCGCCGTTTCGCGCATGCCCAGTCGCTGATGCGCACGTATCGAACCAAGGTTGTCGCGCCGGATGAACAATACCGCTTCGCGCCTTGGCAGCCTCTGTTTCAACGCCGCATAGAGTTGCGGCAGCAAGCCACGACCCCGCTCGGACTCTGCGATACAGACCGGGCCGTAGGCATAAGCGGACGGGCCGCCCGGCCACGCCCGCCACATCGCCTTGATCGGCGGTGGCTGGGCCGCACTGTCGCGGGCCGCACTGAACACTATGCCGACGATCCGACCTGCACGGCGCGCAACGATGACAGGCATGTCGTTCGAGCTCATGCCCGCCACAACCTCGCGTGTGAAATTACCGGTCAGCGCCCCGCCACGGGCAGCCGAATTGGCCTGCAACAGCTCGGCGATCTCATCGACGTCGGCGGTCTCGGCAAGTTTGAGGTCATACATGGCATGCTCCGTCCTGGTGCTTGGCCGGCCATTATTCCGCGAAACGCACACCCTTGGCTTCCGGCCCCAGCCACACCAGCAAGGCGAGCAGCACGGCCACCGCTGCGATCCACAGTGACATTACCAATGGCAATCCCGCACCCCGTGCCGCCAGCCAGGATTGCGCCGTCGCCGTGCCGGCAGCGAGCAGATTGCCCATCTGATACGCAAACCCCGGCAAGGTGCCACGCACGGCATCCGGCGACAATTCGTTGAGATGCGTCGGCACGACACCCCAGGCTCCTTGCACCATCACCTGGATCAGGAACGCGCCCAGCCCGAGCAAGACGAGCGAACCGCCATAGGTCCACAACGGAATCACCGGGATGGCCAGCAAGGCCGACACGATCATGGCGCGGCGCCGTCCCACTTTTTCCGACCAGCCGCCGAAGAAGATGCCGCCGACCAGCGCGCCAAGATTGAGCAAGGCCACCAGCACGAAGGCTGCGCCCGATCCGGTCGGCAAATGCAGGTTTACCTCTTCAAACGTGTGATACATGTCCTGCGAGCCGTGGCTGAACATATTGAACGCCGCCATCAGGCACATCAGGTAGATCGCCAGCTTCCAGTGGCCGCGCATCGCATCAGCCAGGCTGCGCTTGCCATGCACCGCCTGGCTCGCCTCCCACGCTGGCGATTCGGGCACCTTGCGCCGGATGTACAGCACCAGCAGCGCCGGGATCGTGCCGACGATGAACAGCCCGCGCCAGCCGATGTGATCGATCAGCAGCCAGTTCGCCAACGCGCCCAGAAAGAAGCCGCAGGGGTAGCCGCTTTGCAGCAAGCCGGACACCAAACCGCGCGACTTCGGCGGAATCGACTCCATCGCCAGCGAAGCACCGATGCCCCACTCGCCGCCCATCGCCACGCCAAACAGGAAACGCAAGACCAGCAGCATCGTCATCGAGGTCGAAAACGCCGTCGCCAGTTCGAACATCGAAAACAGCAGTACGTCGACCATCAACACCGGCCGGCGACCGAAGCGATCCGCCAGCCGCCCGAACAACAAGGCACCTACCGGACGCGCCGCCAGCGTCAGGAACACGCCCAGCGTGACCTCGGTGCGACCCACATGGAATTCATTCGCGATGCCGACGATCACGAAGGTGAAGAGAAAATAGTCGAATGCATCCAGCGTCCAGCCCAGAAAACTCGCCAGCACGGTATGCCGCTGCTCATGATTCAACTCGCGAAGGGCAGACAGGACGGACATGCAAGGCTCCTGGTGAACGGCTGCGCGAGGCTAGCACGATGCCGTAACCGCCTTCATGTATACTGCCCCTCGAATCGCGGCCGTTCGGGCCACGCATTCCCATCCAAATCCCCATATACGGCAACGCGGTTCTAGACGAAGGCTCCGGGTTGCAACAGGAGCTAATCATGTCTTTCGAATCGCTGGGCCTTGCCCCTGCGTTGCTGCGCGCGCTCGCCGAACAAGGCTACGCCGAACCCACCCCGATCCAGGCCGGCGCCATTCCCGTAGTGCTCAAAGGCCACGACCTGCTGGCCGCCGCCCAGACCGGCACCGGCAAAACCGCCGCTTTCTCGCTGCCCTTGCTGCAGCACTTGTCGACCACCGCACCTGCCGGCAAGCAGCGCCCGCGTGCACTGGTACTGACGCCCACGCGCGAACTGGCTGCGCAAATCAACGACAACGTTCGTGCCTACGGCAAGCATCTGCGCGTAAGCAGCGCGGTGATCTTCGGCGGCGTGAGCATGGGTCCGCAGGTGCAGGCGCTGCGCCGCGGCACCGACATCGTCATCGCCACGCCGGGCCGGCTGGTGGATCACATGCAGCAGCGCACGATCGATCTTTCCGGCGTGGAAGTGCTGGTGCTGGACGAAGCCGACCGCATGCTCGACATGGGTTTTCTGCCCTCGCTCAAGCGCATCATCGGCACGCTGCCGAAGCAGCGCCAGACGCTGCTGTTCTCGGCCACCTTCGCGCCGGAGATCAAGGCGCTGGCGATGCAGTTCATGCGCTCGCCGCAGGAGGTTTCCGTAACACCGGCCAACAGCGTGGCCACCACGGTGAGCCACGAGGTGCACCCGGTGGACGGCGCGCGCAAGCGCGACCTGCTGTTGCACGTGCTCAGCCAGGACAGCCGCCGCCAGACGCTGGTGTTCAGCCGCACCAAGCACGGCGCCGACAAGCTGGTGCGTTACCTGGAGCAATCAGGCCTGCGCGCCGCGGCAATCCATGGCAACAAAAGCCAGAACGCTCGCACCAAGGCGCTGGCCGATTTCAAGAGCGGCCGCGTCACCGTGCTGGTGGCGACGGATATCGCCGCGCGCGGCATCGACATCGACCAGTTGCCGATCGTGATCAACTACGACCTGCCGATGGTGGCAGAAGACTACGTGCACCGTATCGGCCGCACCGGCCGCGCCGGCGCCAGCGGCATCGCCTTGTCGCTGGTGTGCCACGAGGAATCGGGCCTGCTGCGCGATATCCGCAAACTGTTGAACCAGGACATCGCGATCAACGAAGTGCCTGGCTTCGAGCTGTCCATGCCCTTGCGGCTGGATGCGCAGGCACCGCGTCCCAAGCAGGGACAGCGGCAGGCACGTCCGCCGCGGCAGGGCGGCAACGGCCATCGGCCGCATGGACACGCGCAACAGAGCAGTGCCGCGGGCGAGCATGCGATGGGCAATCGCAAGCGCCAGCGCTCGCGTGGGCGCAGGCCTGCTGCCAAAGCTTGATGGAGCGCAGCTTCTTCCCCTGCTTGCAGGGGAAGATAGCGTGTTATCGAGAGGCAGGGTCGCGTAAGTTGGCGGTGCGCACATAGCTTTGCCATAGCATTCATTCCGCCGCTCGCTTCGCTCGCACCCCACCCCAACCCAACCCTCCCCTGCAAGCAGGGGAGGGAGTTGATAGCTCAGCCGCTGGGCGCAATCAACGCAGTAAGCACATGGTCTTCCCACACGCCGGCAATCTGCAGATAACGCTTCGCATACCCTTCCCGCTCGAACCCGAGCGACGCCAACAGGCGCGCGCTGCGCTCATTACGCGGCAGGTAATTGGCCATGATCCGGTGCAAGCCCAGTTCATCGAACGCCCAGGCGATGCCCGCCTCCAGCACCTCGCGCATCAAACCCTGTCCTTGCAGGTGCGCGGCCAGGCCATAACCCAGGTGACAGGCCTGGAAGGCGCCACGCACGATATTGGCGAAGGTGAAAGTGCCAAGAATCGAACGCTCTTGAGGATCGAACACCAGCAACGGATAACCGCGATCGTGCTCCACGTTGTGGCGGCTCTGCCCGATGGTCTCGATGCAATGCTCCACCGTGTAGAACTCGCTGCCGCGCAGTGGCTCCCACGGCGCAAGATGCGTGCGATTCTCCAGCCGGTAACGCAGCAGCTTGCTCGCATCGGTGATCTGCGCGACACGTATGCGTGCGCGCGCGGTTTCCAGCACGGGCATGTCCATCACGGCGTTCAGCGCTCCTGATCCGTGGGCCGCATCAGTACTTCGTTGATGCACACGTAATCCGGACGTGTCACGCAAAACAGGATGGTGTCGGCAATATCCTCGGCCTGCAGCTGACGCATCTCACCGGCGCGTGCATTGACGGCGCGGCGGCTGGCTTCGTGCCCAACGTGCTCGCGCAATTCGGTATCCACCATGCCCGGTTCGATCACGCTCACGCGGATATTGTCCTTGTACACCTCGCGCCGCAGCGATTCGGAAAAGCCCACCACGCCGAACTTGGTCGCCGCGTAAGCGGCGGCGTTGGGATTGGCCACCCGTCCCGCCACCGAGGAAATATTGACAATGTGCCCATCACGCCGCATACGCATCCCCGCCAGCGCTGCCTGGGAGGATGCGATCAGGCTGAGGACATTCAACTCCAGCATCCGGCGCCAGCGGCCCAGATCCGCGTCGGCCACCGGCTCCAGGTACATCACGCCAGCGTTGTTGATGAGGATGTCAAGGCGACCGTAGTGCGCTTCCGTTTCCTTCACGATGCGCTGAGCTTGCGTTTCCAGCGCAAGGTCCGCCACCAGCACAAGCGGTTCCGCCCCCAACCCGGCGAGCTTGGCGGCGAGCTGTTCCAGGCGATCCTTGCGCCGGGCGGCAATCGCCACCTTGGCGCCCTGCTCCGCCAGGGCCAGCGCGGTTGCCTCGCCGATCCCCGAGGACGCTCCCGTAACCAGTGCAATGCGATCTTTCAGACGGCTTTTCATAGCGGCTTGGCTCCTTGATAGCGACGCAATCTAGCAAGAGTATGTCCGCCACGGGCTGTTACAATAGTCACCTTTCTCCTGCATGCCGCGTGCATGTCACCTTGAGGTTTCCCCCATGTCGTCCCCCTCTTCCGACTCTGCTCCGGCCATCGCTGGTTTCTCTGCGCTTGCCCTAACGCCGGAAGTGCTGCGTGCACTGGCCGACGTGGGATACGAGTCGCCATCACCCATCCAGGCCGCCACCATCCCGTCTCTGCTCGAAGGCCGCGACGTGCTCGGCCAGGCGCAGACCGGCACCGGCAAGACAGCCGCTTTCGCACTGCCGATCCTTTCGCGCATCGAGATGCGCCCGGGCAAGCCGCAGGCGTTGGTGCTGGCGCCGACGCGTGAGCTGGCGATCCAGGTGGCCGAGGCGTTCCAGCGCTATGCCGCGCACATGCCAGGCTTCCAGGTGCTTCCGATCTACGGTGGCCAGAGCTACGGCCCGCAGTTGCATGCCTTGCGCCGCGGTGTACACATTGTGGTCGGCACGCCCGGTCGCGTGATCGATCATCTCGATCGCAAGACGCTCGATCTTTCCGAACTGCGCTTCATCGTGCTCGACGAAGCGGATGAAATGCTGCGCATGGGCTTTATCGACGATGTCGAAAAAGTGCTGCAAGCCACGCCGCCGGAACGCCAGGTGGCTTTGTTCTCCGCCACCATGCCGTCGCCGATCCGCAAGATCGCCCAACAGCATTTGAAAAATCCGGTGGAAGTCACCATCAAGGCCGCCACCACCACCGCGGCGAACATCCGCCAACGCTATTGGTGGGTGAGCGGCATGCACAAGCTCGATGCGATGACGCGCATCCTGGAAGCCGAACCGTTCGACGCGATGATCATCTTCTCGCGCACCAAGCAGGCTACCGAGGAGCTTGCCGAAAAATTGCAGGCGCGCGGCCTGGCTGCTGCCGCCATCAATGGCGACATCGCGCAACCGCAACGCGAGCGCGTGATCCAGCAACTCAAGGATGGCAAGCTCGACATCCTCGTCGCCACCGACGTCGCCGCGCGCGGCCTGGACGTGGAGCGCATCAGCCACGTACTGAACTACGACATTCCGTACGACACGGAAAGCTATGTGCACCGCATCGGCCGCACCGGCCGCGCCGGCCGCAGCGGTGAAGCGATCCTGTTCGTCACCCCGCGCGAAAAAGGCATGCTGCGCGCGATCGAGCGCGCCACGCGCCAGCCGATCGAGGAAATGAAGCTGCCCACGGTGGAGGCGGTGAACGATCGCCGCATTGCGCGCTTCAAGCAGAGCATCAGCGATACGCTGGCAATCGGCGGGCTGGAGCAGTTCCAGCAACTGATCGAACAATACGAGCAGGAACACGACATACCGGCCATCGAGATCGCGGCTGCACTGGCGCGCATCGCCCAAGGCGATCGCCCGCTGCTGCTGGAAGCACCGCCCAAGCGCGAGCGCGAGCGCGCGCAAGAACGCGAGCCACGCCCGGCCCGCGCGCAGGATGGCGAAACGAAACGGCCCTTCCGCGAGTCCCCCCATCGCGACGAAAACCCGCGCGACTTCGCACCGCGCCACCAGCAACGCACGCACGCCACCGAAACCGGCAAGCGCACCTACCGCATCGAAGTCGGCCACGAACACGGCGTAAAACCCGGCAACATCATCGGCGCCATCGCCAACGAAGCCGGCCTGGAGAGCCAGCACATCGGCCGCCTCAGCATCCGCGACGACTACAGCCTGATCGATCTGCCCGACGGCATGCCGCAGGAAGTCTTCCAGCATCTCAAGAAGGTGTGGGTGAATCAGCAGCAGTTGCGCATCAGCGAGTGGGACGGCAATGAAGCGGAAGCCGCCGGCACGCATGCGCCGCGCAAGCCGGGCTTCAAGCCGGCACATGCGCGTGGGCATGCGGGCAAGCCGAAGCATGGCCGCGGTGGCGACAAGCCGGTACGCCGCAAATAACCCTCCTGCCCGTAGGCTGGGATGACCATCCCAGCTTGCGCTGGCCGTGGTGTGGCATCGGCCCCAACCTACACAAGGTTGTCGCCCCCTGCGCAACACTGCGTTCCCCACCGCTTACCGCTGCAAACAGGTTCATGCGGCCATACTTCACCGCCATGAATGCCCTGCCCAGCTTCTACGTTTCCCACGGCTCGCCGATGACCGCGCTGCACCCCGGCCTGGTTGGCAAGCGGCTGGCCGGCATCGCCGCCGAACTGCCCCGCCCGAAGGCCGTGGTGATCGCCACCGCGCACTGGCTGGCGCACCAGCCGAGCGTGGGCGGCGCCACACGGCCGGAAACCATCCACGACTTCTACGGCTTCCCGCGCGAGCTGTTCGAGGTGCAATACCCGGCGCCCGGTGCGCCGGAGGTCGCCGCGCAAGTCATGCAATTGCTCGACCATGCAGGCTTGGCGCCCCGCCTCGACCCCACGCAGGGACTCGATCACGGCGCCTGGGTGCCGTTGCGCCTGCTCTATCCGCAAGCGGACATCCCGGTGGTACCGCTGTCGATCCAGCCCAATCTCGGCCCCGCGCACCAATACGCGGTCGGCCGCGCATTGGCACCCTTGCGCGAACAAGGCATTCTGGTGATCGGTTCCGGCAGCATCACGCACAACCTGCACGACTTCCGCGCCGGCTACAGCGAAACGAACGAAGCACCGTACCTGCGCCCGTTCATCGGCTGGATCGAACAGAAGATCAACGCGGGCGATATCGAAGCGCTGCTCGACTACCGCCGCCAGGCGCCCGGTGCCGCGCGCGCACATCCCACCGACGAACATCTGCTGCCGCTGTACGTGGCGCTCGGCGCCGCCGGCGAGCAGGTCGAGGGGCAACGTATCGATGCGGGTATCGAGTTTGGCTTCATGGCCATGGACATCTACCGCTTCGACAGCGCCCCCGTCGCCCGCACTGCTACAACGCACCGCTAAACGTATCGCACGACCGGATATCCCCACTCTCCAACCCGGTCTTGAACCACTTCACGCGCTGCGCCGACGTGCCGTGCGTAAACGAATCCGGCACCACCGTGCCACGCGCCTCGCGCTGCAAAGTATCATCGCCGATCTGGCTAGCGGCATTGAGCGCGGATTCCACATCACCCGGCTGCAACCATTGCAGGCGCTGCTGCGTGCGGTTGGCCCATACGCCGGCGAAACAATCGGCCTGCAACTCCTGCCGCACCGACAGACCGGTGGCGCCTTGCATGGCCGCACCACGCCGCTGCAGTTGCGCGGTCTTGTCGAAGATGCCCAACTGGTTCTGCACGTGATGGCCCACTTCGTGCGCAATCACATAGGCGCGCGCGAAATCGCCGCTGCTATGGAAGCGCGTCTGCAGTTCGCGGAAGAAATCCAGATCCAGGTACACCTTCTGGTCGCCCGGGCAATAGAACGGACCCACCGCGGTGGAAGCCGCACCGCAGGCGGTGTTCACGCCACCGCTGAACAGGACCAGTTTGGGATCGACATAGGTGCGGCCCATGCCTGCAAAAATGTCGGTCCAGGTTTTTTCGGTGGAGCCCAGCACCCGGCTGACGAATTCCTTCTGCTGCGGATCCACCTGCACCGGTTGGCCGCTTGGCGCATAGGTGGTTGGCTGCCCGCCACCCTGATCGAGCAGCGCAAGCGGGTTCTTGAAAAAGATCCAGCCCAACAACGCCAGAATCAGAAGACCGCCGATCCCCAGGCGCCCGCCGCCGAACCCGCGACCACCACCGCCACCCTGGTCGACCTCGACGTTCTGGCTCTCTTCGCCTTTCTGCCAATCCATAAGACCCCCGATCACATGCTTAAGCCTGGGCACGCAAGTGCGTTTCGACTCCCCAAGCATGGCACCAAACCGCTACAGTGACGCATCCTTTTCCACGCCCCAATGCGACCCATGATTCAGAACCTGCCCGCCTTGGTCACCCTGCTGACGGTCCTCCTGCAATTCGCCACGGCGTGGGTAGTGGGCCATGCGCGGGGGAAGTACCAGATTGCGGCGCCCGCGGTCAGCGGCCACCCCGCCTTCGAGCGCGCTTACCGGGTGCAAATGAATACGCTGGAAAACACCGTAATGTTTCTGCCCACATTATGGTTGGCGGCCCATTACGGCTACGTGCTGTGGGCCGGTATCGCCGGACTGCTGTGGGTCGTGGGGCGGGTGTGGTACGCCATGGCTTACCTGCGCGATGCGAGCAAGCGCGGCTCGGGCTACCTGGTAAGCATGGTGGGCTGGGCCGCGACGCTGGTGATGGGCGTATTGGGCCTGGGCCGCGCACTGCTGGCCGGCTGATCCGCATCTCGATGACGGTGTCGACATTCAAGCCGGCGCCGCCGGCTAACCCCCGTGGCAACGGGCCAGGCGTGCTGCATGCCATCGGCCTGGTGCTGCTGTATTTCCTGCTGCAGGTCGGTGCCGGTGTATTGATGGGACTGGTCGTCGGCGCGCTGGAAAAAATCCGCCACCCGCAGCTCTCGCTGGCCGACCTGCACCAGCACGTGATGGGCGTGCTGAGGCAAACGGACAGCAGTGCCATGCTGATGGTGGTGGCGTTGCCGTTGATCGCGCTGCTCCTGTTCTGGCTGGTGCGCCGCCAGTGGCCGCAGCTGTGGTTGCAAGCCGAACCACCCGGCTTCGGTTTCAACGCGCCGCGCAGCTCTCGCTGGTATGCCGCGGCGCTCCTGGTCGGCGTGGTGATGCCGCCGTTCGGTGCATTGCTCACGCAATGGCTGGCGCGTGGCCATGACGTCACGCAAAACGTGCAGGAACTCACCCAGCACGCATCAAGCTATCTGCGCCTGCCGCTGGCCATCGTGGCGGTCACGATCGGCCCGATGGTCGAGGAGCTGATGTTTCGCGGTGTGCTGCTTTCCGCCTTGATGCGCCGGATGTCTACCGCCCAATCCGTCGCGATATGCGCGGTGATGTTCGGCCTGGTGCACTTGGCCGGCCTGGATTTTCAGTGGTATGCGCTGCCCAACCTGATGCTGTTTGCGGCTGCCTTGTGCTGGCTGCGGTTGCGCTCCGGATCGCTATGGCCGCCGATTATGGCGCATGGCCTATACAACCTGTTTGCGCTGGTGGCGTTGCTTGCCGAGGCACGAGGATAGGCTTGAACGCGTAGGCTGGCAGTGAGCGCATGCGAACCCCAACGTTGCCATGCAGAAAGCCACGAAGTCGCGGCTCATCGCAAGCAAACGTCACACTGCCACGCCAAACGTCCGCAACAACCGCGCCGTCTCGAACAGCGGCAAACCCATCACGCCGGAATAGCTCCCTTCCAGATACTCGATCAGGCTCGCCCCTTTGCCCTGGATGGCATACGCCCCGGCCTTGCCGAACGGCTCGCCGGTCGCCACGTACGCAGCCATCTCCGCTTCGTCTACTTGCGCAAAACGCACGCGCGAGATGCAGACGTCATCATGTTCCCGCTTGGCCGACAGCACGCACACGGCCGAGATCACCTCGTGCGTGCAACCGGACAGTGCTTGCAGCATGTGCATCGCATCGTCGGCGTCTTTCGGCTTGCCGAAGATGCGCTCCCCCAGCACCACTTCCGTATCCGAGGCGAGCACCAGCGCCTCGGCCTGGGCATGGCGCTCCAGCACTTCCCAGCCCGCCTGCGCCTTGTCGCGCGCCACGCGCCGCACATAGTCCACCGGCCGCTCTTCCGGAAACGGCACCTCGGCGACGTCTACGTCCAGAATGGAAAAACTCACGCCGAGCTGGCCGAGCAATTCACGCCGGCGCGGCGATTGGGAGGCAAGGTAAAGCATGGATGATTGGGTCCTTGGAGGGAAGGCAGCATCGCATCTTATTGCGACAACCACGGCGACGACGTACTCCAGAAGATGATGCGCGCACCAAGATAGTTTCGCGCAAAGTCCTCCGCTTGTGCCCGGGTGAATGGCTTGCCGGTATTCGGGTCCTTGTAGGTCAAGGTCGGCTCTTGCACGGCCATCGCAATCAGCGCGAGCCGGTCCTTGTAGCGATGAAAGAATGGGTATGCGTTGTGCATGTGCGCCTTGCGATACGGCACGACGTCCGGACCGCCAAGGCCGACGCCGTGCTCGAGCGCAGCTTCGAACAGGCGCTCCATGTAGCGATGATCGTTGTCCCATTCGCACGGCCAGAAGTTGACGTACTGCACCACGGACGATTGCTTGAAT
>NZ_DATJMN010000323.1:0-6915 GCF_035508675.1 Dyella sp.
GCAGCGCGCGCGCGCCTGGTTCCTGGCCAACAACCAGGGCTTCCCATCCCGCCTGGCGGATGCCCT
This sequence comes from Dyella sp., assembly GCF_035508675.1. Classification (GTDB taxonomy): domain Bacteria; phylum Pseudomonadota; class Gammaproteobacteria; order Xanthomonadales; family Rhodanobacteraceae; genus Dyella_B. The sequence continues at coordinate 67 of NZ_DATJMN010000323.1, forward strand.
CAAGCCGCTGCTGTAAACTGGCGCGATGTCGACTCTTCCGTTCACGCTTGTTGTGATCACCCGCAACGAGGCGCAAAAAATCGCGCGCTGCCTCGACAGCGTGCCCTTCGCCGCGGAAAAGCTGGTCGTGGATAGCGGCAGCACCGACGACACGGTGGCGATCGCCCGTGCCCACGGCGCGCGCGTGATACATCAGGACTGGCTGGGGTTCGGCCCGCAACGCAACCTTGCCGCCACGCACTGCAGCCACCCCTGGATACTTGCGCTGGATGCCGACGAGTACCTGACGCCGGCGCTGGCCGATGAACTGCAACGCCGCCTGCCCGCCGTGCTGGAAAGCGACACCGCCGCGGTGATACTGCGCCGGCACCTGATCTACATGGGCAAACCGATGCGCTGGTACCGCCCCGCGGTCGGCGAAAAAATGGCGCGTTTCTACCATCGCGAGCGCGCCCGCTGGAGCGACGTACGCGTGCACGAATCGCTGCAGCTCGAGGGTGCATCGGTCACTTTCCACGCACCGTTCCTGCACGACAACAACCCCAGCCTGGTGGAGAAGCAGCTCAAGGTGCTGCTCTATTCCGAGCTGAAATGCCGCGACTGGATGGACAAGAACACATCCACCCGCATGTGGCAGACGCCGTTCGTGTTCGCGCTGGCCTTCTTCAAGGATTACGTGCTGCGCCTGGGCTTCCTCGACGGCTGGCGCGGCTACGCGATCGCGCAAACTGCCGCCAGCTATGCCGCCTACAAACGCATGCGCTATTACGAAATGCGCATGAACCCCGCCTCGCGCGACACCGCTGCGGCGGCGCTGACGCGTAGCGGACTGGATCACTGAGATGTCCAAGCATTATTTGCTCTACGGATCGGAACGCTATGCGCTGGCCATTCTGCGCCCGCTGCAGGAAGCGATCCGCGCGCGTGGCGACGAAACCGCGTGGTTCTTCGATGGTCCCGGCGCAGAAGACCTGATCGAAGGCGAGCGCCTGCTCAGTGTGCGGGAAGTGCGCCAGTGGAAGCCGATCGCCGTCATCACGCCGGGCAATCATCTGCCGCACTTCTTCCCCGGCGTAAAGGTGGAAGTGTTCCACGGCTTCAATGCCGGCAAGCCGCGGCACATCTATATCCGCGGCTTTTTCGATCTGTATTGCACCACCGGCCCGCGCGACACCCAGGCATTCGGCGAACTGGCGCACAAGCTCGGCCACTTCGCCGTCACCGAAACCGGCTGGCCGAAGCTCGATCCGTTCATGCGCGCGATCAGCGGCCCGCTGCCGCCGGTGCGCACGCCACCGGTGATTCTGTATCACTCCACCTTCTCGCCCTCGTGGAGCGCGGCGGAAACCTTGTACGAGGAAGTGAAGCGCCTGTCGCGCGACGGCCGCTGGCGCTGGATCGTCACGTTCCATCCCAAGATGGATCCGGACACGGCGGCGAAGTACAAAGCGCTGCAGAACGAATACCTGAGCTTCGCCGAGAACGACAATATCCTGGAGCTGTTCCCGCAGGTCGACATGATGTGCTCGGATACCTCCTCCGCACTGAGCGAATTCCTGCTGACCGGCAAGCCGGTGGTGACGTTCAACAACCGCGCACCCGGCCCGCAGCTGATCGATATCCACAACGCCGCCGACTTCGAGCCGGCGATCCAGCGCGCCCTGTCGCGTCCGCCGGCGTTGATGCAGGCGATCAAGGCGTTCGGCGAAGCGATCCATCCGTATCACGATGGCCGTTCGAGCGAACGCGTACTGGATGCGATCGACGCGTTCATCGCCAACGGCGGTCGCAACCGCAAGTCGAAGCCGCGCAACTGGTGGCGCAAGCTGAAGTTGCGCAAGCGCATTGGGTATTGGGGACCGGCCTGATTGCGCTCGTGTTGGCGGTGAGCCCCGGACTTGATCAGGGGCGAACCCCAACGCGGGATCTACATGGCGATGTTGGGGTTCGGCTACGCCTCACCGCCAACCTACGAGACATCCGCATAAGCAACGTATAAGGGGCGCGGAACCCGATCCAGCTAGAATCCCGCCCATCCTCACGTAAAGCCGCTCATCGTGCCCACACCCACCACCTACCGCCGTTCCGAAGCCTTGCGCAGCCTGTGGCCCTGGTTGCCGCTCTGGACGGTGGCGGCGCTGCTGGCGATCTTCTCGCACGGGCCGATGCCGCTGTTCTCCACCCGCACGCTCGCCGTGGCATGGGAGATGTGGCACGGCCACCAATGGCTGGTGCCGCACATCAACGGCGAGCCCTACAGCGAAAAAGTGCCATTGCTGTTCTGGCTGATCCATGCCGGCTGGCTGGTGTTCGGCGTAAGCGACGTATGGCCGCGCGTACTGGAAGTGATATTCGGCGGCGTGCAGCTGGTGCAGTTGTCGATCCTCGCGCGCCGCCTGTTCCCCGCGCACCCCTGGGTGGAGAAAGCGGCGCCGTGGATGCTGCTGGCGCTGTCCTACGCCTTCTTGTTCGGCCTGCAGATCATGTACGAAGTGCTGCTGGCCAACTGCGTGCTGGGCGCCTTGCTATGCCTGACACCCACCTTGCGCCGCAGCGAGCCGCGCTGGCTGCTGTTTGGGCTGCTGATCGGCGCCGGCCTGCTGACCAAGGGTCCGGTGATGCTGCTGCACATCGCGTTCCCGTGGCTGCTCGGCCCGCTGTGGAACGCGTGGGCGCGTGAACATCGCGCGCGCTGGTACGGGCGCGGCGTGCTGGCCGTGCTGCTCGGTTTCGCCATGCTGCTGGCGTGGGCGATTCCGGCCGGTTTCGCCGGGGGCGAGGCGTACCAACATCGCCTGTTCTTCACCCAGACCGCCGGCCGCGTCGTGAACAGCACGCAGCAATCGCAATCGCTGCAGAGCCATCCGCACTGGTTCGGCTGGTACGTGCTGTGGTTGCCGATGCTGCTGTTCCCGTTCACCGGATGGCCACGCGCCTGGGTGGCCATCGGCGCGCTGCGCAAACCGTTCGACACCGGCATCCGCTTCGCGCTGTGCTGGTTGTTGCCTTCGTTCGTGGTGTTCTCGCTGATCAGCGGCAAGCAGTGGTACTACCTGCTGCCGGAGTTCGGCGGCTGGATGCTGTTGCTGGCCGGGGCCATGGCCATCCTGCGCGAGCGGCATGCACAGCTGGCGGAAAACTACTGGCTGGGCAGCTGGCCGCTGGGCGTGGGCAGCATCCTGTTTGCAGGGCTGCTGTTCGCGCTGCCGTACTTCTCATTCAGCCATGCGTTCCACAACGACTGGGCGGAAGGCGCCGCGCCGTACAGCCGTACCTTCAGCGTCGCCTTCCTGCTGCTCGGTAGCCTGCTGCTGGTGCGTGGACGCGGCGAGATGCGTCGCCTGGCAGTGGCCGGCCTGCTCGGCGCACTCGCGCTCAATACCTTGTTCACGCTCACGCTGTGGCACAAATACGACCTGAGCCCCGCCACCGCGCTGGTTTCCGCCGCGCAGGCCGAGGGGCATGCGGTGGCTTTCGAAGGCAACTACGAAGGCCAGTTCCACTTCGCCGGACGGCTGACTCGGCCGCTGACGGAACTGCGCGACGGCATCACCTTGCAGACATTCGCCCAGCAGCATCCGGATGGCCTGGTCATCACCCATCCCAACCAGCTGGATGCCACGGCCTTGCGCTACGCGTTGCTGGCGCAGCCCTTCCGCTCGGCATGGATCGTGGTGTGGTCGGCGCCCACCGTCGCGATGCTGCAAGCCGGACGCATACCGCCGGAACCCGCGCAACCTCCGCGCGTGTTTCCCGCTGCCGTACCGCAGTCGTGAACACCTCCCTGATCGATCGCTTGCGTGGGCAATGCGGCGGCCCGCGCGACGGTGCGCTGTTGCGGTTTTCCCTGGGCAGTGCGTTGCTCGATGGCGGCGATCACGCGGCGGCGATCGAGGAACTGCGGCGCGCGGTGTCGTTCGATCCGAATTATTCGGCGGCGTGGAAGTTGCTCGGCAAGGCTTGCCTGGCGGTGCAAGACGAAGCCGGCGCTGCCGAAGCCTGGCGCCAAGGCATCGCCGTTGCGCGACAGCGCGGCGACAAGCAGGCCGAAAAGGAAATGACAGTGTTCCTGCGCCGCATCGAAGGTGCGTAGGCCATCAATACGGACTCGGCCGGTCATCCGCCGAATACCGCTTGTAATGCCATTGATACTGCGCAAACGCGAGATTCACGCAGCGCTCCACCCCGCGATTGAGCGCCGCACATGCCCGCGGCAGATCCGCATCATCCAGACCTTCCGGCGCCGGCAAAAAGTGGATGCGATATCCCTCGCCACGCGGCAGGCGCTCTGCAAACGCGAACAGCACCGTGGCGCCCGTGCGCGCCGCCAGGCGCGGTAACAGCACCATTGTCATCGCCTCACGCCCGAAGAACGGCGCAAACTCGCCCTCGCCCGCCCGCGGCTTCTGATCCGGCAAGATGCCCACCGTACCGCCGGCCGCCAGCCGCTTGTACAAGGTGCGCACGCCCGCGCCTTCCGCACGCACCTGTTCCGGCGCCAGCGCACCGCGCACCTTGCGCAACAACGCCTCCACCGCGGCGATGCGCGGCGGGCGATACAGGATCGCCATCGAGGTCTTGCGGCATAGCCAGTAGTTGAGCAGCTCCCAGCACCCCAGGTGCGGCGCGGCGATGATCACCCCCTTGCCGGAGGCCAGTGCCGCATCAAACAGCGCCTCGCCACGCACCTCGCGCACCAGGCCAAGCGCACGCTCTGCGCCGGCGCCCCAGATCTTCACGATCTCGGTGATCGACTTGCCACCCTCGATCAGCGCCTCGCGCACCAGTACGGCCCGCTCCCGCTCATCGAGTTCCGGCTTTACGATGCGCAGATTCACCGCCGTGTAACGCGCCATCCTTCCGCCACGCCGCAATGCCAGCCGCCCGAGCAACGCGCCAAAACCCTGCAGCCAGCGCATGGGCAACAGGCCGAACAGGCGCAGCAGCAGGTAGACGAGATAGATATCGGGGCGCATGGTGCGTGCGAGAGGGAAGGAAGGAGACTGGGTAAACTTCCATTGTGCCGTAACGCGGCACTTTCGCTTACTTCTCTTTCTCCACTGTTCACTCCGCCCCCATGATCGCTCTTATCCAGCGCGTGCTCTCCGCCCGCGTCGACGTCGACAATGAAACCGTAGGCGCCATCGATGCCGGCCTGCTGGCGCTGGTCGCCGTGCAGCCCGACGACGGCGAAGCCCAGGCCAAGCGGATGTTGGAACGCCTGCTCGGCTACCGCGTGTTCTCCGACGATGCCGGCAAGATGAACCGCTCACTCGCGTACACCGGCGGCGGCCTGTTGCTGGTCAGCCAGTTCACCCTGGCGACGGACACACGTTCCGGCATGCGCCCCAGCTTCACCAGCGCCGCCTCGCCCGAACATGGCCGAACCTGGTTTGAACGACTGGTGACCTTGGCGCGCGCGGCGCATCCAAGGGTGGAAATCGGACGCTTCGGCGCCCATATGCAAGTACATCTGATCAACGATGGCCCCGTCACCTTTTGGCTCGAGGTGCGTTGAGTGCCTGTCATGCAGATAACCCACGCAAACGCTTCCATTTACGCCGAAAACCGCGATTTGGCGCGATTTTTGCGTGCCGATGGCAGCGAATTTTTCTCTTGAAAACTGGTCAAAAAAGCATCACATCGCTATACTGATTGGTTCCTATCCCGCGGCGGACGGTATGAATAACAAAGCCCACGAGCAACAGTCGGAAATCAAAGCCCTCATCTCCAAAGGCTTGGAGCAAGGCTATCTGACTTACGCCGAAATCAACGATCACCTTCCTGACGACATCGTCGATCCGGAGCAGATCGAAGACATCATGGCGGTGCTCAAGGGCGTGGGCATCGATGTGCATGATGCAGCCCCCGACGCCGACCCGCTCGCCGACAACGCCCCCGGCGCCACCACCGACGACGAAACCGCCGCCGAAGAAGCCGTCGCGCTGCTCTCCGCGGTCGACTCCGAAGTGGGCCGCACCACCGACCCCGTGCGCATGTACATGCGCGAAATGGGCACGGTCGAACTGCTCACCCGCGAAGGCGAAATCGCCATCGCCAAGCGCATCGAAGAAGGCCTCACCCAGGTACAGACCGCCCTGGCCAGCTTCCCGCTGACCATCGAGCTGCTGCTGGAGGAATACGACCAGCACCTGGACGGCAAGCGCCGCCTCAGCGAAATCCTGGCCGGCTTCGCCGACCTTGAGCAGGCCGCCGACGCTGCCCTGGCCGAAGCTGAACTCGCCGCCGCCGAAAGCGACGCCGAGGTGGAGGAGGATGAGGAAGAAGAAGCCGCCAGCAGCGACGACGAAGAAGCCGGCCCCAGCGGCCCCGATCCGGAAGAAGTGAAGCGCCGCATGGAACTGCTGCGCGACCACTACGGCAAGTTCCAGAAAGCCGCCGCCAAGGCCACCGACATCAACGACAAGAAGGTGACCAAGCTGCGCGACCAGATGGCCGAGGAGTTCCTCAAGCTCAAGCTGCCGTCCGCGCTGATCGACAGTTTCGTGCGCCGCCTGCGCGAAGTGGTGGGCAACATCCGCCACCACGAGCGGATGCTGATGGATATCTTCGTCAAGCACGTGAAGATGCCCAAGGCCGAATTCCTCAAAGCCTTCCCCAGCAACGAGGGCAACCTCGCCTGGGCGGAAGAGCTTGGCCGCAAACGTCAAAAGTGGTCGCCCAACGTCAAGCACTACCGCGAGCAAATCGATACCGAGCAGCAGAAGCTGCTGGACATCGAGAAGAAACTGTTCCTGCCGCTGACCGACATCAAGGAAATCAACCGCAGCATGTCGGTGGGCGAAGCCAAGGCTCGCCGCGCCAAGAAAGAAATGGTGGAGGCCAACC
>NZ_DATJMN010000324.1:0-15380 GCF_035508675.1 Dyella sp.
AACGTCGCCATGCACTTCGCACCGTTGGGGTTCGGCTACGCCTCACCGCCAACCTACGCCGTGGGATTCATCCCAGCCTACGTCACGCATCTACATGGATGAGGGTGCCTGGGTTTTCGCTGTGGCATTGCCATCGATGCCCGAAACATCACGCGCCCATCCGCCGCCGATCGCACGAATCAGATCCACGCTGGCCTGCAAGCGCCGCGTACGAATCTCCTCTGCGTTACGCTGCGCCGACAAGGCAGCCGTCTGCGCGGTGACCACATCCAGGTAATTCACGATGCCTTCGCGGTAACGGTTGGTGGCGATGTTCAAGGTCTGCTGCGCGGCGGTGAAGGCTTGGTCTTCCTGCCTTGCTTCAAGGCCCAATTGCTGCAGCAGCGCCAGATCGTCCTCCACCTCGCGGAAGGCACCGAGCACGGTTTGGCGATACTCCGCAGATGCTTGCGCGAATTGCGCGTGCGCTTCGCGCAACTGGGCGCGGCGCAGGCCGGCGTCGAAGATATTCAGTGTGGCGAGCGGACCCAGCGCCCAGAAGCGATTGCCGATGGCAAGCAGGTTGTCCATGCCGGTGTTCTGGAACCCATAGCTGCCCTGCAGACTGATATCGGGAAAGAACGCCGCACGCGCCACACCAATACCGGCGTTGGCGGCGAACACGCGGCGCTCTGCCGCGGCGATATCCGGGCGCCGCTCCAACAGCGTGGAGGGCATGCCGACGGGCGTCACCGGCACCTTGGGCTGGTCCTGTTCCTGCGCGATCGAGAAATTCGACGCGGGCTCACCGATCAACGCCGCAATGGCGTGCTCGGACAGCGCGCGCTGTGCCAGCACGTCGGTCACCTGGGCCTGCGCATCCTCAAGCTGCGTCTGCGCGCGCGACACGTCGAGGCCGGAAGCCACGCCGCCGTTATGACGATTCTCCGTGAGCACGAGCGCGCGCTGATAGGCTTTCAACGCGTCCCGCAAAATGCGTACCTGGATGTCGTAGCCGCGCAGGCGCACGTAATCGCCGGCAAGCTGCGCTTCCAGACTCAGCTTTGCCGAGGCGAGATCGGCTTGCGCGGCCTGCGCCAGCGCGTGACCCGCACTGACTTCGTTACGGATGCGCCCCCACAGATCAAGGTCGTAACTGGCGCCGACGCCGACCGTGTCGCTGTCGTATTCGTTGGGTTGGTTGCTGCCGCGCAAGGGACGGTTGTTCGACTGGCGCGCACGCTCCGGGTCGGCAATCGCATCCAGATGCGGAAACAAGCCTGCATTGAATTGGCTTTCGAAGGCGCGCGCTTCGTCGTACCGAGCCAAAGCTGCCGCCAGGCTCGGGTTGTCGGCGTCGAGTTTGGTTTCCAACTGGTTCAAGGTGGTGTCGCCGTACACCGTCCACCAGTTTCCATGCGGCGTTTCGTCGGCGGGCGCGGCGACTTTCCAGGCCGTATCGCCTTCCTTGAAGCTCGCCGGCATCGGCGGCAGCGTCGGCGTGTGGTAAGCGGGCGCCAGCGAACAGCCGCCCAGCAGCGCGGCAGCCAGTGCGGCCATCAAGCGGTTAGCGTGCCGATTCACCGTGTTTCCCCGCATCGTTCGCAGCCAGCTGCTGGTCGCTATCCGTGTCTACGCGCACCTTGTCGCCGTCCATCAACGAATCAGGCGGATTCTCGATCACGCGATCGTCCAGGCTCAGCCCCTGGTCGATCTGCAAGGTGGTGCCCATGTCGACGGCGATATGCACCTTGTGCAAATGGGCACGGCTGTCCGGCCCAAGCACCGCCACCTCTGCCCCTTGGTCGCGGAAAATCAGCGCGCTGGACGGCACGCTGACAATGTGCGGATCCACCTGCAGGCCCAGTTGCACGTTGGCGTAGTCGCCTGGCTTGAGCGCACCGTCGCTGTTATTCGCCACGAATTGGGCGAGCAGGCTGCCGGAGCTTTGGTTGATCGCGTTGGAGTTGCCGATCAAGGTGGCCTGGAACGTGCGTCCCGGCAGTTCCGGCACGTTGAGCGTCACCTTCATGCCCGGCTTGATCGCATTGGCGTCCACCTCCGGCACGGGCACATAAAGCCGCACGCGGCTGGTGTCGGCCACGGTAAACAATTGCGGGCCGCTCTCGTTGTTGGCCGTGATCAAATCGCCGACGTCCGTGCGGCGCGCCACGACTACGCCGTCAAACGGAGCCACGATCTTCTTGAACGTTTCCAGCGCTTGCAATCGGTCCACATCGGCCTTCGCCGCCAACACGGTGGCCTGCGCCGCCTCAGCCTCGCCGGCTTTTTCATCGGCCTCCTGCTTGGAGACCGAATCGGAACCGAGCAAATGCTGCCAGCGCCTGGACGTGATGTTGGCAAGATTGGCATCGGCTTGCGCTTTGACCAGCACCGCCTTGGCCTGCTCCAGTTGCTGATCGAGTTCCGGTGTGTCGATCACGGCGAGCACGTCGCCTGCTTTCACCTTGTCGCCGATGTCTTTGTACCAGGCTTTCACGTAGCCGCCGACACGCGCATGGATCGGGGCGCTGTACCAGGCCTGCAAGTGGCCGGGCAACGTGATGGTGTGCTCCTTGGCAGGATCGGCCGCAGACACGATGCGAACGCTGGGAATGAGCTGCGCATCGGTCCACTGCACCAGCTCATGATGCTCGTGGAAACGGATGCCCAGACCCAGCGCGACAGCCAGCAGCGCGAGTGCGGCGCCGCCGATGCCAACCGCTTTCAGGCGCGGGGGTTTCTGCACAACTTGGACGTGCGCGGGGTTATGCGACATGGGGAATTCCCGGAACAGAGTTCAAATCCGTAGCGCCTTGCTCGCGGCCGTGCACCATGCTGAAAACCACGGGCACGAACAACAGCGTGGCGCAAGTAGCGAACAACAGACCGCCAATTACCGCGCGGCCCAGCGGCGAGTTCTGCTCGTGCGCCAACGCCATCGGCAGCATGCCGATGATCATCGCCAGCGCCGTCATGCATACGGGGCGGAAGCGCGTGAAGCCTGCTTCCAGCGCTGCCTTGACCGCATCGCCGTGCTCGGCCAGGCGCTCGCGCGCGAAGCTCACCACCAGGATCGAGTTGGCCGTTGCAACGCCCATGCACATGATCGCGCCCGTCAGTGCCGGCACCGACAGCGTGGTGTGTGTAATGAACAGTATCCACACGATACCGGCCAATGCCGCAGGCAGCGCGGTAATGATCACGAACGGGTCCAGCCATGATTGGAAGTTCACCACGATCAGCATGTAGATCAGCACGATGGCGCCGAGCAGGCCGAACAGCAGGCCGGAGAACGCCGTATTCATGGCGGTCACCTGGCCAAGCAGTTGCACGATGGAGCCCCTGGGCCGGTGCTTGGCCTCCATGTTCAGGATGTGCTGGATATCGCTGGAGACCGCGCCCAGATCGCGCCCTTGCACGGCGGCGTAGATGTCGAACGAAGGCGCAATGTTGTAGTGAGTCACCACCGCCGGACTGGCGGTGCGCTTGATCCTCGCCAACGCGCCAAGGATCTGTTGCCCACCCGTGGCCGACGAGGTGACCGGCAGGCTTTGCAACTCAGACAGCGAATCGATGCGGTATTGCGGTGTCTGCGCGACGACGGCGTAGGACACGCCGTTGCGCGGATTGAGCCAGAACACCGGCGCCACCTGCAGGCTGCCGGCCAGCGATGCCACCATGCTGTTGGTGACATCACGCTCGGTGATGCCCAGTTCGTCGGCGCGCACGCGATCCACATCCACGTTCAGCTGTGGCGAGCCCGTCGATTGCTGCAGGCGTACATCGGCGATACCCGGGATCTCGCGCATCTTACGCAGCAACTGCAGGGCATACGCTTCGTTCGCCGCGTTGTTGCGCCCGGAAATCTTCACGTCCAGCGGTGCAGGTGCGCCGAAATTGAGGATCTGGCTGACCATGTCGGCGGGCAGGAACGCGAAGGTAGTGCCGGGAAATTCACGCGGCAGCACGGCGCGCAAGGTTTTGACGTACTGCGCGCTCGGCGCGTGCCCTTCCTTCAGCAGCACCTGGATGTCGCCATCCTGGGGACCGATGGTGCCGCTGTTGTTGTAGACCATGTTGGTGCCGCTGAGCGGCAGGCCGATGTTGTCGATGATGCTGTCGAGTTGATCCGGCGGAATGACGCGGCGAATGGCGGCTTCCACGTGATCGAACTCGGCGGCACTGTCCTCGATGCGCGTGCCGACCGGCGCGCGCACGTGGATGGCGATCGCTTCGGAATCGGTAGTGGGAAAGAAATCGCGCCCAAGGAACGGCACCAGCGCGAACGACACCAGTACCACGGCGAGAAAGCCGATCACGAAACGGCGGCGCGCCGCCAAGGCCAATGACAGGGTGCCGTAATACGTATCGCGCAGCTTGGAGAAGCGATGCTCGAAATTCTGCTGGAAGGACACCAGGGCGCTACGCAACGCGCTGCGCTTCAACGGAGGATGCTGGTCACCTTCGTGGTGATTGATGTACGGATCTTCCGGATGGTCGCCTGTGCCACGTTCCGTCACGTGTGGCTTCAACAAGTACATCGCCATGGTCGGAACCAGCGTGCGCGAAAGCAGGAACGACGATGCCATGGCGAAAATGACCGCCAGCGCCATCGGCCGGAACAGGAAGCCGGCGATACCGTTGAGCATGAACATCGGCACGAACACGATGCAGATGCACAGCAGCGATACGAACGCCGGCGTCACGATCTGCCTGGCGCCGTCCATGATCGCCGTCTCCACGTCCTTGCCGTGCTCCAGATGCCAATTGATGTTCTCGATGGTGACGGTGGCATCGTCCACCAGGATGCCCACCGCGAGCGCCAGGCCGCCGAGCGTCATCACATTGAGGGTTTGCCCGAAGACGGCAAGCAGCGCAATGGCCGACAGCACGGCCAGCGGGATCGACACCGCAATGATCACGGTAGAGCGCCAGCTGCCGAGGAACACCAGGATCATCACCGAAGTCAGCAAGGCCGCGATGATGCCCTCGCGCGCGACCGACGCGATCGCGCTGCGCACGAAGATCGACTGATCGCCCAGCAGCTTCACCTTCAATGAGGGAGGCAGCGTCTCTTCCGCCAGCGGCAGCAGTTTCTTGATGCCGGCCACGACATCCAGCGTCGAGACCTTGCCACCCTTTAGGATGGGCATCAGCACCGCGCGATGACCATCCACGCGCACCACGTTATTTTGCGGGGGCGAACCGTCGCGTACGTGGGCAACCTGGCCAATGGTGATGGTGGCGCCATCGACCGTCTTGATCGGCAGGTTGTTGAGTTCCTGGATGGCGGTCGGACTGTCGTTGAGTTCGACGGTATATTCGTCGCTACCGATCTTGATATCGCCGACCGGCACGATCTGGTTCTGCGCTGCCAGTGCATTGCCGACGTCCTGGGCCGACAGGCCCTTGGCGGCCAGCGCCTGCGGGTCCAGATCGATCATCACCTGGCGCTGTTTGCCGCCATACGGCGTGGGAATGGCCGTGCCGGGCACGGAAATCAGCATGGGGCGCAGGAAGTTTTGCGCCAGGTCACGGATCGTCTGCTCGCCCAGCTTGGTGCTGGAAAGCGCCATTTGCAGCACCGGAACCGTGGAAGGGTTGTAATTGATGATCTGTGGTGGCGTGATGCCGGGCGGCATCTGCTTGAGCACGGTCTGCGAGATCGAGGTGACCTGGGCGGTGGCGGTACGCACGTCCACGCCCGGCTGGAAGAAGATCTTCACTACGCCAATGCTGGGCAGCGATTGCGATTCGATATGCTCGATGTCGCTGACGGTGGAGGTGAGCGAGCGCTCGTAGTAGTAGATCACGCGGCCGGACATCGCACTGGGCGACAGGCCGTTGTAGCTCCACACCACGCTGATCACCGGGATGCCGATGTTCGGAAAGATATCGGTAGGCGTCCGCAGCGCCGCCAGTGGACCGACGATCAGGATGAATAGGGCAAGGACGACGAAGGTATAGGGGCGCGCGAGGGCGATGCGGACCAGACCCAACATGCGATGGCTTCCAGCGTGCTTTGACGATGGCGCCTATTATCGGGATCGCTGCGACGCAGCACCTTTCGCGGGAATGAAGATTGTTTCATGCATGAAAAAAATTTCATGAAAACTGTCATAACGCTGTAAAGCAACGACAAGCCATGACCATGCGCGTACCGCCCTGCCCGCCTTCGATGCGCAAATCGAAATCATGCAGCCTGGCGATCGCCGCAACGATGCTCAGGCCCAGGCCGTGCCCCGCGGCCGTATCGATACCCCCCTCGCCGCGGTAGAAGCGCTGCCAGACCGCGTGGCGCTGCGCCTCGGGAATGCCGGGGCCGCTGTCTGCCACCTCGATATGCGCCATGCCGGGTGCGTCGCGCTTGGCGCACAGGATCACGCGGCCGCCTGGCGGCGTGAACTTGATGGCGTTGCTGACCAGGTTGCCGATGGCTTCAAACAGCAGATCCGGATCGGCCTGGGCAAGCAGGTTCGGCTCCGCCTCCAGCACGAACTGCAGGGATTGGTCTTCGGCCAGTGGCGCATAGAGCTCATACACCTGCTGTAGCGTTTGCCCCAGGTCGACCGCCACGAAGCCCTCCCGCCGGCGCCGGTCTTCCAGCTCGGAGATACGCAACAGTGCGCGGAAGCGCGCCAGCACTTCATCGATGTCGCTGACGCATTGCTCGATCAGCCCCGTGTGCGGGTCGTCTTCCCTCATCTGTTGCTGGACGCGATATAGCTGCGAGCGCAAGCGCGTCAGCGGTGTGCGCAGATCGTGCGCGATGTTGTCGCACACACCTTTCACTTCACCCATCAGGCGTTCGATCTGGTCGAGCATGTCGTTGACGATGGCGGCCAGCCGGTCCAGTTCGTCCCCGCGGTTGCTGACAGGCAGGCGCTGGCGCAGATCGCCTTGCATGATCGGGCGCGTGGCGGACTCGATCTGACGTATGCGGCGCCGCGGCGCACGATTGAGGATCAGGCCACCGATCAGGCCAGGCACCAACGTGAATGACAATCCCCACCACAGCGCATGCCAGATGATGCTGCCCACCTGGGCCGCGATACGCGTCGTGTGCGCAAGCACCAGCACCTGGCCGTTGCCAAGGCGGGTCGCAATCACGGAGAGCTTCGCCGTTTTTGGCGCAAACGGACCGCTTACCACCTGCTCGGTGGGCAGGCGCAAGGTCATGACATTAGGCTTGACGCCGGGCGGCATTTGCAGGATGTCGCCATACAGCCACTTGCCGTGGGCGTCGAACAAACCCCAGGCGTTGTAGTTGGTCTCTTCGAGCACGACGTAGTCATTGAGCGCGACCAGCATCTGACCTTCGTCAAGGCTGCGCAGGTAGTTCACCTGCTGCCGAAGCTGCGTATCGGTACGATTTTCCAGGTAGTGCCGGGTTTCCCAATAGATGAAGCCCAGTAGCACCATGCCCCAGATCACGAAGAACACGCCGTAAGCGAGCAGCAGGCGCGACGTGGTGGCGCGCCAGTGGATCGACCAGCTTTTGGCCGGGCTAGCCAAGACGGTACCCAGAGCCGCGTACGGTGCGGATCAATCCGGGCTCGCCTTCGCCGTCGACCTTGCGGCGCAAGCGCGCAATGTGCACGTCGATCAGGTTGGTGCCTGGATCGAAGCGCAAGCCCCACACGCTTTCGAAGATCATGGCGCGCGTCAGCACTTGGCCGGGATAGCGCATGAGGAATTCCAGCAGCCGGTATTCCGTGGGTAGCAGGGTCAGCTCGCGCGCGCCGCGGCGAGCGGTGCGCGTGATCATGTCCAACTCCAGGTCGGCCGCGCGCAATTTGGTTTGCGCGGGGTGTTCTTGCCGGTGCCGGCGCAGCAGCACTTCGATGCGCGCGGCCATCTCATCCGGTGCGAACGGTTTGGTGAGGTAGTCATCGCCGCCGGCACGCAGGCCACGGACACGCTCGTCCACGTCGCCGAGTGCGCTGATCATCAACACGGGCGTGGTAATACCACGCTCGCGCAGTTGCTTGACCAGGGTGAGGCCATCCATGCCGGGCAGCATCAGGTCCAGCGTGATCGCATCGTAGTGTGGCTCCAATGCACGCTGGAAGCCTTCCAGGCCATTGTGCACGCGATCGGCGCTGATGCCATGCGCGGCCAGCTCCAGCACGATTTCGCGTGCGGTGATCTCGTCGTCTTCGATGACCAGGATGTAGGGCATTGACTGTCCAGGCGGGAAATCCACGCGGACTTAAACACAAAAAGGCCTCCGCGAGGGAGGCCGTTTTGTGCAGGCGTGTCAGTGTCGCTTCAGGCGGCGAACAGCGCGCGCATCTTCTTCATGGCATTGGCTTCGACCTGGCGGATGCGTTCGGCGGAAACGCCGTACTCATCGGCAAGATCCTGCAGCGTGGCTTTTTCTTCGTTGAGCCAGCGGCGCTGGATGATGTCGCGCGAGCGCTCGTCCAACCTTTCCAGCGCACTCGACAGGGTTTCGAGCTGGTTGTCGCTCTGGTCAGCGTCGGCCACGTTCTGGTACGGATCGGCGCCTTCGTCGATCAGGAACGCTTCCGGTGCGGGCTTGGCGTCTTCCTCGGCATCCGCCGGGGCTTCGAAGCCAATGTCGCGGCCGGACAGGCGCGATTCCATCTCGCGCACGGTGGCTTCGGGCACGCCCAGGTCTTTCGCGACCAGGCGCACTTCCTCGGCGTTCATCCAGCCCAGGCGCTTCTTGCTCTTGCGCAGGTTGAAGAACAACTTGCGCTGCGCCTTGGTGGTCGCCACCTTCACGATGCGCCAGTTGCGCAGGATGAACTCGTGCATTTCGGCGCGGATCCAGTGCACCGCAAAACTGACCAGGCGCACGCCCTGGTCGGGATCGAAGCGCTTGACCGCCTTCATCAGGCCGATGTTGCCTTCCTGGATAAGGTCGGACAACTGCAGGCCATAACCGTTGTAGCCGCGCGCCACGTGCACCACGAAGCGCAGGTGCGACATCACCAGCTTGCGGGCGGAGGCGAGGTCACTGTCCTGCTGGTACCGGCGCGACAATTCCTGTTCTTCTTCCTGGCTGAGCACCGGGATGCGGTGCACGGCCGAGATATAGGCGTCCAGGCTGCCAACGAGGCTGGGAACCGGCAGATTGGCCGTCACCAAGGCTTGAGACATGTTGGAACCTCCTGAAAGATGGGGTGAGCTTAGCACTCGGGTACTTGGAGTGCTAAAGGCATCGCTGAGTTCCGGTGCCTTTTGTGTACCGTATAGTACATGAACCACCCCGGGCTTGTCCATGTGGGTGGATGCCGGGAAAACGAACTTCAAGCATGACCTGTGGCCGGTGAATGACGGGTTTGAACCGGGTTAGCGCGAGGTTGGCGCGGCCAGAGGTCTAGACCTCGCCCAGTTGGGCCCGCGGCGGCAGCGACCAATCGATCGGCGCCTGCCCGTTGGCCTGCAAGTAGCGGTTGGCGGCGGAAAAGTGCCCGCACCCTAGGAAGCCACGATGCGCGGACAACGGCGAGGGATGCACCGACTTCAGCACCGCGTGGCGCCGGGTGTCGATGAGCTGGCCCTTCCGCTGGGCGTAGGAGCCCCACAGCATGAAGACGATGCCCTCGCGTTCGCGATTGAGAGCATCGATGGCGGCATCGGTAAACCCTTCCCAGCCCTTGCCCTGGTGCGAGGCGGCCAGGCCGCGCTCCACCGTGAGCACGGCGTTCAGCAGCAGCACGCCGCGATCCGCCCAGGGCGTAAGGCAGCCATGATCGGGCGGCGGGATGCCGAGGTCGCGCTCGATCTCCTTGAAGATGTTCACGAGTGACGGCGGCGGCGGCACACCCGGCCGCACCGAGAAACAAAGGCCATGCGCCTGTCCGGGTCCGTGATACGGGTCTTGGCCCAGAATCACCACGCGCACGGCCTCGAACGGCGTGTGCCTGAACGCGTTGAAGATTTCCGGACCCGGCGGATAGATCACCTTGCCAGCGCGTTTCTCAGTACGCAGGAATTCTGACAGCGCACGCATCTCCGGGCGCTGCAGGTAATCGCCGATGCGGCTTTTCCAGGATGGCTCGAGCTTGATCCGTTCCTCGTCGCTCATCGGGCTGATGGGTTGTTCGATCGCCATCGACGGATCATAAGGCAACACTGAATAAGTATCGCCGTCGTCATGATGTCTGGAAGGCTCGCAGGGTGTGTCGCGTGACGCTGGGAAGACTGGCCGTCTTGCCAAGCCGCGCGGCGCAGCCTGCGGGCCTTCCGATACTTATTCACTGTTGCCTTAAGAGATCACACGCTTTCGCGTGCACGCAGATGCTGCGCCACGCGCAACTGGAACAGCAACTTGGTGACCAGCAATCTTTCCTCGACCGGCTTCTCCACCAGGTCGTTGGCGCCAGCGCGAATCAGCGCGGCCTGGTTGTCGGGATTTTCATCACCCGTCATCACCAGCACCGGCAGCTTGCCCTTGCCGTAACCGAATTGGGTGCGGATGCGCTGCAACAGATCGCCACCGGTCAATTCACCCTTGAGGCTCACGTCCGTGAGCACGACATCCGCGCCGACGACGCCCTGCGCGCGTTCGGTTTCCAGCACGGCGAGCGCATCCTCCACGCTCACCACATGGCGCACCGTAAGGCCGATTTTTTCCAGCATGCGGCGCGTGGCCAGCGCCACCACGCGGCTGTCTTCCACATACAGCACCACACCCTCGGCGGCACTTTCCGGGCGCACGTAGCCGCGGATGAATTCCGCCAGTGCCTGGAAGCCGAGCGACTTGTCGAAGTAATCGGTCACGTGTTCGCCCAATGCACGGCGATGCAGGCGATCGTCGACATCGCCGGACACCACCACGATCGGTACGTAAATCTGCGGCGCCGACTC
The DNA here is from genome assembly GCF_035508675.1 of Dyella sp. Taxonomy (GTDB): domain Bacteria; phylum Pseudomonadota; class Gammaproteobacteria; order Xanthomonadales; family Rhodanobacteraceae; genus Dyella_B. The sequence continues at coordinate 10,825 of NZ_DATJMN010000324.1, forward strand.
GCGCACGTAGCGCGCCAGTTCCAGCCCGTCCATGTCGGGCAGGCGCAAGGCGACAGTGATGAAATCGAACACGCCGCGATCGAGCAGCGTCTGCGCTTCGGCGCCGGTACCGCAATCCACCACTTCCGCTTGCGGCAATTCCTTCTGCAGCACGCGTGTGATCAACTGGCGGACCACCTTGGAGCCGTCCACCACCAGCACACGCGGCGCGGCGCTGAGATCACGGCTGCTGATGCTTGCACTCATCAAAGAATCCCCACCATCCCGGCCTTGCATGGCTTCCATGCAGTTCATTCGGCAGGCGCCCCCTGCACCTGTAGGACGCCTATTCTATCCAGGCCCGGAGAAAGAGCCGCTATGGTGACCCAGAAGCGGGCGAAGCGGTGCGAACGGCTTCACCGCTCGCCGACCCGGTGCCGGAGCGGCGTCAGGCGGCCTTGCGTAACTGCCAGGCGCTGACCAGGCGCGCGCCCAGCCAGCCCAGGAACGCGGCGGCGGCCGGCACGGCGACCAGCAGCCAGGGCGGCAGGCCGGCCACGTGCAGCTTGCCTTCGTAGACCTGACTGAGCCTGGCCGCCGGTTCGACCAGCGCAAATTCGATCGCCAGCGCCAGCACCACCGCCAGCACGCCGCTGAATAGGCCATACCAGATGCCTGCATACAGGTAGGGACGACGCACGAACGCACGGCTGGCGCCGATCAGCTTCAGCACGCCGATCTCTTCGGCGCGGCTAGTGATATCCACCCGCACCGTATTGCCCACCACCAGCAGCACGGCCAGCGCGAACAGCGCCGCCAGGATCAGCACGGCGCGATTGCCCACCCCCAGCAGCGCGTCCAGACGCTGCCGCCAGGTGCCGCTATCCTGCACTAGGTCCACGCCTTGCATGCCGCGCAGATCGTCCACCAGCCGGCTCGCCGCCTCGGCGGAAATCCCGGCTTGCGGCTGCACTTCGAGCACGAACGGCAACGGATTGTCGTCCAGCGCATGCAAGGCATCCGAAAAGCCCTGCATCTTGCTGAGTTCGTCCAGACCCTGCTGCGGCGATTTCACGGTGACAGTCGCCACGCCGTCGTGCTGCCCGATCTGCTTGGCCAGCAACTGCGCATTGCCAGCGACCTGGTCGGTCTTCAGGAACACGTTGATGACCTGGTTGCGCCCCAGCGCATCGCCAAGCGATTGCACGTTCGATAGCAGCAGATAGAACGCCAGCGGCAATGCCAGGGCCAGCCCCATCACGGCAATCGTGAGCAAGCTGCCGACGGGCTTGGAAGCAAGCCGCCGCAGGCTCGCGCCGGCACTCCAGCCGTGATGTTCGCGCCAGCTGGAGAAAGGACGGCGATGGCTGCGTTCGCTACGTGCCGCTGGTGCCGGTGCGGGCGCCTGTGGGTCGGCCGGTGCGCTCATAGCACTTCCTCCGCTGCTACATCGGCGACCAGCCGGCCATGATCGAGCACGACAACACGCTTCTTCATGCGCTTGATCAGCGGCAGATCATGGCTGGCGATCAGCACGGTCGTACCGACCTGCTGGAACTCGGCGAACAGGCTCATGATTTCAACTGCCAACTGCGGATCGAGGTTGCCGGTCGGCTCATCGGCGATCAGCACGTCCGGCTTGGCGACGATCGCACGCGCAATGCCCACGCGCTGCTGCTCGCCGGTGGACAGCGACGCCGGCAGCTGCCGTTCGTAATCGAGCAGGCCCACTTTCTCCAGCGCCGCACGCACGCGTCGGCCACGCTCCAACGGCGCGATGCCGCCGATCACCAATGGCAGTTCGACGTTGGCGAACACCGTGCGATCCATCAGCAGCCGATGGTCCTGGAACACCATGCCAAGGCTGCGGCGCAGCTTGGGAATGCCGCTGCGGCCGATCTTGGCCAGGTTCTGGCCATCCAGCGAGATATGCCCATGCGACGGGCGTTCGATCAGCGCCAGCAACTTGAGCAAGGTGCTCTTGCCGGCACCGGAGTGCCCGGTGACGAACGCCATCTCGCCTTTGGCGACTTCGAACGTGAGCTGCGAAAGGGCTTCGTGTCCCCCTTCGTAACGCTTGCTGACTTGATCGAAGCGGATCACGCGTTTCCCTGTCCTGCGCTGGTTGCCTGGCGGCAAGGATAAAGGGAACGGAGAACAGTGTGGAATCGGAAAAGAAAAGAGCGTGGTTACGAACGCGTAACTCAAGCGCTCCACGAACCGCTCTTACGATTGACGATTCCCGATTGACGATTCCCGTCTATCGGCACTTACGATTCCCGCCCCGTAAACAGCCGCGCGATGCGACGGAACAAACCCACTTTCTGCGGCGCAGCCTGCGGGGCGGATGGCGTTTGCGCCACGACTTGCCGCGACGGACGGTTGGCCGTTGGCGTAGCCGCCTGGTTGGCAGCCACTTCCGTGACCGGGGCCGCACCTGCAGGGCGACGACCGCGACCGCCGCGCCGACGGCGTCGCTTGCCTTCGCCGCTTGCGCTTTCCTGTGCAGCCGTTGCGGCCGGCTGCGTGGCAGGTGCAGCGGCCTTGGCAGCAGGACGCTCTTCACGCGGCTTGCGCGGACGCTCCTCGCGCCGCGGCGTGGACGAGCCGGAACGTTCGCCGCCACGTCCATCGCTGCGGCGACGGCGCGAACCCGCCGGCTTGCTGTCCTCGCGTGGCTTTACCTTGTCGCCAAACTCCGCACTGTCCGCAGCGGCCTCGGCGGCGAATTGCGGATCGATCTGCTTCGGTGTCGGCATCACCAGCAGTTCCGGCTCGAGATTGGCCACCGGAATTTTCTGGCCGATGTATTCCTCGATCTCTGGCAGCGACATCGCATACAGATCGCAAGCGAAGCTGATCGCATCACCCTCGGCGCCCAGGCGCGCGGTGCGGCCGATGCGATGCACGTAGTCTTCGGCATCCTGTGGCAGGTCGTAGTTGAACACGTGGCTGACCGCCGGAATGTGCAGGCCGCGCGCGGCGACGTCGGTGCACACAAGCACCTCCAGCTGGCCATCCTGGAAGCGCTGCAGCAGCTTCTGGCGCTTGAGCTGCGGCACGTCGCCGGACAACGCGCCGACACGGTATCCCTGGCGCTTGACGCGGTCGGTGATGCGCTCGGCGGCAGCCTTGGTGTTGACGAAGATGATGCTGCGCTCGGCCTGCGTGCGCTCCAGCAGGTTGAGCAGCAAGGGCATCTTTTCTTCCTTGGCCGGGAAGTACACCTGCTGGCGCACGCGATCGGCGGTGACGTTGTCGGTCTCCACCACCAGCTTCTCGGCGTTGTGCATGTGCTCATAGGCCAGCTCCAGCACGCGGTGCGACAGCGTGGCGGAGAACAGCAGCACCTGGCGTTGCTCGCGCGCCGGCAGGCGGCGGAAGATGAAGCGCACGTCCTTGATGAAACCAAGATCGAACATGCGATCGGCTTCGTCGATCACCATCACTTCCACGCCGTTGAAGCCGAATACGTTCTGCTTGTAGTAATCGAGCAGCCGGCCCGGTGTGGCGATGATGATGTCGCAGCCATCCTTCAACAGTTGGCGCTGCTTGTCGTAATCGACACCGCCGTAGATCAGCGCGGTGCGCAGGCCGGTGTAGCGGCCGACGTTCTTGGCGTCTTTCTCGATCTGGATCGCCAGTTCGCGCGTGGGGGCGATCACCAGTGCGCGCGGATCGGAATCCTTGCGCTCGGCCACGGCCGGCTGGGTGAGCAGGCGATTCATCATCGCCACCAGGAAGGCGCAGGTCTTGCCGGTACCGGTCTGGGCCTGGCCGGCGACGTCGCGGCCGGTGAGCGCCATCGGCAGCGTCAGCGCCTGGATGGGTGTGCAGCGTGCAAAGCCAGCCTCATCGAGGCCTTGCTGTAGCAGCGGATGCAAATCGAATTGGGTAAAGAAAGTTTCAGTGAGTACGGTCTGGGACATGTATAGGGAGTCTGAATACGGGCAGCGACCTGGCGCTTGAGCCCGGTCCCTCAGTCAGTCTGGCAAACCTTGGGACAGGTGGATGGATGCGGCGCAGCGGGCGCCGATAGCGTGGGCTATACCCCACCGGCATAGGTGAAGCAGCGCGTAAAGCGGCCTCGCCTATACCGGCCGGGTTAGCTGGGGTGCCCTTGAATCGCTTGAATCGCATCCCGACTTACGCTGCAATGGAATACATGCCGCAACGGCATTCACTCCACCTTCCGGATCGACCCGCGCCCCATGGGCACTTCCACTAGTGTATCTGATGATCGGCACGCGGTCTTAACTTCTACCCCGCCTTGACCCTGGAGACCCCGGTGAGCGAATTGATTACCCACATCAGCGACGACACCTTCGACCACGAAGTGCTGAACTCCGAAACCCCCGTATTGCTCGATTTCTGGGCCGAATGGTGCGGGCCCTGCAAGGCCATCGCGCCGGCGCTGGAGGATCTGGCCAAGGATTACGAGGGCAAGCTGCGCATCGTGAAACTGAACATCGACCATAACCAGAAGACCCCCCTCAACTTCGGCGTGCGCGGTATTCCCACCCTGATGGTGTTCAAGAACGGCAAGGTGGAAGCCACCCAGATCGGCGCCGTCAGCA